>NZ_CAMXVC010000018.1 GCF_947252345.1 uncultured Finegoldia sp.
CTGTAAATCCGTTACGTTATGTTTCGGTGGTTCAAATCCACCCTCCTCCACCAATAAAATTCAATAAAAATCATCAAATATGCGGGTGTAGCTCAGTGGTAGAGCCCCAGCCTTCCAAGCTGGTTGCGAGGGTTCGATTCCCTTCACCCGCTCCAATTAAGCACCTATAGCTCAGCTGGATAGAGCAACGGACTTCTAATCCGTGTGCCGGAGGTTCGAATCCCCCTAGGTGCGCCAATTATAATGGGGTGTAGCCAAGTTGGTAAGGCACAAGACTTTGACTCTTGCATTCCACAGGTTCGAGTCCTGTCACCCCAGCCAATATGGTTCATTAGCTCAGATGGTAGAGCACCTGACTTTTAATCAGGGTGTCCCGGGTTCGAGTCCCGGATGAGCCACCATTTGAGGAGAGGTATCGAAGTGGTCATAACGAGGCGGTCTTGAAAACCGTTTGGGGGCAACCCCGCGTGGGTTCGAATCCCACTCTCTCCGCCAAATCTTTACTTTATTTAGGAGAAATACTCAAGTGGCTGAAGAGGCTCCCCTGCTAAGGGAGTAGATCCTTAACGGGATGCGAGGGTTCAAATCCCTCTTTCTCCGCCAAGAATATACTTATTCTTGGGCCTTTAGCTCAGTTGGTTAGAGCGCCCGGCTCATAACCGGTAGGTCCCGGGTTCGAGTCCCTGAAGGCCCACCAAAATTTATTTCTTGATTTTTTCAAGAAATATTTTTTTATAATATTCTGATTTCCTAAATAAAGTATGTGCCCAGATAGCTCAGTCGGTAGAGCAAAGGACTGAAAATCCTTGTGTCGCTGGTTCGATTCCGGCTCTGGGCACCAAGGGGATTAGTTCAGTGGTAGAACGTCGGTCTCCAAAACCGGATGTCAGGGGTTCAAGTCCTCTATCCCCTGCCACAACTATACGGCTTGTTTCTAATTTTAATAAATGTTAGAAATGAGCCGTTTTGTTTTGCTTAATTTTTAGCTGTTACTTGATATCGTAACAACTATCGTAATAACTAGATGTTTTAAATGTAATTTGTTCTTACGTACAAAAGATAAACTATTATAGGAATTTTTAATTATCTTAACAAATATTTAAAATTATGGATGTTTTAATAGAGGTATTTTTATGACAACATTAGATGAAATTAATAAAAAATTGGGATTTAATATTTTAGATTATGAGCCAAATGTTTCAGATTATGAAGACGATACAGATACAGAAATTATCTTTGACGTGTTAACGGATGAAGAGGTAGATTTTAGTATAGATTACAAATTAAAAAATAAATTTGATAATTAAGCACACTAACAAAATAAATATTAAATATTACTTTACTTTTGGTTACTAGAAAATAAGAATAGATGTAGTAAATGCCATTACAATGGATTTTGAAATGCAATAAGATGTTGCAATGATAAGAGTGAATCATTCTATGTTCATTGGGATTGATTGTTTTTTTATATGGGTATAATTAAATAAATAAAAAGATTAAACAGGTAGAGTTTTTTTATCCTTCAAACAGTTTATATGCGTAGCAAAGAAAACAAGGAGGTTTTTATGAATATTAGAGAGTTAGTTATAAATAATGCAAATGCAAAATACCCTAATAATGATTATGTAAGTGAAAGGGTAGAGAAAGAATTGCATTATTTTGAGAAAAATAAGTGGTTTAAAGATATAGAAATAATCTTAAAGATTAAGAAAAATATTAAAGACCAAAATGTTTATGTTTTTCCGATTGGCTTGCTATCACTTTATCTATTAGATTTAGAATATATAAACCCTATGCCTGCTCATTATTATAATCATGAGGCTAAAGAAATTATATTTGATGATTCTGTTTCGTATGGAGTTGACTTGCCTAAGAAGACAGGTCTTCATAGAGATGGTTTCGATATTCCAGAAGACTATGCTTTAAACCTAAACAGAGAAGATACATTTCAACTGTATTTACATAAAAGCAACTTTGAATTAGTAAAAGATATTTTAGGAAATAGCACTCCTTATAGATTAGAAAAATCAAAGAGATGGCCTAATTCCCAAGAAATTTCTTTTAGTTCTACTCAAATCTTATTTAATACTCCTGCCGCCGATAATTATCTAGGTAATAATTTGAATAGAGATATAGATGTTGAAGATTTTTTAAAATATAAGAATATACACTATAACTACACGATTGGAGATTACTTTGATGATATTATAAGGAATAAAGTAGAAAGCTTTTATGAAATGCTAGAGTTATCAGCTTTAATACTATTAAGTGTTAAACCTAATACAGGAACACATAAAGCATTTTCAGATTTTAAATATCCAAAGACTAGGGAAGATATTTCTCTATATTTGAAAAACCATGGATATTCTCCTAAAGATGCCGCACAAATAGCCTTTGAAATATCTTTTGGTAAAAACCCTATTGTTGACATTTAAGATAAGGATATAAAAAAATATTTTGAATCATGTAAATATGTTGTATCTAAAGCAGGTGTATTGCATTTATTTCTAAGAGATTATTGTAATGGATTCTATTATGAGATATTACGTCAAAAGGAAAAACAAAACAAACTATTCTCTGAGTGGAAAGAGAAATATAAATACTTCTCTCCTGATGGGATAGTAGATTTTTATTCTTATAATAATGCTACTTTGAACATAACTTTTATACTAAAAGAAACAAATGAAAAAGAAGAAGATGGAGGATATGATTTAGCTGAATTTTTAAGAGATGGTGCTGTTGGAGGATGTATATGGAACAATGTTTCTAGATTTAGTGCAGGAATTATATTCAAGAAAGATTTTGAAGAGGTTAAAGATTTAGATAAATATGATAGGGGAAAATATCTTGCTCCTATTTCTGTTATAAATTTAAAAAAGACTCCTGGGAGGGCAACATCAAACGATTCTGAGATAGATAAGTTTGCAAAAGAAGACAGAGAATATATAAAAAAACAAGTTAAAATATATAGACCTGACCTTATAATTTGTGGAGGGACAGGAGATATATTTATTAAAAATATTCTTAATTTAAATACTAATTCTTGGACTTATGTTTCTGACTATTTAAGCTATTTAATCTATAATGATACGATTATAGTTAAGACATTCCACCCAGCCTGCCGAAAGAGTAAAAAAGGTTTATTTGAAAACATAGTTTTACCGATTAGAGAACTGATGAATAAAATTTCGTGATACTTTAGAAACTATTTATTTGGTAAAAGAAATGGGTAAAGATATATCGAGTATAGGGCTTGATGAAGAAGAAGTTTTATATAAGAGGAATACTGAATTTCTAATAATAAGTAAGAAAAAAATAAATGATGTTTACCATATAACAATTGAGGAGGTATTTAATGGCTAAGAGAGAATTAACCGAAAAAGAAAAGCATAAGTTGTTAACGAATAGGTTTACAGCACCATTTAAAGGAGAAACAATTGGCTATAGAGAGCTAACTGAAGAACAGAAAAAAGAAGCAAAAGAATGGGAAGCAGAACTTGAAAGACGATACGGAAAAAATAAAATTGATGAATAAGCACACTAACTAGTTACCTGCGTAGTATGTTAGATGTGCTTTTTTAGTGCAATAATCGTGAATTAATCGTGTGAAAATCCACACAAAACAACTAAATATCAACAAATTAATCGTGCGTTAATCGTGCGATTTTTTATTTGGAGTATTACTCAAGAGGTTAAGAGGGTTGTTTGCTAAACAACTAGGGCAGTAATGCTGCGTAGGTTCGATTCCTACATACTCCGCCAATGGTCTTTTACTTGATAGACATAAAAGAATCATGAATCAAAATACGTAGACATACGGTCTTTAAATGGGAGGATTAATGGCAGATTTATTAAACAATTCGATGAGAATAGCGAAAATAAATTAGTTGTGTGCATAATTTAAGGTAAATAGAGAAATTTTTAATACATTGATACAAGACGAAATATTTGATAAATTCTGTGAGATTTTTTGGTGAAATATTTTAACATAAAATTTTCATTTTTGTATTTTGGTCGTGTGATGTATACAAAAAAACAACCTGCTAAAGTTAAGCAGATTGTTCTTAAATATTTTTATTTTTTTTGGGTTTCGTCTGATTTTGTTATCGCTTCTGGATGAACCTTCCCTTTTTTATCAATTGAGTAACTTTTTCCTTTTAATTTATCGTTATTAGATGTCGGAACAGGAGGTATTTGCTTGATATATTCACCATCTTTTAATTGGGATATGTCTTCAGGAAAATCTCCATGGTCTTGTCTGTAGCTTTCTGCGGCTGTTTCTAATACCGAGACGTTTGCATTGTGTGCTGTGATTGCCGCTTTTTCTTTTTGGTTTTTGTAGACAGGTATTGCAATAGCAATTAATATTGCCAAAATCGCGAGAACTACTAACATTTCAAGCAATGTGAATGCCTTATTCTTCTGTTTAAATGATTGTGATAAGTATGATTTCATAATTTCCTCCTGATTTATTAGCGATTATATATACTTTTATTATAAACCTAATGAACATTAATTCAACAAAATTTTCGATAAATTAACATTCTTTAAATATTAATTCTTTTGCTTTGTTTCTATAGAAAACTATAAGAGGACCTGTGAAAAATCCCAATATAATAGTTCCTATTTGAATTTTTTCGTGAAGTAATAATGCGACAACTATACACGTTACATCTAATACAATTCTAGTGTATTTATATGGAAAATTATGGTTCGATATATTGTTTACGACGTATGGAAGTGCGTCATAGGCACTTGCTCCGAGGTTGGCTTCGAGGTAGATTCCTGCACCGATGCACACGACGTTTATACCTATAATTAAGTACACAAAATTAATTGTAAATTGATTTGTATGCCAAATTTTCAAAATACTGTACGCAAAATCAGCACTGTAACCTACAAATAGCATACTGATGATGGTTCCGAGACCGATAGATTTGCGATGTCCAAGAAAAACTATCACAATGAGTATGAAGCTAGTAAAAGTGATGACTGTTCCGAAATCTATATTCAATGTATTGGCGAATGCTATGTTCATAAAACTTAGTGGGTCAACGCCTAATTTCGATAATTTCAATATTCCAATGCTTATTCCTATTATAATATTCCCGACTATTGCACAAATTATTCTTTTTAATTTATTGTTCATTTTCTAATCCTGTTATTATGTAATTTACATAATTTTTTATATTATCATAGTTGATTTTGTGGTTAATTATCAATGGGTAGTAATTATTCACTAGGTCATAATCATTTGTCATAGCAGTCATAACACATTCAACAAAGTCATCCTCTATGTAACCTTCATGAAGTGATACGATTAGTTCAATATACATTCCGCTAGATTTTATCTCAGTAGAGTCAAATATAGCATCGATTGCCAATTTGTTGTCGGAAAGCAAATTTATTATTATGTTATTTTTTTCCTGTTTGAAATTATATATTAGATATTTGATTTTCTTCTTATACAAAACAAACTCATTCGAATTGTGAGCAAAATACTGTTTTAAATAATTGTACAGTTTTATGTTGAAATTCATCGATATTTTAGAATACTCAATCAACTCATCGGAAATTATAGATTTTTTTGTGCATATTTTGTATTTCGAGACTGATTTTGATTTGTCATCAAGTTTTATATTGAATAATTCTTCTGCTAGATACTTTGATTTTGTGGATTGTAGATTATTGTTACAATAATTTTGAATCATTCTTTGAAGTGACAAATAATCCTTGAACACTTTAAAATCAGTGTATTTAACTATTTTTGTGTTGATGAATTTAATATCAAAATCACTGAAGCAGATTATTTTCTTATCGTGTAGTATTTTGTAAATCGACGTTATAATTTTATTTTCAGATTCATTATTTATCGAATAGAAGTTGTAGTGTTTTTGATTTGTATATATGTTTATCAAATAAATATGGTTTTTGTGTGGGTTTATTCCCGTGGTTTCGATATTTATAATGGCTTGGTTTTTGTTCATTTTATCACCAATTCCATTATACTATTTATTTTATTAAATGTGTCCATTCTGATATAATATTTATATGATTTTATGAGAAATGAAGTGATATTATGATATATTTAGATAATGCTGCTACGACGAAGGTGTCACAAAAAGCAGTTGAAGAAATGGTCAAGGCTATGACTGTGGATTATGGAAATCCTTCGAGCTTGTACGATTTTGGAATGAGAGCAGAAAAATTAGTGAGTGATTCCAGGAAATCAATAGCGAATTTGTTGGGTGTTAAGCCTAATAATTTGTTTTTCACATCGTGTGGAACAGAGGGCAACAACATCGCAATCAACGGCAGTGTGACAAATGACAAAAAAGAAGAATTTATAACTACAAACATCGAGCACTCTTCTGTTTTCAAAACATACAATAAATTAAAAGATGACAGAATTGTTCATTTTGTGGATGTAGGTGATGATTTTAAAGTAGATGATATCGTCGATTTGGTAAATGAAAAGACACGTTTGGTTTCGGTAATGCAAGTGAACAATGAAACTGGGAGAATACTTCAGATTAATGAGCTTGGCAAGAAAATCAAACAAAAAAATCCGAACACGCTTTTTCACGTTGATGGCATTCAAGGTTTCGGCAAGATTAGAATAGACATCGACGATTCTAAGATTGATTTTTACTCTATAAGCGGGCATAAAATCCACGCTCCGAAAGGAGTAGGAGCTATATTCATCAGAAATCCTGAAAAAGTGAAACCGCTATTTACTGGTGGCTCACAAGAATTTGGGATTTCACCGGGGACAGAAAATGTAGCTGGAATTGTCGCATTGAAATGTGCAAGTGAGGAAGTTTTTTCGAAAATTGATGAAACTTATGACAAATTATTGAAAATGAAAACGGATTTAATGGACAAATTATCGAAAATAGATGGTGTTTATTTCAACAGCAAAATTGAAGGATACAGTCCGTATATCACAAATGTTTGTTTTAATTACATTAAAAGTGAAGTTCTACTACATTATTTAGAGCAAGACGGAATTTATATTTCGACTGGAAGTGCTTGCAACGGTTCGAAGAAATCGAGAATTATACAAAGCATAAACACGCCAGATGAATTTTCCGATGGTTGCATCAGAATTTCATTCACTGACGATACGCCATATGATGTGATAGATGTTTTTGTTGAAAAATTGAAGTTGAGATTAGAAGATATTAGAGATATTATGAGGAGATAAATGTTGGATTGGTATATATCAGTTAGTTTCGGTGAGCTAACGTTAAAAGGGAAAAACCGACACACGTTTGAAAAGCGTGCTATTAGTAAAATTTTGTCAGCAATTTCAAAATTTTATGTAGAAGAATACTATCAAGAGCAAGGGAAGTTGTATATAAAGGCAAATGTTGAAGAATTTGACGAAATTATCAATGAAATAAAAAAAGTCTTCGGAATTGTCTACATCAGCCCTTGTGTTAGATGCGAAAAAAAGGTTGAAAGTATCCAAGAAGGGGTATTAGAGATAATAAAGGGAAAATTAAACGAGGACACTGTCCAAACATTTAAAGTCGATGTTCACAGAGTTGACAAGAGATTTGAACCTAAATCACCTGAGTTAAACCCCCTATTAGGTGGAACTATTTTGAAAAAATACGGAAAGTATTTTAAAGTTGACATAAAAAATCCTGACTTTTTTGTTTATGTCGACATAAAAGACAATTGCTACGTCTACACCGATAGAGTTAAAGGTTGGGGAGGACTTCCAATTGGAAGTTCGGGACGTGGATTGTTATTGTTATCAGGAGGGATTGACAGTCCTGTTGCAGCTTTTTTGATGGCAAAAAGAGGCGTTCGAGTGGATTGTTTGCATTTTCACAGCTATCCTTTTACAAGTCAACGAGGATTTGAAAAAGTAAAGCAATTAGCTCACGAGATTTCTTACTACACTGGAAATATTAATTTTTATTCTGTAAATTTACTCCCAGTTTACAAATCCATTTCAAAAAATTGCAAAGAGCGAATGATGACTATAATTTCCAGAAGATTTATGATGAGAATTGCACAGAAAATCGCCGAGGAAAACAAAATTGACGCATTGATTACAGGCGAAAGCCTTGGACAAGTTGCCAGTCAAACAATTCAAGGAGTTTCTGTAATTAACGAAGTGACAAACCTTCCGATTCTCAGACCTCTTATCGCGAGTGACAAGACTGAAATAATCGAAATAGCTAGACAAATTGGAACTTATGATACATCGATTTTACCTTTTGAAGATTGTTGCACAGTATTCACACCAAAAAGACCGGTTACTAAACCAAGATTGTACGACGTTAAAAGAGAAGAAGAAAATTTGGATATTGAAAGCCTAGTTAAAGAGTGCTTGGACAATATGGAAGTAATTAAGATTAATCAATAGGAGGAAATATGAAAAAAGCAGGAATTATTATTGGAATTATCGTTGTATTGGCGTTGTTATTAATACCACAATACAATGGTCTTGTTCAATCAAAAGAAAACGTGAATGAAGCTTATGCACAAGTACAAAATGTTGTACAAAGAAGGGCTGACCTTATTCCAAATTTGGTAAATACAGCAAAAGGTTACGCAAAACACGAAGAAGATGTGTTCATAAAAGTTGCTGAAGCAAGAAGTGGAGTCAAAAACGCAAAAAATCCACAAGAATTGGCAAAGGCAAACGACACATTGACAAGTGCATTGAATGGAATGAACGTTGTAGTGGAAAGATATCCTGAATTGAAGTCAGACAAACAATTTACACAACTTATGGATGAATTGGCAGGCTCAGAAAACAGAATTGCCACTGAAAGAAAAAACTACAACACAGTTGTAAAATCTTACAACCAAAAAGTCAAGAGATTTCCTACAGTGATATTTGCAAGATTGATGGGATTTGGTTCAGAAAAATATTTTGAAGCAGATGCTTCTGCACAAAAAGCTCCAGAAGTTAATTTTGATTAGGTAAAATAAAATGAAAAAGCAAATTAGATTAGCATTATCGTTTGTGTTGGTTTTTTTATTAATATTAAATACAAATAGTTTTGCACAAGATTTGCCGAAATCACCGGATACTTTTTATCTTGACGAGATGGGAGTTCTTAGTAGCGAAGTTAAAGATAAAATAGTTAAGACGAATGTCGAACTTGAACAAAAAACCGGTTCACAAGTTGTTGTCGTAACTATCAAAGACTTAGCTGGTAGAAATTCTGTAGATTATGGGGTCGATTTATTTAATAAATGGAAAATAGGTGATGCTAAAAAGAAAAACGGAGTTTTGATTTTGTTGTCACAAGATTCAAACGAGCCAAAAGGGCACAATCGACACATAAATATCATTACAGGATATGGAATAGAAGGAAGATTAAACGATGGAAAAGTGGGACGAATTATAGATGAGTATATGATTGACCACTTTAAAGATTCTGACTATTCAAAGGGAATTGAAGAAGGATTCAACGCAGTTGTCGGAGAGATAGCGGCCGAATACAACGTCAAACTCAATGGTGATTATGGGGAATACCAAAAAAACCTCAATGAAAAATCACAAAAATCAATTTTGTATTTTGTGATGCGAATAATTTTTATATTGATAATTTTAAAAATAATTTTCAAAAACAACAGAAGAAATCGTGGACGAGGTGTACGAGGACCTACAATATTTTTCCCAGGATTCGGTGGAGGATTCGATGACGATGACTTTGGCGGATTCGGAGGATTTGGAGGAGGTTCTTCGGGTGGATTTGGTGGTTTTTCTGGAGGAGGAGGCTCTTCTGGTGGAGGAGGAGCTGGAAGAAGTTTTTAAATTACAAGATACTCTCATTGTATGTGGGAGTATTTTTTTGTGAAAAAATTGAGGTTCTATTAAAACAATAAAAAAATTTTACAAATTAAATTGTAAAATATTTTGAACTTTTTGTTTAATTTAATTTTATTTTATGTTACAATACTTTTGGTTTAATATTTTAAATAAGGGGAATTAAAATGGAGATAGGAGAAAAAATAAAATCTTTGAGATTGAGGCTGGGTTTAACCCAGGAGGAGCTCGCCGAGAGGTCAGATCTAACAAAGGGATTTATTTCGCAATTAGAACGTGATTTGACAAGTCCATCTGTGGATTCGTTAAACGATTTATTGAGCGCCTTGGGAACTGATTTGGCTAGTTTTTTCAAGGAAAAGAAACACACAAAGGAAATTTTCACAAAAGAGGATTATCAATCGAGTGAGGATTTGAATTTAAATTCTTCTATTACATGGCTTGTTCAAAAATCACAAGTTAATACGATGGAACCTGTTATTATTACATTAAAATCAAAAGGCTCTACAAAAAGTTACCCACCCTTCGAGGGCGAGGAGTTTGGCTATGTGATGGAAGGAAAATGTGATATTTTAATTGATAATGAAAGATTCAAGTTGAACAAAGGGGATTGCTTCTACACAAAGTGTAATAAAACGAGAGTTCTTGAAAATCAAAGCAGTAAAATATGCAGGGTGATGTGGATTATGTCGCCACCAAATTTTTAGGGGGAATGTTATGGAAAATATAATTGAATTAGTTGGTATCAACAAATCATTCGAAGAACAACATATCTTAAAGGATTTGAACTTGTATATTAGAAACAAAGAGTTCTTGACACTTCTTGGCCCTTCGGGTTGCGGAAAAACTACAACATTAAGATTGATAGCGGGGTTTGAAACGCCGGATTCGGGGAAAATTTTGTTCGAAGGAAAAGACATAAGTAACGTTGCCGCATATAAGAGAAATGTCAACACTGTTTTTCAAAAATACGCACTTTTTCCAAATATGAATGTTTTTGAGAACATTGCATTTGGACTTAGAATTAAAAAAATGAACGAGAAATTGATTCGAGAAAAAGTCACAGAAGTTTTGAAATTGGTTAATTTGTCAGGTTTTGAAAAAAGGACAATAGACAGGCTAAGTGGTGGACAACAGCAGAGAATTGCCATTGCTCGTGCATTGGTGAATGAACCGAGCGTTTTGTTGTTGGATGAACCATTAGGAGCTTTGGATTTGAAACTCAGAAAAGGAATGCAGAATGAATTGAAAAACATACAAGAAAGAATAGGCATAACTTTTGTGTATGTAACTCACGACCAAGAAGAAGCGTTGACAATGAGTGACACGATTGTCGTAATGGATGACGGAATTATTCAGCAAATTGGAACTCCCGAAGATATTTACAACGAGCCGAAAAATGAATTTGTTGCGAAATTTATTGGCGAGAGTAATATTATTGATGGAGTTTTCTTGGAAGATTGTTCGGTTGAATTTTCAAATCACAAATGGGTTTGTGTAGACAAGGGATTTGAAAAAAATGAAAAAGTCCAAGTTGTAATCAGACCTGAAGATGTGGAGATTGTTGCAGCCGATAAGGGACAGATTAAAGGCACGGTTATTAGTGACAGATTTAAAGGCATTCACTATGAAATGTTCGTAGATGTTGGAGATTTTAAATACAAAGCGCAATCCACAGTAAACAAACCACAAGGTTCAGTTGTTGGAATAAATATCGCCCCTGATAATATTCATATTATGAAGAGGTGCTCAGATGAAGCTTAAAAAATTATCGATACCTTATGCGATATGGATTGTATTTTTCATAGTGCTACCACTGTTTTTGATTGTGTATTATTCCGTGACAACTGGTTCATTAAGAGATTTTTCTAATCCAGAATTTTCAGCGGGATATTTTTACAGATTTTTCACATCAAAATATTTAAAAGTTCTGTTTAACTCTATTAGACTTGCTATAATATCAACTGCTCTTTGCCTTATAATTGGATATCCTACAGCATATCTTATAAGCAGAGTAGACAAAAAATACAAGACGATTTTGATGTTAATGGTTGTAATTCCAATGTGGATGAATTTCTTGCTCAGAACATATGCGTGGATTATTTTGACAAGTAAAAACGGAATCATAAACAGCGTTTTAATTCATTTTGGATTCGCTCCAATAAAAATGTTGTACACCGAAGGAGCTATCTTGATGGGAATGGTGTATAACTTTTTGCCATTTATGATACTTCCAATATTTTCGATACTTGAGAAAATTGATTATTCGCTGATTGAAGCAAGCCACGACTTGGGAGCGTCAAAAGTACAGACATTTATCAGAGTGTTGATGCCGTTGAGTTTACCAGGAGTTGTAACGGGAATAACAATGGTATTTATTCCGGCTATTTCTACATTTGAAATCTCGGCGCTTTTGGGTGGCAATAAGTACAATCTCATTGGAAATATAATCGAACATCAATTTAGAATAGCTGGAAATTGGCATTATGGTAGTGCGATTTCTGTCGTTTTAATTGTGATGATTTTAATATCATTGGCATTTACAAACGAAAAGGGGGAATAAAATGAAAGAATTTTTCAAGAAATTTTATTTGGCGATTGTTTTTCTGTTTTTGTATGGACCAATCGCTGTATTGATGGTGTTTTCATTTAACGATTCCCGTCTTAAAGGAAGCTGGGTCGGATTTACATGGAAGTGGTACAGGGAATTATTGAACAACGAAGAAATCTTGTTATCATTCAAAAACACATTGATAATAGCGGTTTTGGCTACAATTATAGCGACGATTTTAGGCACTGTTGCGGCAATCGGGATTTATTATTTGAGAGGATACAAAAAATCTTTGATATTAAACATAAATTATCTGCCAATTTTGAATCCTGATATAGTAACGGCTGTTGGACTTATGGTAGT
Source organism: uncultured Finegoldia sp. (assembly GCF_947252345.1). Classification (GTDB taxonomy): domain Bacteria; phylum Bacillota; class Clostridia; order Tissierellales; family Peptoniphilaceae; genus Finegoldia. The sequence continues at coordinate 12,714 of NZ_CAMXVC010000018.1, forward strand.
ATTCAATCTTGTAAATTTTGAATTTGGATTTGTAACATTATTATTATCTCACATCACATTTACAACACCTTATGTAATATTGGCAGTATTACCAAAATTATCGCAGATGAACAAATTTTTGCCAGAAGCTGCGATGGATTTGGGAGCAACGCCTTTTTATACTTTACGAAAAGTAATAATTCCTGAAATAAAAACAGGAGTTTTTTCTGGAAGCTTACTCGCATTTACACTGAGCATTGATGATTTCGTAATAAGTTTCTTCACGACAGGTCACGGGGTTTCTAATCTGTCAGTAACGGTGTATTCAATGGCAAAAAAAGGAATTAACCCAGCAATAAATGCGCTTAGCACGATAATGTTTTTGGTGATGGTTTTGCTATTGGTTATTTTGCACAAGAGGACAAATCTATTGGAGGAATTATAATGAAAAAAATATTATTATTTTTGCTTACAATTTTTCTTCTAACATCTTGTTCAAAAGAAGAATCGAATATTTTGTACGTTTACAACTGGGGAGAGTATATCGAGCCAACATTGATTGATAAATTTGAAAAAGAAACTGGAATAAAAGTAGTATATGATATGTTTGAGCAAAATGAGGATATGTTTATGAAAGTTAAAGAAGGAGGAAGTAACTACGACGTTGTTGTCCCTTCGGATTATATGGCACAAAAAATGATTAAACTCGGGATGCTGGAAAAATTAAATTACAAAAATATTCCAAACTTCAAATATATTGACAAAGAATTTAGAAATTTAGATTATGACCCACAAAATGAATACACTGTTCCTTATATGTGGGGAACTGTTGGAATAGTTTACAACAAAAACCAAGTAAAAGAAAAAGTCGACAGCTGGAACATTTTGTGGAACGAAAAATACAAAGACAACATTATTATGATGAACTCTACAAGAGATACTCTAGGAGTTGCATTGAAAAGATTGGGATACTCAATGAATACTAGAGACGAAAAACAACTAGAAACAGCAAAAAAATCCCTCATAAAACAAAAACCGCTGGTCTTGGCATATCTAGTCGATGAGACAAAAAGTCAAATGGCTAATGGAGAGGCAGATATCGCCCTTATGTATTCAGGCGATGCAATAATTGCAAAAGCAGAAAATAAAAATTTGGAATATGTTATACCAAAAGAAGGCTCGAATTTGTGGGTGGACACGATGGCAATTTTAAAAGGGGCAAAACACAAAGAGAATGCAGAAAAATTTATTAATTTTATGACTAAGCCTGAAAATGCAAAGTTAAACGCAGAATACATTGGATATTCACTTCCATCTACAGCTGCAAAAAAACTTCTTGACCAACAAACTCAACAAGACAAGACAGCTTATCCAGATTTATCAAAGCACAAAAATATGGAAATTTTCAGAGACCCTTCGGATTTTATTGAAAAATATGATGACATTTGGGCAGATATAAAAGCAAATTAAATCACAGCAACTCGTAAAATTTTATGAGTTGCTTTTTTGATAGATTGAATAATCAAATTATTTTTCATATAATAGTTATAGTGAAATTAGGAGGATTTATGTTTATAGAAATATTAAAAGTTATTCTATTGGGAATAATTGAAGGAATAACGGAATGGCTACCAGTAAGTTCTACTGGACATATTTTATTGTTGGATGAATTTATAAAATTAAATATGTCTGATGCGTTCAAATCTATGTTTACAGTTGTTATTCAATTGGGAGCTATTCTTGCAGTTGTGGTTATTTATTGGAACAAGATTTGGCCATTTAAAAAAGGAAAATCTCATATAGTATCGATAAGTAAATCGAAATTCATAATGTGGATTAAAATTGTAGTTGCTTGCATTCCGGCAGCTATTGTTGGATTAAAATTTGATGATTTGATAGAAAAATATTTCTACAATTACTGGGTGATTGCGATTTTTCTAATCGTATTTGGTATTCTTTTCATAATAATCGAGAACAAAAACAAAACAACAACTCACAAACTTGTCAACACAATTGATAAAATAACATACAAACAAGCATTTATTGTCGGATTGTTTCAATTAATTGCAGCGATTTTTCCGGGAACTTCACGCTCTGGAGCGACTATACTGGGAGGAATCGCAATTGGATTATCCAGGACAATCGCAGCGGAATTTACATTTTTCTTAGCTATACCGACTATGTTTGGTGCAAGCTTGTTAAAACTTGTTAAATTCGGTTTTTCATTCACAATGATGGAAGCATTTGTTTTGATATTAGGAACAGCAGTAAGTTTTGTAGTATCAATTATCACAATAAAATTATTGATGAACTACATCAAAAACAATGACTTCAAAATTTTTGGATATTACAGAATTGCGTTGGGCATATTGGTTATTATTTATTTCGGACTAATCAGATAATTGTGATATAATAGATGTAGAGATATTCCTTTTAATTAGAATATTTTTTGCAACGAACACTAATAGACAAAAAACAAATAAATTTATAAAAATAAGTTTTAATAACTTATTTTTTTATTGATACATAAGGAGTTACAATGAACTTAGATAATTTGAACGATAGACAGAGACAAGCCGTAGAAAACACAGATGGACCGATGCTTATTTTGGCAGGAGCGGGAAGTGGAAAGACTAAGGTTTTGACGACAAAAATTGCATACTGTCTTGAAAAGGGTTTGTGTTCAAAATATGAAATTTTGGCGATAACTTTTACAAATAAAGCGGCAAAAGAAATGAAACAGAGAGTAGAAAACATTTTGGGAGAAAATGTTGACAATATGTGGATTGGAACTTTTCATGCGATTTGCTCAAGAATTTTAAGAGTTGAAATCGAGAGAATCGGTTTTGAAAAAAACTTTACGGTTTATGACAGAGCTGACCAAATTTCTCTTGTCAAAGAATGCCTAAAAGATATGGGAGTAGAACCTAAAAATGTGGAAATAAAAATTGAATTGAACAATATATCAAGACTTAAAAACAAAGGAGCTACTGAAAAAAATATCGACAAAGAGGATTTTGGTATGAGTTTGAGTAGCTTTACAGAGCAATTGTTTGTCCTTTACGAAAAAAAATTAAAAAGATACAATTCTCTTGATTTTGACGACTTGATTGTTAAAACTAATCTTTTGTTTGATGAGAACCCTGACTTGAAAGAAAAATATTCCAGTAGATTTAGATATGTTTTCGTGGATGAGTATCAAGACACCAATGACACACAATACAAATTGATTAAGAATTTAGTCTACAAAAACGACAACATTTGCTGCGTTGGTGATTCCGATCAATCCATTTATGGTTGGAGAGGGGCAAACATACAAAATATTCAAAATTTCGAGAGGGACTTCAAAAAAGCTAAGGTTATTTTATTAGAACAAAATTATCGTTCAACACAACCTATTTTGGACTTGGCAAATACTGTAATAAAAAACAATTCGCTTAGAAAAGACAAAAATTTATGGACCGCAAAGAAAGATGGAGATATTCCGATATACAAAAGAGTTTACTCCGATATCGACGAAGCTGAACAGGTTGTTCAATGGATTGAACAGGAAAAATATCGAGGCTATCCATACGAAGAAATGGCTATTCTTTACAGAACAAATGCACAATCAAGACTTTTTGAAGAAAAATTGAATCGTCTGGCAATACCAAACAAAGTTGTCGGTGGTTTAAAATTCTACGACCGCAAGGAGATTAAAGACTGCGTAAGTTATCTGAGAATTGTGGATAATATTGATGACAATATGGCTTTGAATAGAATTATAAATGAACCAAAAAGAGGAATAGGCAAGACTACAATGGACAAGCTTCTTGAAAGTTCAAAATCAAGGACGATGTCTATTATGCAATACATCAAGGATACTGATTTACCTGACTTTTCTCCAGCAACGAAAAAGAAATTACAAGATTTTTATTACTTAGTAAAAAGCTTTACGAAAGACGAGATGAACGTTGCGGATTTGATGGTACACATTTTAGATAAAACGGGATATCGCAGAAATCTCGAACAATCGAAAAACAGAGACGATAAAACAAGATTGGAAAACATAGACGAATACATTTCATCTTTGTATCAATTCGTACAAGACAATCCAGACAAAAATTTAAGAGAATATTTGGAAACATCATCATTGATGACGGATTTAGACAAGACGGATGATAATTCAAAAGGTGTGTCAATGATGACAATTCACGCAGCAAAAGGATTGGAGTTTGATGTCGTATTTTTTACAGGACTTGAAGAAGGAACAATCCCATCCAGAATTGATGAAGATGTTGAAGAAGAAAGAAGATTATGCTATGTTGCAATTACAAGAGCCAGAAAAAAATTGTACCTGACAAGTGTACAGAGCAGAAGAATGTATAATGAATTTAAAACAAAAGAGAAATCGAGGTTTGTAGACGATATGGAAAACAAATACAAGGATGAATCTCCTAACAAGGAATCGAGTTTTAGAGAATCGTTCAACACAAAAGTTGTCGACGATTACAGATTGAAGGCATCTGCATTTATTAACGACAAACAAAAATCAGTTGCTAAAAATAATGAAAAATACAGAGCGGGAGACAAGGTTCAACACAAAAAATTTGGTGTTGGAGTCATTGTTGGAATTGTGGAAAAAGATAGCGGAGATGAATTGACGATAAATTTTGACAAAAAAGGTCTCAAAAAATTAAACTCATCTCTTGCACCATTGACAAGGGTGGAATAATGGACAAGCGAGAAAGAATAAAATATCTAGTCGAAATATTAAACAAATACGCTTATCACTACTACACATTGGATGAGCCTTTGATTGAAGACAAGGACTACGATGTTTTATACGACGAATTAGTAAATCTCGAAAAAGAAACGGGAATCATATTACCCAATTCACCAACTAACAGAATAGGCGGAGAAATACTATCAGGTTTTGAAAAACACGAACATCTGAACACTTTGTATAGTCTTGGGAAAGCTCAAAGCAAACAAGAAGTACAAAATTGGGTCGACAAAACAATAGAATTTGTACAAAACTACAACAAAAATCACGTTGCAAAACTACCTGAAGTAGAATTTTTTGTAGAATTAAAATTTGACGGTTTGACTGTGAACTTAACCTATGACGACGGATACTTGGTAATGGCAACTACAAGAGGCAACGGAACTATTGGGGAAGTTATCACTAGTCAAGTTAAAACTATCAATTCAATTCCATTGAAAATCAAAGACAAAAGACTAATGGAAATTCAAGGCGAAGGTTTGATGCCTTTGTCATCGCTTAAAAAGTACAATGAAACTCACGAGCCAAAACTAAAAAATGCCCGTAATGCAGCAGCGGGAGCGCTTAGAAATTTGGACCCTTCAGTAACTAGCGAGAGAAACTTAGACGCTTATTTTTACAATGTCAACTATCTTGAAAACAATAAAATTGAAAATCAAAAAGAAATGATGGGATTTTTGAGGGAAAATTATTTCAAAATCTATCCATACGAAAAACACGCCACATCATTTGAAGAAATATCTAAGTTTATTGATGAAATTTTTCTTTTAAGAGAACAAATTGATATTTTGACGGACGGAGTTGTTATCAAAGTCAATGATTTCAAAACAAGACAAGAACTTGGATACACAAATAAATTTCCAAGATGGGCGATTGCATACAAATTTGAGCCGGAGAGGTTTACTACAGTTGTAAAAGAAGTTGAATGGAATGTCGGAAGAACTGGCAAAGTAACGCCTACTGCACTTTTAGAGCCTGTTGAAATTGGAAATGTAACCGTGAAAAGAGCTACACTCAACAACATTGATGACATTGAAAGAAAACAAGTAAGATTAAATTCGGAAGTTTTCGTTCGACGCTCTAATGATGTAATTCCAGAAATAATGGGAGTTGTAAATCCTGAACAAAAAGATACTGAAGAAATTGAAATTCCACACTACTGTCCATATTGTCACAGTGAACTTTTTAGAGATGGCGTTCATATTTTCTGTCCAAACTCTATGAGTTGTACACCACAATTGGTTAAGAGAATGGTTCATTTTGCGAGCAGAAACGCAATGAATATAGATGGTTTAAGCGAAAAAACCTTGGAATTATTGCTCGAAAAACTAAACATAACATCAATTGAAGAAATTTATGACATTAAAAAAGAACAGCTTTTGCAACTTGAAGGATTTAAAGAAAAGAAAAGTCAGAATTTAATTGACGCAATTGAGAAAAGCAAAAATGTTGAACTGCCTAATTTCATATTTGCATTGGGAATCCCGGAAATTGGTGAGAAGACTAGCTTTGAATTGGCAGAAAAATACAAAAGTTTTGATAATTTGAGAAAAGCAAAATTTGACGAATTAATTCAAATCGAAGACATAGGAAATATAACAGCAGAAGAAATAGTGGAATTTTTTAATGATGAGACGATTTCAAAATCTATTGATTCTTTGCTATCAAAGGGTATCAAAATAAAAAATCCTGAAAACATCGAAAAAAAATTGAACAATATGACATTTGTTTTAACCGGAAGTTTGATAAACTATTCGAGGAAAGAACTAACGGATAAGTTATCCAAATTGGGGGCAAAAGTGTCTTCTTCCGTGTCTAAAAATACCGACTATGTTGTTTATGGAGAAAAAGCTGGTTCAAAATTGACAAAAGCGAAGGATTTAGGTGTAAAATTAATGACAGAGGAAGAATTGGATTCTTTTTTACAAAATTTATAAATTTAATTTTTTTATGATAAAATTTAATCGTAAAATGCAAAGGAGTTAATATGATTAATCGAGACGAAGTTGTTAAAATCTATAATTTGGCCAACCTTGAGTTGACTGAAAATGTAGATGATTTATATGAAAAATACAATACTGTGTTGGATTTTGCCAGTATGATAATGGAATGTGATACAGAAGGCGTAGATTATCTGGAGTTTTTGCCACAATATCACAGCATACTACGAGAAGATACACCAAGAGAATCAATTCCAAGAGAAGTTGCATTGAAGAATGCAAAATCTCTCGAGTACGGTTATTTTAAGTTGAAGAAAGTGGTGGAATAATGATAGAAGAACTTAGAGGAAAATTTGTGAAAAATCCTGAAAGTATGAGGGAATACTACAGCGATTTGGACAAGTTAATAGAATCAAAAAAAGATTTGAATGTATTTATAACTTACGACAAGTCTTTTATAGATAATCAAGTTGAAAAATTAATTGAAAAAGCAAAAAATGGGGAAACATTGGGAAAAATGTTTGGAATTGCTGTCAGCATAAAAGACAACATCAACGTAAAAGATGTTAAGATGACTTGCGGCTCTAAAATGTTGGAAGATTATGTTTCCATATACGACGCAACTGTTATTAAAAAATTAAAAAATGAAGATTGTGTTATCGTTGGAAAAGTCAATATGGATGAATTTGCAATGGGTTCTTCATCTGAAACAAGTTACTTTGGTCCGACAAAAAACCCGGTGGATACGAAATTAATTCCAGGAGGTTCTTCATCAGGCTCAGCTGCGAGTATAAAGGCAGAAATGGCTGTGGTGAGTTTGGGAACAGATACGGGTGGCTCTAGTAGACAGCCTGCAGCTTGCTGTAATGTCGTAGGATTTATGCCAACTTACGGTTCAATTTCAAGATTTGGAGTACAATCAATGGCAAATACATTGGATGAGGTTGGTATTTTGTCAAATTCCGTCGAGGATGTAATCGACACTTACAATGTCATCGCTGGACACGATGAAAATGATATGACAACTATCCAATCTGAAATCAGTGTAACAAAAAAAGATTATGATTTCAAAGGCAAAAAAATCGCTGTTGTTGACATTGAGAAATACAGTGATGATGAAACAGTTATAAAAGAATACAAAGAAATATTGGATATTCTAAAAAATTTAGGTGGCGAGTTAGTAGAAATTGACTTTAAATATTTGAAATACGCAAACGCATTGTACAACGTAATCGTAACTAGTGAAGTTTCATCTAATATGTCCAGGTTTGACGGAATAAGATATGGATATTTGACAGAAGATTATGATGACACGAGAGATTTATTTGTAAAAGTCAGAAGCGAGGGATTCGGAGAAGAAGTAAAAAGAAGAATTGCAATGGGAACTTTTTATCTAGCAAGCTCGAATGACCAAAAAGTTTACAAGCAAGGACTTAAAGTTAGAAATCTACTTTCACAAGAGTTTAAAAATATTTTTGAAGAATATGATTTGATTGCAACTCCAACAGCTACAAGTTTGCCTTATGAATTGAACAGCAGAAAGGATGACCCTTTGGCAGTTTATGATTCTGGAATTTTCAATGTTATCGTGAATTTGAGCGGACTTTGTGCGATTTCTCTTCCTTATAAAACAGGAATATCAACTAGTTTACAGTTGATTGCAAATTCTAACGATGAAGAAAATTTATTAAATGCAGCATTGGCATTTGAAAGGAGATAGCATGAATTTAAAAACACTTATTGGATTGGAAATCCACGTAGAATTATCTACCAAGACAAAAATGTTCTGTGGCTGTAAAAATGAGTTCGGTCAAATCCCAAATACAAATGTGTGCCCTATTTGTTTAGGCCATCCAGGAGCTTTGCCTAATATGAACAAAGAAGCTCTACGATTTGCTATTATGGCTGGATTGGCATTTGATTGTGACATTGCAAATAAATTTAAAATGGACAGAAAAAAATATTTCTATCCTGATTTGGTTAAAGGATATCAAATCACTCAACAAGACCAACCACTTTGCACAAATGGATATATTGAATTAAAATCATCGACAAAAAACAAAAAAGTTAGAATAAGAAGGATTCATATAGAAGAAGATACTGGAAAATCAATTCACAACGAAAGCGGCAACACATTGATGGATTACAACAGAGCGGGTGTCCCTCTTATAGAAATTGTCAGTGAGCCGGATATGAGTACTCCAGAAGAAGCACGTGAGTTTTTGGAAACTTTGAGAGAAAGAATCAAATATTTGAAAATTTCAGATGTCAAAATGAGCGAAGGTTCGTTGAGATGTGACGTAAACATCAATGTTTACGATGAAGATTCTGATTTCAAAACAAAAATTTCAGAAATCAAGAATCTAAACTCGTTCAAATCAGTTTCAAAAGCATTAGTCTATGAACAAGAAAGACACATTAAATTAGCCAAGGAAAATAAAATTGGTGAAAAAGAAACTAGAAGATGGGACGAAGACACGCAAACAACCATTGTGATGCGACACAAAGAAGAAGGCAACGATTATAGATTTTCAGTTGAAGGAGATATTCCAAACACATATATCGAACAATCTTACATCGATCATATCAAAGAAGATTTGCCAGAACTTCCAGAAATGAGAAAAGAAAGATTCATCAGAGATTATAAAATAGATGAGTATGATGCGGATATTTTGACTAGAAATGGCTACTTAGCTGATTACTACGAAAAAGTTGTAGAAATTTCAAAAGATGCCGTTCAATCAGCAAATTGGTTGTTGGGTGATGTTCTTCGCCAAGTAAATGAGAATGAAATTGAAGTTGAAGAAATGAATATGGATGCTGAAAACTTGGCAAAATTAATTAAATTATCTTCCAGCAAGAAAATCAACAATCAAACAGCTAAGAAAATTTTGAGAGAGATGTTCAACGAAAACTTTGACCCAGAAGTATACGTCAAGGAAAAAGGATTATTGCAAGTGGATGATGATAATTTGTTACAACAAATTGTCGACGAAGTTGTGGAAGAAAATCCAGAATCAATCGAAAGTATAAGAAATGGAAAAGACAGAGCGATAGGATTCTTGGTTGGACAATGTATGAAAAAATCAAAAGGAAAAGGCAATCCACAAAAATTCAACGAATTAATAAAGAAGAAAATCTAATGAAAAAAATATATTTATCTACGGGAAATAAAGGAAAAATTTCAGAAATCAAAAAAATCCTTTCGGATTTGAATTACAGTGTGTATTCTAAAGCTGAATTGGGTATAAATGAAGAAGTGGAAGAAAATGCAGATACATTGGAAGGAAATTCAATGCTAAAAGCAAAATTTCTAAAAAAATTCACAGGCGATATTGTTATGAGCGATGACACAGGACTTTTTGTAAATTCTTTGGGTGGACGCCCAGGAGTTTATTCTGCAAGATTTGCAGGAGAAGAGTGCGACGACTTCAAAAATCGCAAGAAACTTTTATCGGAATTAGATGGCAAAAAAGATAGGTCTGCTTATTTTGAAACTGTGATAACAATAATTGACGAAAAGAATAAAGTCCATCAAGCCAATGGAAGAGTTGACGGTACTATATTGACCAAAGAACAAGGCGAAAATGGATTTGGATACGATAGTATTTTTATGCCTGACGGATTTGACAAAAGCTTTGCTCAAATGGAAGACACTGAGAAAAATCAAATTAGTCATAGAAAAAGAGCACTAGAAAATGCCAAAATTATTTTGAAGGACTTGAATGAAAGTAGCGATAATTAGCGATACACACAACAAAATTGCGAAAGTTTATGACAATTTATTGGATAAAAACATCGACATCATCATACACCTTGGAGATGTGTGTGATGATGCGATGATACTTTCCGATTTGTTAAATGTAGAAGTTATAAATGTAAAAGGAAATAACGATTTTTACGTTGCAGGTGGAGATTACGAAAAGGTTATCAGGTTATCTGGAAAAAATATTTTTATCACACATGGTCATAAGTACAATGTTTCTTATGGAGTGGATGAGTTGGTAAAAAAATCTAAATCATTAAATTGTGATATGTGCCTGTACGGTCACACTCACAGATATTTCAATGAGAAAATTGATGGAATTTGGGTGATAAATCCTGGTTCACCGACATATCCTAGAGATGGTCAAGCGGGATTTTTGATATATGACACAAAAAATAATGAGATAGAAAGGATACTTTTATGAACGTATTAGATATTAAGGAACTTAGAGAAGATTTGGGAAAGAGAATTATTGATGGCGTTGAAAAACTCGGCAGAGAAGTAAAAGTTGCAACTGTAAGAGTTGGTGAAAATGCCGGAGATATTTCTTACGAAAAAGCTGTTAAAAACAACTGCGCTAAGTTGAATATAACTTGCGACCAATTTGTTTTGCAAGAAGGCGACAGCGAAAAATTAATCGACACAATTAAAAAACTTAACGAATCACATGACGGTATATTGATGTTTAGACCATTAAAAGACAAAGAGCTAGAAAAGAAAATTCAATATATTATAGCACCTGAAAAAGATATCGATGCAATGGGTATGATAAATCTTGGAAAGGTATTGTCGGCAGAAAATGATGCTTATTATCCTGCCACTGCAAGAGCTGTTGTAGAAATTGTTAAATACTATAACTTTGACGTAAAAAATGTCGTAATAGTCAACAGGTCGTTGGTTTTGGGTAAGCCATTGTTCAATATGCTAATAAAAGAAAACAAAACCGTAACAATGTGTCACTCAAGAACGGAAGACATAAAATCATTCACAAAAAATGCGGATTTGGTTGTTACAGCAGTTGGTAGAGCAAAAATGTTTGATGATTCTTACTTTACAAAAGATTCATACGTTGTCGATGTCGGAGTAAGTTTGGATTCTGATGGAAAATTATCAGGAGATGTTAATCCAGATGTTGATGTAAAAGTATTGGCAAATAGCGTAGGTAAAATCACAACAAGAGTTTTATTGTTGCAAATGGTTGAAGGCGCATTGAACAGAAAATAATAAAACATCGCACCTCTCTACATTAAACGTAGAGAGGTTTTTGATTGCAATTAAATAAATAGTGTATAATATGTTTGGTGATTAAATTGAAAATAGCAGCCGTTGTAATGGCAAGCGGTTTGTCCAAAAGAATGCAAAAAGACAAATTGATGCTTAAATACAAAAATAAGTTCATATTTGAAAATGCTGTTGATTTGATAGCAGAGTGCGATTTTTGTGATAGCATTGTTATAACAAATAATCTATACATCAAAGATTATTGCAGCAAAAAAAATATTAAAACGCTCGATAATCCAAAAAATGAAAATGGACAGAGCGAATCAATAAAATTGGCAGTGAAGTACTTTCAAGAAATGGATGCTATTTGTTTTTTTGTCGCAGACCAACCATTTTTAACTTCTTCAACTGTAAATAAATTGATTCACAGTTTCAAAATCGGTAAAATTTATCAGTTAAAATACATTGATACAGTTGGAAATCCGGTGATTTTTGATAAAAAATTTTTTGAACAATTATTATCTCTCAATAATGACGAAAAAGGCTCAGTTGTTATAAGAAAAAACAGAAAATATGTGCAATATATAGAGGCTGAAAAAAAATCAGAGTTTTTCGACATTGACACTGAAAAAGATTATGAAAGGATAACAAATGGACAAGATTTGTTTGATTAGAGGAGCTGGAGATATTGCGACTGGCACAATTCAAAAATTAGTTCGATGTGGATTCAAATGTGTAATCACCGAAAGCGCTAATCCAAGTAGTATAAGAAGAAATGTCAGTTTATCAGAAGCTGTATATGATAAGAAAAAAAGAGTGGAAGACATTGAGTGCGTTTTGTGTGAAAATTTTGATGACATCGAAATTTTATTGAACAAATTCAACCCGATAATTGTAGTTGACCCATATCTTAAAATTCTTGAACAAATGAAATTTGATGTTGTAATTGATGCCATACTTGCGAAGAAAAATACTGGATTAAAAAAAGAAATGGCAGACATCACAATTGGATTAGGACCTGGATTTGAAGCAGGTGTTGATTGTGACATCGTGATAGAGACTATGCGTGGGCATAATCTTGGTAGAATAATCGAGAGAGGATTTGCTATTAAAAATACCAAAGTTCCAGGCGACATTAATGGTTTTACAACAGAAAGAGTTATTTATTCAAAATTTGATGGCAAATTTCAGCACGTGAGAAATATTTCGGATATTGTAAAGAAAGATGATGTAATTGCCAAAGTTGGAAATGAAAATGTGCTTGCCGCGATTGATGGGGTTATTCGTGGAATGATAAGAGATAATTTTAATGTAAAAAAAGGACTTAAAATAATTGATATTGACCCGAGAATTGAAGAAGTCAATAATTGCTACACTATTTCAGATAAAGCTAGAGCAATAGGTGGAGCTGTTCTTGAAGCAATCTTGGTCTTAGAAAGTAGGGGTAAGTAAATGCAAAATGAAGTTTTATTAGAATTATACAAGTCACTTGAAAGTGGATACAAATGTATGCTTGTGACTTTGTTTGATAACAAAGGTTCAGTTCCTGGAAAACAAGGAAACATTATGGTAGTGAGAGAAGATGGGAAAGTTTTTGGGACTGTTGGAGGCGGAGCAATAGAGTATCAACTTATACAAGATTCCTTCGAAAATTTAAACAAAGAAACTGATTTTGAATTTGATTACTCACTTAATGAAAACTCAAAAGTAAGTATGAGTTGCGGTGGAAAGGCGAGCGGATTTGCCAAGATTTTTTTCCCCAAGCCAAATCTTATAATATTCGGGGCAGGTCATTGTTCACAAAAACTTGCGAGAATTGCAACATTGACAAATTTTGACGTTTTTGTCGTTGATGACAGAAAAGAATTTGAAAGCTGCGAAGATTTTTCAAATATAAAAAAGTATATCAACAAAGAAATAAAAGATTCTATTAAAGATTTGAGATTCAATGCAGATACTTACATAATTTCAGCGACTAGAGACCACATTCACGACGAAGAAGTTGCCTTTAACGTTCTGAGCAAAACCCATAGATATTTTGGAATGTTAGGCTCTAAAAAGAAGGCAGCGAAATTAAAACAAAATTTGCTGGACAGAAACGTGGATAAAAACTTAGTTGAAGATATTAAAGTTCCAGTTGGATTGGATATTGACGATGGTTCTGTAGAAGAAATCGCCATTTCAATTATGTCACAGATATTACAAGTAAAAAACAATAAAAATTAGAGATGAAGGCACAAATTATAAATTTATATTAAACCAACCATAAAAAAAGTTTATAGGTTTAAATTAAATTGTAATATGTGCCTTATTTTTTCTTTTTCTGACAATCTGGGCAAAGTCCACGAAACTCAAGTTGATGAGAATCTATTTTAAAACCAGTTTTTTGTTCTAAATCCTGTTCTATTTTTTCTACAGGACAATGGTCAATTGGGATGATTTTGCCGCAATTTTTGCATATGATACTGTGTTTGTGTTTTTTGTCTTTGAGTATGTAATAAGATATTCCATCTATTTCGCAAATAATTTCAACAATGGATTTTTCCTTTAAAATTCTCAAATTTCGATAAATTGTAGATAAGTTTGAATCTTGCTTTTCCTTAAAAATTTCATACAGACTTTCCGCAGAAATAGGTTCATCGCAATTTTCTAAAATAGAGACTATTAATTTTCTTGCTTTTGTTACTTTTAATCCTTTTTTCATTAAGACTTCATTTTTCATAATATCACCTGTATTTATTATATCACTATTTTAATTTGATTATGAATTGAAAAATAATTAATTTTGATAAAAAATGATTTTAAATCATATTATAAAATCTTACAAAATTTCAAATTTTTATATAAAAATAGCTAAAAATTTGCCGTTTAGTGGTATAATATATATCTAGTGAAATAAGGAGAGTTGTTTATGAATATTTTATTTTCGCCACCAGATATTTCCGATAGAGAAATAGAAGAGGTGGTAGATGCATTAAAATCTGGTTGGATTACAACTGGACCGAAAACAAAGTTATTAGAAAAAAAATTACAAGAATATACACAATCAAAAAAAACGTGTTGTTTTAACTCTGCAACTGCAGCACTAGAATGCGCATTGAGAATTTTGGGAGTCGATGGAAAACAAGATGAATGTATTACCTCTGCTTACACTTATACTGCAAGTTGTTCAGTGATAGACCATCTAAATGCTACAATTAAATTAGTAGATGTCGTAAAAGATACTTATTTTATGGATTATGATAAGCTATATGATTCAATAAATGAAAACACTAAGGCTATCATTCCAGTTGATATTGCAGGAGTTCCTGTGGATTATGACAAGATATACGAAATAATAGATGCGAAAAAATCTGTTTTTAGACCATCAAATGAAATCCAAGAACAACTTGGAAGAGTGGCTTTGATTTCTGATAGTGCACACGCATTGGGTTCAACATATAAGGGAAAGAAAATAGGTTCATTCCAAGATATCGCTTCGTTCTCATTCCACGCAGTTAAAAACTTCACTACTGCTGAAGGTGGAATGCTTGCGGTTAATATCGGCGATGTTGAACAAATCTACACGGATTTGCAACTATTATCTTTACATGGACAAAACAAAGATGCACTAGCTAAGACAAAATTAGGCGCTTGGGAATACGACATTAAAGGACTTTATTACAAATACAATATGCCAGATATTTTGGCGGCAATAGGACTTGCACAACTCGACAGATACGATGATTTGTTGGCGAGACGAAAAGAAATAATCAAAATGTACAATGATGCGTTTGACAATACAAAAATCAGCTACTTAAATCATTTTGGGGACAATTACACAAGCAACGGTCACTTGTATTTGACGAGAGTAGAAGGAATAGATGAGAAAGTTCGAAATGAAATTATAGTAAAAATGGCAGAAAAAGGAATAGCTACAAATGTTCACTACAAGCCAATTGCTATGATGACAGGATACAAGAAACTAGGATTTGACATAAAAGACTATCCTAACACTTTTGAACAATACAAGAATGAAATAACACTTCCACTTCACACATTGTTGTCGAATGAAGATGTGAACTACGTTATAGACACATACAAAAGTCTCGTAGATGGTAAATAAAATGAAAAATCGAGTAGATGAAATCCTTAAAAAGAGCAAATTTAATCTTTTCATCAAAAGATTGTTTGACATTTTCGCATCTTTGTTTGGAATATTAGTTATGGCTATTCCGATGATTGTAATTTCCATCGCGATAAAGTTAGACTCTAAAGGACCTGTTTTTTTCAGACAAAAAAGAGTGAAGAAAAACAGCGAAGATTTTACAATTCTAAAATTTCGAACAATGGTTGTAGATGCACCGAAATTAGGTATGGCTATAACAGTCGGAGATGACCCTAGAATTACCAAGGTGGGCAAATTTTTGCGCAAAACAAAGTTAGATGAATTTCCACAATTATTCAATGTTCTTGTTGGAGATATGAGTTTTGTCGGACCAAGACCTGAAGTCAGAAAATACGTGAATTTGTACAGTGAATCAGATAAAGATATCCTAAAAATAAGACCGGGAATAACTGATTTGGCAAGCATAAAGTACAGAGATGAATCGGAGATTTTGGATAAATCCGACAACCCAGAACAAACTTATGTTGAAGAAATTATGCCTAGCAAGATAGAGTTAAATAGAGAATACATTGAAAATATAAATTTATTAAACGATATAAAAATAATTCTTCAAACGTTGAAGATTTTATAAAATATTAGTCAATCAAAATAAAAATTAAATGGGGGCTTTTAATGAATATACCATTATTAAATTTAAAAAGACAGTACAAAAATATTGAAGATGAAATCAATAAAAGTGTACTGGAATGTTTTAAGAATGCACAATATATAATGGGTGAAAATGTAAAGCAATTTGAAAAAGAAATTGCAGACAAAATTGGAGTAAAGCATGCAATTACTGTTGGAAATGGAACAGATGCGTTGGTTATAGCTTTGAAAGCACTTGGTATTAAAGAAGGTGACGAGGTTATTACAACAGATTATACTTTCTTTGCCACAGCTGAAGCAATAAGATTTGTAGGAGCGACGCCTGTTTTTTGTGATGTCGAACTAGATACTTACGATATTGACCCAAATCAAATAGAAGATAAAATCACAGATAAGACAAAGGCGATTATTTGCGTGCATTTATTTGGAAATCCATGCAAAATGGATAAAATCAATGAAATAGCAAAAAAACACAACCTTTTCGTTGTAGAAGATGCTGCACAGGCCATTAACTCAGAATACAAAGGCAAAAAAGTTGGAAACTTAGGCGATGTAGCTTGTTTCTCATTTTTCCCAACAAAAAATTTGGGATGCTTTGGTGATGGTGGAATGATTACAACAAACGACGATGATTTGAACACGATAATCAGAGCGTTGAAAGTTCACGGAAGTGGCGAAAATGGAATGAAAGCTTATTCTATTTTGAACAATGAAGAAGTAGAAGTTGTGGAACAAAATTCTGGTGACAACACTGTTTACAATCCTTTGAAATACTACAATTATTTGATTGGCCACAACTCAAGATTGGACGAAATCCAAGCTGCTATTTTGAGAATAAAATTAAAACATTTGGATGAATACACTGAAAACAGAAGATGTATTTCACATAAATACATTGAAGCTTTTAAAGATAGTTCGTTAGTTACACCTGTAGAAACAGAAGGCGGAAAACATGTATTCCATTTGTTCATTTTGCAATCAGATAACAGAGAAGAAATTGAACAAAAATTAAAAGAAAAAAATATCGCAACTGGAACTTATTACAAAGTGCCAATGCATTTGCAAAAAGCTTTTAGTGATTTAGGATATAAAAAAGGAGATTTTCCAAATGCGGAATATCTTTCTGAAAGAACATTTGCAATCCCATTGTTCCCTGAAATGAACGATGAAGAAAGAGAATATATTATTAATTCTGTAAAGGAGATAATTTAATGGACTTTTTTGCTCATGAATCTTGTTATATAGATGAGGAGACAAAGATTGGTGATGGTACAAAAATTTGGCATTTTAGTCATATAATGTCAGGTTGTACTATCGGAGAAAATTGTAATATTGGTCAGAATGTTGTAATTTCTCCAGGAGTCAAACTTGGAAATAAATGCAAAGTTCAAAATAACGTAAGTGTATACACAGGCGTTGAATGTGAAGATGGAGTTTTCCTTGGACCTTCCTGCGTTTTTACTAATGTTATTAATCCGAGAGCATTTATCGAAAAGAAGGATGAGTATAGACACACGCTTATTAAAAAAGGTGCATCTATAGGGGCGAATGCGACAATAGTTTGTGGTAACACAATAGGCGAATATGCTATAATTGGAGCAGGAGCAGTGGTAACGAAAGATGTAGGAAATTATGAAGTTGTTGTTGGAAATCCTGCAAGACATCATGGATTTGCATGCGAATGTGGAGAAATGTTGAAACGAAATTCTCTTACAGAGTATACGTGCGAAAAATGTAACAAGAAGTATTTTTTAGAAGATTATAAATTAAGTGAGGTATCAAATGAGTAATTTAAAAGAAGAATTATTAAGAAAAATTGATGACAAATCTCTAGTTGTAGGGGTTGTTGGTCTAGGATATGTTGGATTGCCATTAGCTGTTGAAAAAGCAAAAGCAGGATACACTGTAATCGGATTTGACGTTCAACCAGAAAAAGTTCAAATGGTTAATGACGGCGTAAATTATATCGGCGATGTCGTAGACAATGAATTAAAAGAAATTGTTAAATCAGGAAGATTGAGAGCGACAAGTGATTTCAAATCTGTAGCTAGTTGCGATTTCATAGCAATTGCAGTTCCAACACCATTGGATATTTATCAACAACCTGACATTTCTTATGTTAAAACATCTACAACTGATATTTCTAAACATTTGAAAAAAGGAACAATTGTTGTATTGGAATCCACTACTTATCCAGGAACAACAGAAGAATTGATGAAGCCAATATTGGAAGAAGGCTCAGGATTAAAATGTGAAGAAGATTTCTACTTGGCATTTTCTCCTGAAAGGGTTGACCCAGGTAACAAATACTACAAAACAAAAAATACTCCTAAAGTTGTAGGTGGTATCGGAAAAGAATCTACAGAAGTCGCAGCAGCTTTGTACAGAAAAGTATTAGAAGGAGAAGTTATGACAGTATCTTCACCAAAAGTTGCTGAAATGGAAAAAATTCTTGAAAATACTTATAGAAATGTAAATATAGGATTGGTAAATGAATTTGCAAAATTGGCAAATAAAATGGGAATAAATATGTGGGAAGTAGTTGACGCTGCTAAGACAAAACCTTATGGATACCAAGCATTTTATCCAGGTCCTGGTGTAGGTGGACACTGTATTCCATTGGACCCATTCTATTTGACTTGGAAAGCAAGAGAATACGATGTTCATATGCCAATAATAGAAGCAAGTGGTACTGTCAATGACAGTATGCCTGAATGGGTAGTTGACAGGTCAATGAAGATATTGTCAAGAGAATTTAAGAAACCACTAAATGGTTCAAAAGTTTTGATTTTAGGTATTGCTTACAAAAAAGATATTGACGATTTGAGAGACTCTCCAGCATTTGTAATAATGGATAAGTTTAAAGAAGAAGGAGCAATTTTAGATTACTATGATGGATTTAACCCTTCATACTTCAATCCAGATGGTTCTAAGACTTATTCACTAAAAGAAATAAATCCAGAAGTTATCAAAGGATATGATTTAGTAGTAATAACTGCAGACCACACAAATGTTGACTATCAAATGGTTGTTGATAATGCTCCATACGTATTTGATACAAAATTTGCCACAAGAGACGTTAAAAACAACAGAGAAAAGATAGAATTATTATAAGAGGTAATATGCAAAAAATTAAAGGTGCAATCATTGGATGTGGAAGAATTTCCTACAAGCATGTTGAAGGAATAGCAAACAATGATTCAGAAATAGAATTAGTAGCTGTTTGTGATGTTATAGAAGAAAGAGCTATTGAAAAAAAGAACGAATATTTGGAAAGATTTCCAGATAGGGATGTAAAAGTCTACACAGATTACAAAAAAATGCTAGATGAAGTAGACATTGATATGTGTGCTATATCTACCGAAAGTGGATACCACGGCAAAATTGCAATTGATTGTTTGAACAAATCAAAACACGTTTTGATTGAAAAACCAATGGCTATGAGCTTGGAAGAAATCGACGAAATAAATAAAATTGCCGATGAAAATGGATTAAAGGTTGGAGTTTGTCATCAAAACAGATTTAATCCACCAATTCAAAAATTAAAAAAAGCAATTGATGCTGATAAATTTGGAAAAATGACAAATATAACTGCTAGAGTTTTGTGGAACAGAAATCAAAACTACTACAATTTAGCTCCTTGGAGAGGAACGAAAGCACTAGATGGTGGTACTTTGATGAATCAATGTATACACGCTCTTGATTTGTTGCTCTGGATGATGGATGATGAATTGGTAAGTGTAAAAGCTGAAACAGAAACCTTCCTTAGAAACATAGAAATGGAAGATTATGGCGTGGTTTTGATGAGATTCAAATCAGGAAGAATTGGTTTGTTAGAAGGAAGCGCTGACGTTTATCCTAAAAATTTAGAAGAAACTATTTCTGTTTTTGGTTCAACAGGAACTGCTGTAATAGGAGGTCTTGCTGTTAACGAAATAAAAACTTGGTTGTTTGAAGATGAATCTGAAACTTCTGAATTGGAAAACAATAAATCAATAGACAATGTTTACGGAAACGGACACACTCCTTTATACAAAGATTTTATTCACGCAATAAACACGGACACACAACCATTAATCAATGGTCATGAAGGAAGAAAACCGGTTGAAGTTTTGATGAAAGCTTACGGTTGGATAGATTAATTTATAAACTGGTCAATTTATTTTGACCAGTTTTTTATATTTTATTTAATCTTTTTTTCGAACAATTAAAATGGTTTTGCAAACGAGAGAAACAAAAAAGAAAGGTTATTTTAACCTTTCTTATTTTAATGTGACAACTGCACCATAAATGCTATGGCCAGTGTGAATTACAAAAAGACTAGAGATAGGTCTTTTGTAAATTGCAACATCGCCTAGAGTTTCAAGTATGACTTGTTCAAGCTCATTAGCTTTTTCTTCTACGTTAGAGTGCATTATATATATTTTATCGATTTGCTTGTTTTCTGCAAATTTTTTTATTTTGTTGGCTATTTCAACGTTAACTTTTTTAGTTCCTCTTACATTTTCAATAACATCAAGCTTTCCAGTATCTTTGTCACAAGTTATAATCGGCTTGATGTTCAAAAGATTGCCTACAAATTTTGTAGAACGAGTAATTCGTCCTCCTTTGTACAGATAATCCAAATTATCCACAGTAAAAAACAAATCTTGTTTGGTTTTGTATAATTCCAAATTTTTTACAATATCTTCGAAATTGTTTCCGTTTTTAATCATTTGACAAGCTTTTGTTAACAAAAATCCCATTCCCATAGAGCATGATTTGCTGTCAATCACATATGGAGTAATTTTATCTTTGTATGTATTCAAAATTTGTTCAAAAAGATTGAAAGTTCCACTTATTCCGCTGCTCATACATGATGCGATAATATGAGTGTATCCTTTAGAAATAAGTTCATCAATTGAACTGATTAAATCATTTGCCAATGGAAGTGATGTTTTGATAGTGTAATCATCGATATCATTGATGATATCTTCTAATGTTTTCTCAAACTTATCTTTATAGGCGTTTTCTGAATTGTATATGATTTGCAGAGGAACCTCTACAATATTGTATTCTTTTATTATTGATTGGTCTATATCTGATGTAGTGTCAGTTAGAATAGCAATTTTTTGCATTTGTATACTCCTTTCTAAAAAGCACAATTTTAAAATTCATTTATAAAAAAATCAACACTTTTATTATATCATTTACACGAAAAAAATACGACAACTTGGTTGTCGTATTTAAATTGTTATTGTGATTTTTGCGCCCACATCTAATTTAGATTTGAGTTCTATGGTGCCATTATGAATATCTACGATGTGTTTAATTATTGAAAGGCCAAGTCCAGTGGATTCTTGTGAAGAACGTGATTTGTCGACAACAAAGAATCTTTCGAAAACTCTCGTTTGGTATTTTTCTGCTATGCCAATTCCTGTATCCTCGCAAATTATTTTTGTTTTATCGTTATCCTTGAATATCGAAATCTTGATTTTACCGAAAATTTTATTGTATTTGATGGCATTTGTAACTAAGTTTTCAATCATTTCTTTGATTAGATTTTCGTTACCGTAGATTAAACAATTTTTCTGCAAATCGGCAATAAATTCAATTTGTTTGCCATCCAATTTGTTTTGATTTGACTTAATGATTTCATCAATTATTTTTTCGGGGTTGAACAGAGTTTTTTCAATATTATCGCCAGATTCATCTAACCTCGACAGCTTGATGATATTATCGATTAATTCCAATAGTCTAAGTCCTTCTTGGTGAATAATTGCTGCAAATTTGGATACATTTTCAGGACTAACCATATTGTTTTCAATCATTTCAGCATATCCATTTATTGAAGTCAGTGGAGATTTTAATTCGTGACTAACATTTGCTGAAAATTCTCTTCTTCTTTTTTCGGCTTTAATCTTATCGCTTTCATCTACCAAAAACAACAAGACGCCATTGATTTTATCATCATCTAGTACTGGTGCAATATACATAGAGATTAAAATTCCCTGCATTTCGATATTGATATGACGAGCAGTTTTAGTTGAGATTACATCCTTAATAGCAGAATGAATTTTCAAATCCCTGTTTAGTGAAATAAACGGCCTACCTTTACATTTTGAATGAGTTGCTCCGAACAAAAACTCAGCAGAGTTATTCACGGAAAGGACATTCATATTTTCATCCAACAATATAAGTCCTTCTCTCATATTATCTGTTATGGTTTTAATAGTAGTAGACCTTTCTTCTAATTCATCTACATATTTTTTTATAGTATCGTTTTTGTGCCTTATAATGTTGATAAATGGTATGAGTTCATCGTAAACAGGCTTTTCTAATAATTTTGATTCTCTGTCATTGACTATGTTATCATCTAATTCACTTGCAATTGTTTCAATAGGCTCTAAAATCCGTCTAATTTGTCTTCTGTTGATATCGACCAATAATATTAATGACAATGCTAAAATTAAAAGTGTATAGGGCAATAAATCTAATATAGTCTTAAAAAAACTTGCCGATTCACAACTTACTCTAAGAACATCAGAATTTCCCTGAAGAACAGCTACGTAATACATATTTTTGCCAAAACTACCAGACTTTCGAGTTGCTGAACCTATTTTAGATTCTCGGGCATCTTTGACTTCATCTCTGTTATTGTGATTATCCAAAGAATCTACATTTGTGTCCGTGTCATAGACTACATTTCCACTCTTATCTATAAGTGTAAAGCGATTTGCAGGGTTAATTATTTTGAATTTCTTGACATTGGTAATGGTATTGACGCGACTATTATCACTGATGGAATCTAAATATTGTACTTGTCGAAGTAGGGTAGTTTCCTCTTTAGATTTGTTGTAATTGTAAAATACAAACGTCTGTAAACCCAATCCAACAGTCAAAGCTAGAATGATTACCAGAGAAATTCTAGTGTAAATTTTTCTTTTCATCACTCACCAGCTTTATATCCCAAATTTCTAATAGTTTTGATTATACTAGAAGCAGTTTTGAGTTTTTGCCTCAAAGTAGCTATGTGAACATCTACTGTACGGGATTCTCCTTCAAAATCGAATCCCCAAATTTTGGTCATTATATTTTCTCTTGTCAAAACTTTTCCGATGTTAGATAGGAGATAGTACAATAATTCAAATTCTTTATAGGTCAATTCGATAATTTCTCCGTCAACATTGACGGTTCTCTTTTCATAATCCAATTCAATGTTTTTGTATATGATTTTGGATTTTGTTTTGCTGAGGGACGCTCTTCTAAGTAATGCTCTTACACGCGCTAAAAGTTCCATAATGCTAAACGGTTTAATCATATAATCATCGGCGCCGCTGTCAAGTCCCACAATTTTGTCGTACTCCGTAGTCTTTGCAGTGAGCATCATTACAGGGATGCCTTTGGTCTTTTCATTATTTCTGATTTCTTTTAAAATTTCCAGTCCGCTTTTTCCTGGAAGCATAATATCCAAGATAATTAAATCTATACTAGAAGAATACAGAGTGGATTTGAACTCTCCGTAATCTCCAAATCCCATCGCATCGTAGCCCTCATTATTAAGCGCATAGATAATCAGTTCTCTTATGCTTTTGTCATCTTCTACACAGCAAATCATTGCGTATTTTCCTCGTATCTTTCGCCAGTAACAGAAAAAATCACCCAAGTTGCAATTCTTTCTGCATTATCTCCGATTCGTTCGATGTATTTTGCAACTTGAATTAAATCTATAATCTGTTCAGGATTTTCACAACCAGATTTAATTAATCCAATGGATTCTTCCATAAATTTATTGAAAAATTCATCAACCTCATCGTCTTTTTTGATTACAGAATTTGCCAATTCGATATCATCATCGGTAAAAGCGTTAATACTTTCAACGAGCATTTTTTGTGCACATTTGCCCATTGCTCTTATCATTGTTAAATCTTTTGGGAGCTCTGTTTTTCCAATTAGCATAACAAGCTCCGAAATCTCTTGTGCATGGTTTCCAATTTTACTCATACAAGAAAGGATTCTAAGCGCTGACGAAATAAATCTCAGGTCTTTTGCAACAGGAGATTGCGTAGTGAGAAGTCTCAAACAAGTATCTTCGACTTCCTTTGACATTTCATAAATTGTTTCTTGAGAATCGTAAACTTTTTGTGCTATTTCCAAATCTTGAGTTTCCAAAGCGTAAGTGCTTTGTTCTATTTGTCTTTCGACATTTGCTCCAAGAAAAATTAAATTATGTTTTAATTCTTCTAATTGATACGAAAAATATTTTCTCATAATACCACCTCTTTTTAGCCGAATCTACCAGTAATATAATCTTCTGTTCTTTTATCCTCAGGTTTTGAGAACAGTACATCAGTATTATTAAACTCTATAACTTCACCTGTCAAGAAAAATGCCGTCTTATCAGAAATACGAGCAGCTTGTTGCATATTGTGAGTTACCATTATTATAGTGTATTTTGATTTCAAATCTTGGCACAAATCTTCGATTTTGTTTGTCGAGATAGGGTCAAGAGCTGAAGTCGGTTCATCCATTAGTAACACTTCAGGCTCTACAGCCAAGGCTCTCGCAATACAAATTCTCTGCTGCTGACCACCAGAAATAGAAAGCGCATTCTTTTTCAAGTTATCTTTTACTTCATCCCAAATAGCTGCACCCTTCAAAGATTTTTCTACGATTTCATCTAACTTTGCTTTATTTTTTTCCCCGTGTAATCTTGGCCCATAAGCAATATTATCGTAAATGGACATAGGGAATGGATTAGGCTTTTGAAAAACCATCCCAACTCTTTTTCTCAACAAATTTACATCGTAATTTTTATTGTAAATGTCTTTGCCATCTAAAGTTATTAAACCTTCAACCCGACATCCGTCAATCAAATCATTCATTCTATTTAGGCATTTGAGCATTGTGGATTTACCACAACCAGAAGGCCCGATAAAAGCAGTAATCTCATTGGATTTCATTTCTATGTTGATTTTTTTTAAAGCTTGAAAATCATCATAGTATAAATCAACATTCTTTACACTTATCTTAGACATTATTTACTTCCTTTCGTCAATTTTTTTCCGATTAAATTGGAAACTATATTTATTATTAAAACTAAAATCACCAATACGACGCCCGTTGCATAAGATTCTTCTACGTGGAATCCCTCAGAAGACAACACATACATGTGTAATGCCAAGCTTCTTCCAGATTCAAATAAGCTCGTTGGCACACGAGGGTCTGTTCCCAGTGTAAACATCAACGCAGCAGTTTCTCCTACAACTCTTCCTATTGAAAGGATAATACCTGCCATAATTCCAGGCATTGCGACAGGAAGTAATACCTTTCTTATAGTATACAACTTTCCAGCTCCCAGTGCATAACTTCCCGCTCTCAATTCATCATCGATGGACAATAAAGCCTGCTCACTTGCTCTTATTATTAAAGGAAGTACCATTATGAACATCGTAAGAACACCTGAGATTAAAGAATACCTGAATTTCAATCTCATTACGAACAACAACATACCGAACAAACCATAAACAATTGATGGAATACCAGATAAAGTTTCTGTTGCAAGTCTGATAAGAGTCACAACTTTTGAATTTTTCTTTGAATATTCAGACAAATAAATTGCTGTAAATATCCCGATAGGGCTTGCAATCAATAAAGTCAATAAAACTAGAATTATGGTAGTTTTTATAGAAGGCATCATTGACACGTTCTTTGAAGTGTAGTCTTCTGAAAACATACTAAGTTTCAAATGGGGAATACCATTAACCACCATATAAATAATTAAATAAAACAATACAGCCAAAGTTATGAAGGCCATCAAAAAAATAAAAGCTTTGATGATTTTACTTTTGTTTTTGTTTTTTCTCAAATTTCTCAAATCATTTGAAGAGATAGAATTATTTTCCATTATTCACACCTCTTTTAATCAAATTAAACGCGAGATTTATTAAAAGTATAAATACGAATAACACCATCGCGGTTGCAATTAAAGCATCTCTGTGTGTGCCAGACGCATAAGCCATATCCAACACGATGTTGGTAGTCAAAGTGCGAGTTCCATCGAAAATACTTTTGGCAATGACTGGTTGATTTCCGGCGACTAAGTATACCGCCATTGTTTCACCGATAGCACGTCCAATTCCAAGTATAACTGATGATAATATTCCGGATTTTGCAGCAGGAACCACAACTCCCATTACTGCTAATTCGTGACTAGCACCAAGCGCGACACTACCTTCATAATAAGAATCTACGACGGTATTTATTGCACTTTCAGATAAAGTGATTATAGTAGGTAAAATCATAATTCCCAGAAGAATGGAAGCCGTCACTATGTTCATACCAGTTCCTCCAAAAACTTTTCTAATAAAAGGAACAATAACTACCAAAGCAAAAAAACCGTAAACTATAGATGGAATACCAGCCATTAAATCAATACAAGGTCTCAAAAAATTGTATAATTTTTTAGGACAGAACTTAGCAAGATAAATTGCTGTAAAAATTCCAATAGGCACACCTACAATAATTGATCCAATAGTCACATAGATACTTCCGATAATCATTGGGAGTATACCAAATTGTGCTGGCACATCTACAGGAGCCCAATCCTTACCAAATATAAAATTAGTCAAGCCAACTTTTTTTATAAAAGGAATCGATTCACCAAAAATAAAAAAACATATTAAGATTATCGCAAAGATTGAAGTCAGTGCTGAAACTAAAAACACGTATTTCATTATTGATTCAGATAAATATTTCTTTTTCATTTTAAATCCTTCCTATATTTTTATCATCTTAATATTATCAAGAGCTTGTAAAATTAATGCGATAGCAATGTTAATTTAATGTAAAGTTTTTTAATTTTAAATATGAAATCTTTGGAAATTAATGGGGTATGTTACAATAAAAATGTAATAGAAAGCTTCAAGACTAATTCAAAGGAATTTAATGAAAATAGAAGTGTTTTCCAGATTAAATACTCTAAGAAAAAGACTTGTTATCCATTTACAATTGGAATATTATACGTGGATGGCTAATTTACAGAAAAAATTGCATACAACTTTGGTTTTGATATAATATATTTATGTAGTCAAATGTAAAGATTTTATAAGTATTGAAAAATATGAAAACATTTGACATATAGAACTACAATCCTACCTTTTGCGATATCGCGTTTTATAATTGGTGGGAGTGTATATATG
>NZ_CAMXVC010000019.1 GCF_947252345.1 uncultured Finegoldia sp.
ATTACATTCCGCATAAAATATTATTAAATTATTCCGTGTTTACGGGTTCAGGTCATTCACGAGTCCTTTTTTATTGCCCACTTGCAACGGAAAATGCCGCCAACAGACGAAAATCCACCAAAAAATCGAAGAAAAAACTTGGATTGATAAAAATACAAAATAAACTGAATATTAATACAATTTTTAAGCGATAAAAACTACTGGTGATACTAGCAAACACACCACCTACAAAATCACAGCCACGACCTCGACATTCCACAGACACCACAACACACACACTTATTATAAGAAAACAATCGACAATTTTCCCACGCACAGCGATTTAAACATTGAATTTTGATGACAAATCGCTGGTTAAAAATTAAATTATTGGAAAATTATAGGTTTTAAATTCCAAGAATGAATATCACCTCAAAACGGCTAAATAATAACACATAAACTTGAAAAAATATTGATTTTGTGATATATATATGATAAGTCTAAAAATAGATATTTTTATAAAAGCAGATTCAGGGGAGTGATATTTTTGAAAAAGTCAATGAAAAAAGAAATTCAGAGATTTCTTTGCTTTTTAATGACTTTGATAATGGTTTTGACATCAATGCCACACCAGTTGTTGGCATCTTATGATTATAATGATTTATCAGACGACAAAAGCAAGATAATAAACAAAATAAAAAACGTTGAGGTTGCAAAGCCGAAAACGGGACAAACAGCGGAGGATTTTGTGAAAGATCCTGCCCAGCCAGCAATTTACACGCTACGCACGGACTACAAGGCGGAAAAAGGAGAAGGCTACAAAGTCAACTACCAACCATACGTTGCAACCGTGGGAGCTGACGCATCGTCAGAAGAACAAGCTAAGGTGAACAAGGACATCAAACTCCCGGATATGGCAGGTTACGACAAACCTAAAGGAGAAGACGTTTTAAAAATCAAATACGACAACATCGTAAAACTTGCGAAGGGCGGCCAAAAAAAAGGTGACGAAAAAAACGGCTACAATTTCTTGGAAATTCAAGATAAAAAATACAAAGCCAGGGTGAACAGCGTAGTCATCAAGCACGTGTTCCAAGATATGGACGACTTCAACACATTTACAAACAGAAAAACCAACACAATAACAGAAGAAAAAACAGTACAAAAAGAAGTAGACGGCGAGAAGAAGTACGTAAAGGAAGGATGGGTTTACAAGAAAAAAACCGACGGCAACTTCGAAAGTGAGCCATATAAAAAATATGATTTGAGCAAACCAGAAGAAAAAGCAGAGTTTCTAAGCTACGAAGAAACTACTACAGATAAAGGAAACACCGGTTCTACGTTGGAAGTTCAAGCACTACAAGAAAATCAAAGACCGGGATTCGTGCCACAAATCGAAAAACTAAAAACACAAGTACCGGAAGACACGAGGGATTTCAAGATAGAGTATCGCTACAACCGTGCTCACTACGACGTGGTTTTCGATACCCAAGACGGGACACCACTTCCTACTCGTAGCTACTATTACGAGCAAGAAATTCCAAAAATAGAAGAAAATAGCATCCCTAAAAAGACAGGCTGTGAGTTTTTGGGATGGAAGCCATCTCATGATTTAGAGGGATTGGACGGAACAAAATACAAAAAAGACAAGATTATCACAGATAAAAAAGGTAATGCCATCGTCGATTTTGGTAACATATACTACAAGAAAAACTCACAAGGCGAATTTGAACTTAAACATGATGAGCAAGTAAAAGCAGAATCTACAGAAGAAATAAAATTGAAAATGCCTGCACTTGCCTTGGGCGACGGAAAGAATATCCCAAGGGAAAAGCTAACATTCACTGCAGTGTGGAAAGACAAGGAAAAGGCAGACTACGCCATCCAATTCTGGGTTGAAAAATCAGACCATGCAGACAATGCAGGTCTAATGGACAAGTACGACTATATGGGAACTCGTGTCTATGAACAACAGCCTACGGGCAAAAGACCGAACCTTGACGACGAGAAACCTGGACCTGTGGAGATTCAAGTCAATGGAACCACAAAAACTTTACCGGGATTAAATTTCCCAGACTTAAATGACACTCGTCTACAAAAAATTTGGAAAGGACCATCCAATGAACAAAGTTATAAAGGTCCACATAGTAGTGATTCTTGGTTCAATCGTGGCCGAAATCTATATCTAAACAAATTCTACGTTTACAACAAGAAATTGACTGACGACCAAAACAAAGATTCCAAAGAACCAACCTTGACAAAGAAAGTCTTAGCCACAGGCAAGACTGTCTACAATATATACTACGACAGACAAGTATACGACCTATACTTTACTAAGTCCAATGCACAACCTGCTAAAAACACCATCTACCCTGAAATTTGGGGATACGACCCGGCAAAAGGAGAAGCTGTCAAGTTAGGCGGTCCAGGTAAGCCATACCACTACAAGGCAAGATTCAATGAGATGATGTATAAGTGGCCTAACGATGCCAAACAAACCAAAGGATTCACTCCTGGTTATCAAAGTTTTGGTTGGGGACCCAACTATAGTACGCCAAATTTTCCGACTCACTTGGACACGCCACCTTATAGATTAAATGCCGATCAATTCCTGGACATGGATAACTACACTAGCTGGGGCGGCTATACGAAGCATATAGATAAGGGCGACGGCACAACCAAGGATTTGGATAGATTCGACTTTACAACCCTTTCCTTCGGTATAAAACAAGACGAGCCTTCCATCCCACACCACATGGACTTTTGGATGGACGGTTTCAAGCCGAACGAAACCATCATACGTTACGACCTTGTTAGAACCAAGGCAGATACAGGTGGCCTGGACTATGGCCACAGATATCCGCTAGTTACAGGCTTTACGCCTTATGGATATGAACCTAATAATCCTCAAAGTGCTTGGCCAGTAATCAAAGAGGGAAGCGAGGAAAAAGGCCGTGTGGATGAAGAAGGAATTAACGACTTAAATGATGAGCGTGAAGACACAACTCCTAACAATTGTGGGACATACTATAACAACAATGGCATTAAACTTCCTATAGGTCAGCTAGATTTTATAAAAGCTTTCTTTAGCGATTCCGATGAATTTGGCGACGTAAAGGAAGATGTTCAAGAATTTACAGAAAACGGCTACCTTCGATTCAAATACACTCGTAACAAGTATAAATTGAGATTTAATTACGACCCATCAAAGATTAAAGGTGACACTGAGTTTAATTCTACAAATCAATTGGAAACCTTCTACGAGTTCCCGCTAGCATGTCTAAGTCCTGATTTGGTAGATTCAAAACTAGAAAGGGAAGACAGAGAGTATTTCAAAGAAAACCCAAAAAGTTTGATAGACATTCCAGAAAATTTGCAAAAGATGGGACTTACAGAACTCGTCGACAAAGATAAAAATGGAAAATTGAAAATCAAACGACCAGAAGGTGTATCTGACCAGTCAGTCTTCAAGGGCTGGGCACTTGACCCTGCGGGAACGAAACTTGTCTGGAAAAACAAGGGCGAAAAAATGCCTACTCATCCACTTAATCTATACGCAAAATGGGGCGAACCAGATTATAAATGGAAGGTTACGATAGACCCTAACGGCGGTACGCTTCCTGTCATCAGTGCGGACAAGCCGAACGAGCTTACAACTGAAAAGATAAAAATTAAAGAGGGCGAAGGTGAGAATGAAAAAGAAGTCACTTACCCAGTAGTCGGTTATGAAGGCAAAAATAAGCCTACGGGTGACGAAGATAAGGACAAATCAAACCCACAAGTATTTACGGTTGTTCAAAGACAAAAACTAAACAACCTTCCAAAGCCTGAACGCTACGGTTACGACTTTTTGGGATGGGAAGTAGTTCGTTACAAGAAAGATAAAAATAATGATGACAAATA
The DNA here is from genome assembly GCF_947252345.1 of uncultured Finegoldia sp. GTDB lineage: Bacteria > Bacillota > Clostridia > Tissierellales > Peptoniphilaceae > Finegoldia. The sequence goes on from NZ_CAMXVC010000019.1 coordinate 3,883, forward strand.
TACTGATGAAGTTGACAATGATTATCGTACGAGATACAAGGTTCCAGAACTTTACACTTTCGGACAAGATGTTGTCAGTCCTATAACATTAAAGGCGATTTGGGTAGAAAACAAGAGAGCCGATGTTACAGTAAGGCATTACAAGCTTACAAAGGATTTTAAATTTGACGAAAAAATTTATCCGAACCCACAATTAGACACACTTGAATACAAGCGTGTAGGCGACTACGTTCCGACAACTGCTGGAAAGCAAGACGAAAATTGGATACTAGCTACAAATGATGAGTTGATGAATAAACTTCCACCAGACTTGAAAGACGAGTATATAAAGTACAATAACCGTGTTAAAATGAACAACACCTTCTTCCAAACATTCCAGGTTTTGGATAATATAAAAGGAGGAACTAAAGATAATCCTGTCTACACACCAAACCCTGAAAATGAATTTATCTTCTTCTACAGACCTTTCAGAACTCGTGACTACAAGGTCAACTACCTTGACGAGCGTGGCAAGAAGGAAGTAGAAGCTTTCTATAAAGGCTTGGGACTTGCAGATACTGCTGGTTTAACTGGAGATGAGCTTTTAGAAGCACAAAAAGCAAACAAAAAGAAATTTAAAGCTGGCAAGCAAAAATTGAAAGAAATACTCGACAAATACAAACTTGTCGACCAAGAAAAAGTAGTGAGCAAATGCCGTCACTTCGACGCACGAAACTACAGACCAATACCGGGCTGGAAGTTGGTAGGAGACCCACAACAACAATTGTTCTACGATGTCAACGAAGACACGAACGAGTTCTTGGGAATCAACGGCACTAGTGTCGACCAAATCTTCTTCTATTATAAGGATGCAAGAGTAATAGAAGTTCCAAAAGATGGCAAGACACCAGATGGATATGTAAGAGTAACATTCAAGGCTGACAAGGGCGGATCGTTCACCGACAAGGCCGGAAAACCTGTAAAAGAATTACACTACGATGTAATAAAAGGACTTAAGTCAGATTTTCTTCCAGTACCAGAAAAATTAAAGTCTGGGGAAACAAAAGTTGACAACAAGTACTACATCACTCCAGAAACTGGCAAGAAGTTTGTCGAATGGAAGAACGGAGTTTTGTTGAACAAAGACACTATCGTCAACGAAAACTACACATTCACAGCATGCTTTGATTGGTCAGGCTTGTCGACAAGCTCAAATGGCTTGGTGAGAACAGAAGCTTACAACGACCCTGAAAAAATAAAAGCTAATCCAGCTGACCCAACTGTCAAAGCGAAAGATTGGACGAACAAATTCGCTCCAACAATTGATGAATTAAAAGCACAATTAGTATGGAAAGAAAACGGAACGGAAAAACCAATTCCATCAGGAACTGATATAAAACTTTTCGTAGGAGATACGGAATTGACAAAAGACGAGCAGGTTTATGATTTGGTAAAAGAAATGAACAAGCTCGACAAGGACGAAACTGTTCGCACAATAAATGTTGAAGCGAAGGTCACTTTCAAAGACGGAACAGGCGAACAAACTCTTCCAATACCAATAACAGTTTATAAGAATCGCTACGAAGCCTTGAACAAGGAAGGCGACAAGCCATTGTACCTCAAAGAGGCTGAAGGAAAAGATGCCGAACATGGCGGATTGAAAGAGCTCCTAAGCGACACTACACACAAGAAATACATCAAAGTCACTGTAAGACCAAACAAAGACTTTGACAACAAGGATGACAAGGTATACTTCGTCAATCCAAAAGCCTGGGTGGAAATTCCTGAAGTTGCAACAACGGGTGATTCGACATTCACTAATTGGACAGCCGACAACAAACAAGTAAACGAAGAACAAAAAGATAAAGGTGTATTTGATTTTACAAAGCGTCACAAATTCACAGAAGACACTATTATCACACCAGTGGGTGCAAAAGATGTAGTTGAACAAAAAGACCCAACTAAGAAACCAAACGTACCAGAATCTTACGTCAAAGTAATCGTCAAGACGACTGACAAAGCTACGACAGAAACAGCTTTTGAAAGAACATTCTGGGTTAACCCTACTAGGGAAGTTGCGATAGGAGTAAATAATCCTACAGGCAAGAAAGACCAAGAAGTCGAAGTTAAAGATGGCAAAGGAAATTCTATAGGAAAGAAGAAAGTAGAGTTTATATTCAAAGGATGGCAAAAAGTTAAAACTGGTGAAGCTGATGACAAATTAAAAGATGTTACACCAGAAAAAATCGACCTCGCTAAACACAAATACACTGACAAAGTGACAGTAGTACAAGAATACTACGGCGAAAAATTTGACGGGGCAGTAATAGCTACGCCAACTAAGACTAAGAAACTCGACACACCTAAGGGAAAAGAAATCACTGACGATGATTTAATTAAACAAATCACACCACAAAAAGGCAAAGAAATTGCATCAGTACAAGTCATTTCAAAACCAGATGGTAAAACAGTTGGAAACGAACCAGCTAAAGTAATCGTGAAGTACAAGGACGGTTCGAGCGTTGGAACAAATGACAACCCAGTTGTTATTCCAGTAGAAGTTCACGACAACATAATTCCAGAAGTTGTTCCGGGACAAAAACCTGAAGGAGCTATGAAAAATTATGTAAAAGTGACTTTCACAGCAGGCGAAGGTGGAAAACTAGACAAAACTCTAACTGGAAACTTTGTTTACTACGTATCACCAGAAGTTGAAGCCGACTTCACTGACATCGCAGGAAAGATTACGAAGACACCGGATGTTGGATACGTTAGCGGAAATTGGGACACAAGTGAAACTAAAAAGCTAAAAGACACTTTCAAATCAGATACGGAATTTACTTTTAACTTTACAAAGAATGCTAATGTAGTAGAAAAAACTGATGACCCGAACCAAGTAATACCTGACAGATATGTAACAGTTACTTTCAAGACAGAAGATGCTAACAAAGGTATGCTATCGGGAAATGTCGAACAAAAAGTTTACTATGTAAACCCTGAAGCAGGAATTACTTTAAAAGTTTTAGGCGAAAATGAAACAGCTACAGACAAACAATTAGCAGTTCCAGCAACAACAGCACAACCAAACTTCAAATTCAGTAAATGGCAAGAAACAATCGACGAACAAACTCCAATCACTGGCGACAGAGAGTATGTTGCGATGTTTGCAGTGGGTCAAGTGACATTGACTTACGATGCCGGTGGAGCAAAGGGCGATGTTCCAGAAAATGTAATAGTAAACTATGGTACAACAGTTAGATTAGCTGGAAAAGGCACATTAGATAAACCAAACGCAGAATTTGCTGGCTGGAAGCTCGATGGTGAAGATAAAATTTACCAACCAGGTGACCAAGTTAAACTTGAAAAAGCAAGAACAGCCACTGCACAATGGACTACAAATAGCCACACAGTAACATTTGATACTAATGGCGGCAGCAAAGTTGATAGTCAAACAGTTGAACACGGAAAGACAGCAACTGAACCTAAAGCGCCAACACAAGATGGGAAAGTATTTATGGGTTGGAAAGAAAATGCAAGTGATGAAAATTACTTTGATTTCAATACTCAAATCACAGCAAACAAGACGCTAATAGCGATTTGGCAAGATTCAGTTCAAAAGATTAATGATGGTAGCACAGTCGAACCACAATTCATCAAAGTCACTTTCTTAAAAGGCTTACACGGAACATTAAAAGACGGAGAAGCTTCAAACGTTGATAAAGTGACTTACAAAGTCGCAAAAGGCTTGAAATTTGCCGATGCCAAGGGACTAAAAGTTCCAGAAATCGCACCAGCAAAATACTACAAAGCAAAATCAGCGAACGACGGCTGGGACAAAAAGCTCGAACTTAACGGACAAAATGTAGAGTTCACAGCACAATACGAACCAAAAGCAGATGTCATCCCAGTAGACCCTAAAGTTACAGACGATAAATTACAAGAAGAAAAACCAGAAGGAATGGTTCTAGTAGAATTTGTAGTTGATGATAGCAAAGCATTTATGTTAGCTACTAGCAAATTCTATGTTGCAATCAACAAAGATGTTATTATTACTCCACCAACTGTATACAACAGACCAGGAGAAAATATATTTAGTGGTTGGGAAGATGTAACACTAAATTCTAATAAACTTTTAGAATCCAAATTTACAAAAGACAAAGTCATATCTCCAAAAGGTGCTAAAATTGTCGAAATGGAAATTACTGAACCAAAGGCAGGACTTGATTTTGTGGCAGCAAACGAAAAGAGTCTAGCACCTGGTGTTGTTGGAAAGCTAGAAATTATTCGTGAAAACAAAAAGTATATTATTGAATCACAAAAATATACTTCAACAAAAAAAATTGGAAGACGTACTATCAAACAAGTAAGATTTGGATTTAATATTCCAAAAGAAATAGGAAAACTTAAATCTGGAGATATAGTTCGCAACTGGGCTATAAAAGGCAGTATGAAATCAAACACAAGAGAAATCACCGTAAAATAAGGAGATGATAACTTGAAGAACAAATTAACAGCATTTATGCTAGCTCTCCTACTACTGGCACAGACATTTGTGCCAGTGATGGCAGATGCTTCTAGAGTTAATCTAAAGCAAAAACAAGGAAATAATCTCGTAAAAGTCGGACAGCTAGACACAAAATCATATCCTAAACTGGATAACAAGACTGTCTTGGCAATCCAGAAGCAAGCGAGAAGAAATCAAAAAACTAAAAAAAGAACAAGGGGAGTAGGACTATTCGCAATCGATAGTCCCTACTTACCTGGACAAAATCCTACTGACGCAGAGAAGGCCGTAGCTTATGGTAACTTGGTCGTAGATTTTAAAGCAGTAGGATTAAAAGAAAACGGAACACAGAAAGCATTTCAATGGAATGAAATCTTCGGAACGGATTCCAATGGAAGGCCTGGCACAGCAGACATTTATTTTATTCAAAAAGATGCCAAAACAAGAAATCAGATAAATAAATTCAAACTTACAGTAAATAAAGCAGGTGAGTATAGCCTTAATGACATATACAACAAACCTGCAAAGTTACCTTTGTATTCAAGCACACTTGAACCATATAGTTACGAAGTAGAATTAGATACTGCTGTAACAGAAAAGATAACTTTATTAACTGTTGAATTATCTGAAACTGGAAAATCATCATCTTTTACAACAGATAGTGATGGAAACATAGTTGCTACTATCCCTCTTAATTTAAAAATAGCACAGACAGCTTCGACAAAGTTCGTATCTGAATGGCATACGGGAGTGGCAGAAAATGATAGACCAGCCGTTAATGGGGATTTTGACACTCTCGATGGACAAGATTTAAAATATTTTCCATTCCCTAAAAATGATACAGATGTATTAAAATTGAGAATGGAAAGCTTCAACATTGAAGAAGATAACTACCCAGGATACGACCCACAAACTCCAATACATTTAATGGTTGTACCAAAAGTTAGTGTCGAAGAAGATATGCTTGTAGACCCAGCAACCTATACAATCGATAAAAACAAAAATCGTATAACTAAAGGCGACAAAACTTACAAATACGACTTCAAATACGATGTTATCAACGGTGGTAAGCTTACTATGACGGAAATCTTGCCGGTGACATTTGATGCGAACGGAGGTAAGTTTAAGAACTTTACAGCACCTGATACCGAAACAAAAATCGAAAAAGAGGTTGACTACGAAGGCACTTTAAAAGATATGGCCGAAGCTCCTACAAAGGATAGAGAAACTTTTAAAGGCTGGTCGACAACAAAAGATGGAAAAAATCCAGCTACTGATGCAGATTTCTCAAACATCACAAAAGCAAAGACATTCTATGCGATTTGGGATAACAATGAAATCCAAGCAGGAGAATTAACAGTTCACGAATCTTTTAAAGACGGAGATTATGTCAATGACTTTATCCCTAAATTAGCTAAGTTAAAAGAACAAGTTACGATAAAAGGCGCAAATGGCACTCCACAAGCACTAAAAGCTGACGACGAATTTGCCATAGTAGACGGAACAAAAGAATACAAAGCAGATGGCGATGAACTTAAAGATTATCTTTACAACAAATTAAAAGAAAAAGATAATCCAAATGGTGAACCTACAAGAGTAGAAACTGTCAAGGCAAAGATAACTCACGCCAACAAAACAACACAAGAAGTAGACATTCCTATCAAGGTTATCAAAAACATCTACCAAGCTAAGACTTTAACAGAAAGGCCTTATTACGTGCCAGGTGATTATGTAAAAGTAACACTTGACCCGACAACAAAGGCAAAGGAACCACAAAAAACTTATTACTATGTGAACAAAGATGCCAAGGTTGTTATTCCGGGAACAGACCCAGTGGGTGTCAAAGAAGCATTTACAAGATGGACAACTGGAACTGGTGCAGGCCTTGCCGAGTACAAATTGAAAGACAGACACCAATTCACAGACGCTACGACAATCACTGCACAGTACGAAACAGGTAAAGCCAGCGTAGAATACGTTGATGAAAATGGCAAAAAAATTGCCGACACTTACAAGAAATCTGGAGTAGAATATCCAACAGAAATGTCGGGCAAGCTTGGTGATGATGTCGCAAAACCTAAAGATAACACAGCACCAGAGTTTGAGGGTTATGTATTTTCAAGCGTGAACGTAACTACACAAGGAAAATACGCAGACCCTGCAGCAGCTAAGATAACTTACAAATACTACAAAAAAATAACTACCGAAGACAAATCACAAGACACTGCCAACTACTTCAAAGTTGTATTCGATGCAAATGGTGGTAAATTTGGAACAGCCGACACGAAAAATGTGTACGTCTACTACCAAGCAAGCAAACCATCAATTGCGAATGTGAAATTTGAAGATGTGAAGAAAGAAGCAGGCGAGCCAAGTAAGCAAAACGAAAATTTCGTAGAATGGCAAGACAAAAAAACAAGTGGCACAAAAGTCGCAGACGACAAAGCAATTGTTTACCAAGCCAACACTACGGAAACATTCTACGCACACTACGAAAAAGCCGGTGCAAAAATAGTGTACGTTGATTTGAAAGGCAATCCTATTGCTGATAAGTATAAGGTAGGCACTGATTATCCGTCGGAAAAATTTGACGAATTAAATAAGTCGATACCAGACGATGTATTTACAGATACAACTGCACCTAAGTTTATAGGCTACAAATTCCAAAGATTTGAATTGAACCCTAAAAAATCAAAATACACATTGGATAAGAGTGCAACAATTAAGATTTTCTACGAAAAACTTAATGATGTCATTCCGGAAAAAGATAAAAAAGGCAATCCAATCACAAAACCAGAAGGATATGTGACAGTTGAGTTCGTGGCAGACGACGCACAACACACAGATGACAACGCTAGGGGAAAATTGACTGGCACGACAAAATTCTATGTCAATCCAAAAGCTGACAAGAAAAATTCTGATTTGGAACAACCAACTGTTGAGCCTAAGACAGGATTCAAAGTAAAAGACCAAATATGGACTCCTGTTTTTGATACAAATACTGCTATAACAGCAGATGCAACTTACACTGCTCAGTACGAGCAATCATCAGATATCATTTCGAAGACAAATCCAGACGGAAGTGAAAACGAAAAACCAAAAGGATATGTCACGGTGACATTTGACAAGGGCAAGCATGGAACAAAAATCGAAGGCGAAACAGTTTACTATGTAAATCCAAAAGCCAACAAGAAATTGCAAGATATAACTCCAAAGCCAACTGTGACAGCTAAAACGGGATACAAACAAAAAACCGGCACAGAAGCTTGGGACACTGAGGATGGTTTTGTAATACAATACGACAGAAAAGTTACTGCACAATACGACCCGATTGATGATGTAGTTCCAAAGAAAAAACCAGGTGGAAGTGAGAACACACAACCTGACGGCTACAAGACAGTCACATTCAAAGCTGACAACAGCGGAAATGGAACTGTTACAGAAACAGTGTATTTTGTAAATCCTAACAAGTATGTAAGTCTTACACCACCGACTGACGCTAAAGGTAAAACTGGATATGTGTTTGGAGCGTGGAGCGAGAACGTATCAAACTACAGAATTTACAAGAGCGACACGACAATCACAGCAAGCTTTAATGCAGAAAGTGATGTAGTTCCTAAGATAAGTCCAAGTGGAACTACAAATCAACAGCCAGCAGGCTATAAGACAGTGACATTCGAACTTGAAAAGTTGGACGGCAAAGATGGCGGTACGATTAAATCTGGACAAACAGTTTACTATGTAAACCCAGCTAAAAATGTCACATTACAACCACCAACTGTAGATGTCAACACGGGATATTTATTTAAAGAGTGGAGCCAAAATACTGCAACACCTACGATGTACACTGACGACACGACTGTAAAAGGAAGCTTCACTAAAATCGACGACATCGTAGATGGAAGCAAACCAAAACCAGTTGGATATGTCAAAGTTACATTTGAAAAAGGCGAACACGGAAAAGAAATAACTGGTCAAACTGTTTACTATGTAAATCCAAAAGCTAACCCAGTTGTAAAATTAGGCGACACTAAAATTAAAAAGCCATCAGTAACTCCAGAAACTGGATACAAATTAGAAGTCACTGGACCAAACAACACACCATCTTGGGACACTCCTGATGATAAAGAAATAAAGAAAGACATCACAGTAAAAGCACAATTTGCAAATGAACAAGATGTAATTCCAAAAGACAATCCTAATGGTGGAGAAAATCCAAAACCAGAAGGCTATATTTCAGTAACATTCTCAACTGAAGCAAATGGAAAAATAAAAGATACAACTGATACGAAGACAAAAGTATTGTATGTAAATCCAAATGTTGCAGTTAAATTAGATAGTTATGCTCCAAAAGTTGAAGCAAACAAGGGATATAAATTTGCGAGATGGGATATTTCGATAGACCAAGAAATCAAATACAAAGATGGCACTACAATCAAAGCCCTTTACAATGACCCTGAAAATATTTCAACAACAGAAGTTGCAGGATATGTGAAGGTCGAATTTAAACAAGGAGACCACGGAACATTACAAGGTGATGTAAATCTTTGGGTAAAACCAGAAGTTGAGGTTAATCTTCCAGCACCAACTGTAAAACCAGGTGTAGGATACAAGTTCAAAAATTGGGACAAAGACCTAAAGGTTGAACTAGCTAAAAATTCTCAAACTCATACAATCACTGCACAATATGAAGCGTTGGAAAATATAATTCCAGGAGAAAAAACAAAACCAGAAGGCTACAAAGAAGTTAAATTCAAAGTTGTCAATGGAACTGTGACGGGAACGACAACTTTCTACGTAAATCCTAATGTTGAAGTTGACCTAACTAGCACAGCTAATTCAATCAACAAAAAAGCAAACGTGGGATATACAGCTGATGGTGTAAATTGGACTCCTGCAATTACAAGTAAAAAATACGACGCTGACGCAGAATACACGTTCACATTCAAAAAACTAGACGATGTAATTGAAAGCAAAACAGGCGTCACAAAACCAGATGGATATGTGGAAGTTAAAGTTGTGCCAACAGATATGGCGACAGACAAGACGGAAAAAACTTACTTTGTAAATCCAAATAAAGAAGTTACAATTCCATTTGCCAAGCCAACAGGAAAAGACGTTGCAGTTGATGCCAACAATCCAAAAGCGTATAAGTGGGTATTCAAAAAATGGACATCAAGCGAATCTCCATTTAGAACTTGGGAAACTGGTGTTGATAATGGAATAAAAGCACAGTTTACTGCGAACACGACAATAACTGCAAATTACGACAAGAGCATCACGGAACAAGGAACAGTTGTTGCCGACGAGATTACAGTTCACGAATCATTTAAAAATGGAACTGATTGGGTGAACAACTTTATAAGTGAAGCTAGCGAGGCTAATTTAAAAGCTGCAGTAAAAGTTAATGGCACAGGCGGAACGAAAGTTAAGCTACCAGAAGGTGCCAAGGTTGAACTTGTAGACGACAGCGGACAAGCTTACACACAAGAAGCATTAAACACTGCCCTTTACGACAAGCTACAAGAAAAGAAAGATACAGAAGTATCGAGAACAGAAAAAATAAAAGCCAAAGTAACATTTAAGAATGGCGAAGTACAAGATGTTGAAATTCCAATCAAGGTTATCAAAAACATCTACGAAGCCAAGACAAATGAAGGAAAGCCAAATTACGTTCCAAGTGATTATGTAAAAGTAACACTTGACCCGACAACAAAAGCTGAAAAACCACAAAAATATTTCTACTATGTGAATCCAAAAGCGCAAGTTGTTATTCCGGGAACAGACCCAACGGGAACTGGCGACAATAAATTTGTCAAGTGGACAATGAAGGCAGATGACGCTACAGGAGAAGGCACTGAATATAAACTTGCAGATAAACCAAGAACTCAATTCAAAAAAGCAAGTACAATCACAGCACAATACGTTTCTGATGTAATTCCACAAGAAGGTGAAGACAAACCTGATACAGTACCGGCAAATTTTGTTAAAGTAACATTCGTTCCAACTGACAATGGTACTATGGAAGGTGCGAAAATATTCTGGGTAAATCCTGAAAAAGATGTAACAATTCCAGTAAAAGACCCAGTTGGCAAACAATATTTCACATTCAAAGAATGGAAGATTGGCGACGTAAAAACTGGAGAAACTTATAAAGTAGGAAATCCTAAAAAGTTCACTGATGCAAATGGAACGACAATCACAGCGACTTACGAAGAAGCTAAGAATATTATTCCATTTGATCCAGCAAATACTGATGACCCTAATATAGCTAGACCAAAAGGATATATAAAGGTATCATTTGTAGCAGAAAATGGATTGAAATTCAAGCAAAGCAAAGCATACTATGTAAGAGCAAATGCAAAAGACGACCAAGGACAGCCAATTACACTTGGAAATACTGGACTTGCAAAGCCAACTTACGATGTAACTACCGGCTACAAGTTTGAAAATTGGGATAAACCTGATACAGTTGAAATAGCAGACCAAGACATTGTTGTAACTGCGAAAGCTAAAAAACTTGAAACTGTCATTCCAGAAAAAACAGGAGAAACTTCAAATGAAAAACCAAATGGCTACAAGGAAGTAACATTTGTAGTTAAAGATGATGACAAAACTAAAGGTTCAATTACTGGCGTTGCAAAATTCTACGTTAACCCAACAGAATATGTAAAAATCACCCCACCAACAACAAAGGCAAACACTGGATTTGAGTTTGGTGGATGGGATAAGGATGCTAAGATTCCAACAGTTTACAAAGACGATGCAAAAATCACAGCAAGCTTTAACGGATTGAACGATGTAATTCCTAAGACAAAGCCGGACGGAACAGAAAATAAAAAACCAGAAGGATACAATACAGTGACATTTGTAATCGACCCAGCAACTGGTGGAAAGATTGCAGATAAAGAAGTTACAGTCTACTATGTAAACCCAGCTAAAGATGTAACAGTTCCTCAACCTAATAAAGTTTCCGACACAGGCTATGTATTTGAAAAGTGGAATCAAGATACTACAAAAGCTAAGAAGTATGCTGAAGATACAACAGTTAAAGGTAACTTCAAAAAGTTAGAAGACATTATTCCTTCAACTGATAACACAGGAAATCCTAATGCAAAACCAGAAGGTTATGTCACAGTGACATTTAAGGCAGTTAACGGAACTTTGGCAGGAACTACAGTTTACTATGTAAATCCGAAAGTTCAAGTAAGCTTGGCTGACACAGCAAGGGCTATTAAGAAAACTCCAAACGTAGGATACAAAATAGAATCCGAAAAATGGAGTAACAATGATAGCAAAGCATTAGTAGGCACGTTTATAAAAGATACAGAATTTGTATTCGAATTTGCACAACTAGATGATGTAATTCCTAGTAAAAAAGATGATGGATCTGATAAACCAGAAGGCTATTTCACAGTAACATTCTCAACTGAAACAAATGGAAAAATAAAAGATACAACTGATACGAAGACAAAAGTATTGTATGTAAATCCAAATGTTGCAGTTAAATTAGATAGTTATGCTCCAAAAGTTGAAGCAAACAAGGGATATAAATTTGCGAGATGGGATATTTCGATAGACCAAGAAATCAAATACAAAGATGGCACTACAATCAAAGCCCTTTACAATGACCCTGAAAATATTTCAACAACAGAAGTTGCAGGATATGTGAAGGTCGAATTTAAACAAGGAGACCACGGAACATTACAAGGTGATGTAAATCTTTGGGTAAAACCAGAAGTTGAGGTTAATCTTCCAGCACCAACTGTAAAACCAGGTGTAGGATACAAGTTCAAAAATTGGGACAAAGACCTAAAGGTTGAACTAGCTAAAAATTCTCAAACTCATACAATCACTGCACAATATGAAGCGTTGGAAAATATAATTCCAGGAGAAAAAACAAAACCAGAAGGCTACAAAGAAGTTAAATTCAAAGTTGTCAATGGAACTGTGACGGGAACGACAACTTTCTACGTAAATCCTAATGTTGAAGTTGACCTAACTAGCACAGCTAATTCAATCAACAAAAAAGCAAACGTGGGATATACAGCTGAAGGTGTAAAATGGGATCCTGCAATTACAAGTAAAAAATACAACGCTGACGCAGAATACACGTTCACGTTCAAAAAACTAGACGATGTAATCGAAAGCAAAACTGGTGTCACGAAACCAGATGGATATGTAAAAGTAACTCTAATTCCAACAGACAAAGCAACGGATGAAACAAAAGAAGACAAAGTTTTCTTTGTTAATCCAAACAAAGAGGTTACTATTACAAGTAAGCCTACTGGTAAGACAGAAAAAATAAACAACTTTGACTATGTTTACACTTTCAAAGGTTGGAAAACTACAATGGGTACTATCGCATCTTGGACTAATGAACAAATAAAAGGCACATTTATCCAAGAGACAAAAATCACTGCACAATATTCTACTAGTCTAAAACAAGTAGATTTAGTGCCAGCTCCTACTCCAAAGAAGGATGCTGTAACACCAAAAGGCGATAAACCTGAGGCTAAAGACTTAATTAAAAACATTCCTGGAAGTAGCACTAATCCTCTACCTGATAGGACAAAGATAACTTACGAAGAAGAACCAAAGGTAGATAAAGCTGGAGATATAACTGCAAAAGTTAAGATAGAATATCCAAATGGAAAGACTGTTGTAGTTGAAGTTCCAGTCAAAGTTGTCGACAATGTAGTTCCACAAACAGGAAAGGACAAGCCACTTGTACCTGAAAGCTATGTAAAAGTTATTGTTGACACAACAGATAAGGCTGAAGAAAATACTAGATTTGAAAAAACATTCTGGGTAAAACCAAATGTTGAAGTTACAATACCTGGCATACTTGCTCCTACTGGAAAAACAGAAGTAATCGATGGAGTAACTAAGACTAACAAATTTGTTAAGTGGAAATTAGAAGGAAGTAACCCTGAAAAGTTCTATGAAACAGAAATTAAGGATACTTTCACTGACAAGGCTAAGATAGTTGCAACTTATGAGCAAGACAAAAATGTAGAACCAAAAATCAATGAAGGTCAATGGATACCACAGGGTTCATCACCAAATGCAAAAGATTTTATCGCAAATCCATACAACGATGATGACCCTAATAACAAAGACAACTTGCCACCAGGAACAAAAATCGAATTTGTTCCAGGAAAAGAACCTAATACTACAGAATCAGGAAAAGATAAGGAAACAACTATTAAGATAACTTATCCAAATGGTGAAACTAAGGTAATTCCAGTAAAATACAACGTTACTGGTGATGTAGTTGAACAGGAAAAAGGAAAGGAAAAACCAGCCGTTCCAGATGATTATGTAAAAGTAGTTGTCAAGACAACTGATATGGCTACTGATGAAACAAAATTTGAAAGAACATTCTGGGTTACACCTAACAAAGAAGTCACTATAACTGTTAATAAACCGACTGGAAAATCGGACGCTGACAAAAAGTATGTATTTGATTCATGGAAGTGGAACAACAACTCAGAAGTTGTAATCAAAGATACTTTCACAGCACAAGAAACAGTAATAGTTGCAAACTACAAGACTACAACAGAGCCAAAAGAAATCGAGCAAATTCCAGAAGTTGTAAGCGACGTTCCAATTGTCAGTCTAAATCAATCAGACATTGAAAAAGATTGGTTCAATATTAGAAACAAGATTGCAACTGATTCTAAGATAAAAACTGTAGTTATTACTGAAAAGCCAGCTACAGACAGCTTGGGAATGCAATATGGAAAGGCTAAGGTTACTTTTGAAAATGGTACAAGTAGAATTATAACTATCAAATTAAAAGTAGTCGGCGATGTCATCGAAACTATAGATGAAAAGAGAACAAAAGATGTTCCGAAAAATTATAAGCTTGTAATACTTGATACTACGAGCGATGCAATGGAACCAACTATGAGATATTTCTGGATAAATCCTGACAAGGATATTACTTTGAAGGCATTTAAGCCACAAGGAAAATCTGGAAAAGTGTTTGATAAGTGGGAAAGAACTCTAAGCATCAATTGGAACAAAGAAGGCATAAAAGTTGAAGTTCTTACAATCAAAGCCATCTACAAAGATGCACCTATTTCAGGCTCAACTGATGTGGGAGTGGTTGAAAAGCACGGCAACAGATACGTCGAACGTGTTGCTGGTTTGGACAGAGTTCACACTGCGATTTACACTTCGAGAAGATTCTTCAACAAGTCAAAATATGTAATCATCGCTGATTCGGGAAATTATCCTGACGCTTTGACTGCAACTGTTTTGGCAAATGTGTTGAACGCACCGATACTTTTGAACAACACGAAGTATCTCGAAGGTGATGTAGCGAAGGAAATTACGAGATTGGGCGCTACTGAGGTTATTATCGTCGGTGGTCACAAGTCCATCTCCGAAAATGTTAAGTCGCAATTGGCGAAATACGACCAAAACAAAGTTCAAAGAATTTGGGGTCGTGACAGATATGTGACTTCATCACAATTGGCTTACGAAATCCAAAGATTGACTGGTAAGGTGAACAAGGCCATCATAGCATCGGGCGAAAATTTCCCTGACGCTTTGGCGACAGCTCCTCTTGGTTCAAAAGAAATCGCACCAATTTTGTTGGTTACTAGAAATCAAATGGATTTGAGTGTGAGAAATGCTCTTAGAGATTTGAACATAAAGAAGGTTTATGTTGCTGGTGGACACAATTCTGTATCCTCTAATTTGGAATCTCAATTGCCAGCAGTAATCAGAAGATTTAACGGACAAGACAGATATGAAACTGCAATTTTAGTTGCAAGTTACACATATCCGGAATCTAAGGAAGTATTTGTGGCATCGGGCGAAGTGTTCCCTGACGCTTTGGTAATCGGACCTGTATGCGCTAGAAGAAAAGCACCAATATTGTTGTCCAAGACGACACCAGTTAAGGCGACTGATGATTATATCGAAAAATCTAAAATAGAATATCTATATATTATCGGTGGTGTGTACACTATTCACGTTGATACAGCTCACAAATACGCCATAGAAGATTAAAAAAATATTTTTACCGGGCACTTGGTGTCCGGTTTTTTTGTGCAAATTTTGAGCGGAGATTTTGAGAGGGGTTTTGAGTGGGGATTTTGAGTGGGGATTTTAAGTGGAGATTTTCAAGCGTGTCGGGGCTTTGTTCAAGTTGTGATATAATACTTGTAAATATCAATACAAGGGTGATTAAATGATTGACGGATTTTACGATAGATATATGTACACGCCGATGCCCGAAATGCACAACGAGATGATTCCGGTGACGGTGGGTTGCTCCTACGGCAAGTGTTTGTACTGCGATTTGAATGTGGGAAAGAAGTTCGAGGTTTTTGGCATAGATGATGTGAAAAAATACATTCGTCAGAGGAAAATTTTTTACGAGGACAAGAGGTTTACTCCGAAAAAGTTCACGCTTTTGGAGGGCAATGCCTTGTGTTTGCGAAACAAATATTTGACGGAGATTTTGAGGGAAATCGGGAATAATTTTCCGAATATGAAATACGTGTCGAGTTTTGCGAGGAGCGATGATATTCTCAGAAAAACTGACGAGGAATTGTTAGAGCTTAAAAATCTGGGGCTGGATAGAATTTGCGTCGGGGTGGAGTCGGGAAGCGATTGGGTGCTTTCGTATCACAAAAAAGGTGTCACATCACAAGAACAATTGACGGCTCTTCACAGGCTCGATAATTTGAGAATAAAATACTCTGTCTACATTATGCTTGGTCTTGGCGGACAAGCACATTCACGTGAACATATACTGAAGACTGCGGAGTTTTTGAACAAGGTGAATCCGTTTGAAATTGTTGTTGTGAATTTGGTTTTGTTCAAGAATGCAAAATTGATAGAAAATGTGAGGGCTCATGATTTCAAAAGAGTGTCCATCAGACAGCAAATCATTGAGGAGATAATGCTCGTGGAAAATCTGAAGATAAAAAGCGTCTACAACGGAACTCACAAGACGAAGGCTGTCGCTGTGACGTCTGTAATTCCTGACAAGAAGGATGAAATTATCGCTGTTTTGAGGCAAAGACTAGAAGATGATGACAAGGAAATGAATAAAAAAGAACGTAAAAAATGGGATAGATGGGATGAAGGTTAATGAATACAGAAAAAATTAAGGAACAAACTGGAATAAATAAGGTGATTTTTAAAAAAGAAGTCACATCGACTAACGACGAAATTCTGAATGAAAAGCAAGACGATACGTTGATGATTGCATTTTTTCAATCGAAGGGTAAGGGAAGATATGGAAGAAAGTTTTTCTCACCAGAAAATGGATTGTATTTTTCATATTTGTTAAATGAAGAAATGACATTTCAACAATCGCAATTCATCACACCAATTATGGGAATTGCTGTAAGCTATGCAATTGACGAGGTGTTCGGCGTGAATACGTCTATTAAATGGGTGAATGACGTTCTGCTTGAGAAAAAGAAAATCTGCGGCATACTCACAGAATGCAAAGTTGATAAAAATGTCTGTTTGGATATCGTGGTTGGTGTTGGAATTAACGTCTACCAAACGGATTTTCCAGAAGATATCAAAGATACGGCGGGATTCATTGCAGAGAAAGATGATACAGATAAAAGAGAAGATTTGGTAATTAAAATAATGCAGAATTTCAAAAGATTTTGGAGTGGTGATAGGGATAGTTTGGTAGAAAAATATAGAAACAAAGCCACATTCATCGGTAACGAAATCAAAGTCCACAAAAACGGAGATTATATTCCAGCCACTGCAATGAATGTCAACGACGATTTTAGCTTGAAAGTAAAATACGACGACGGAACAATTGAAGATTTGAATATAGGAGAGATTTTTTTGTAAAATATGTGTTAGTTTTTATAATTTTCTGGGTATTTAATATTTAAATAAAATAGTTAGGGGATGATGCTTAGAGTAGTTAAACTTTGGTAGGTTTACAAAATTCATAAGAAGAAGGTGAAATATGTCAAAAAAATACAAATACGAGTATGTAGCAGTCATTACAAAGGGATTAGCGTGTGATGATTATAAAAAAATTATCGATGAACACGCTGAAAATGGTTGGAGATTTGTAACTACAATTGAAAAAACCAGATATACTGTAGGAGCTGTTCCTAGAATTGATTTAGTTTTTGAAAAAGAAATCGAATAGTTAAAATGATAAAACAGGAGGAAAAAAATGAGTAAAAAGAATAGATTTAAATATATAGTAATATTGACATTGATAATATCCTTTTTGTTAATAGAATCAAGAGCGTTTGCGATTTCTTCTGCAAACGTTAACGGCAAATATGATGATAGGATTGAACCTTTACGATTTGGTATGGTTGAAAGAAAAAAGCTTGTTGAAACAAAAACTATAACGAAAACGATTGTTCCAGGTGGTCAAGAAACTGCTATTAGTTTTAAAACCAAAGGAGGGGTTTATGTTAGTAGTGGAGGGCCAACTATCACTGTATCAGGTAGCTTTAATTCTGGGCACATATCATTTGGAGTATCTGCTGGTTATGTTAGAAAAAATAAAGTTTCTGGAGTGTTTGTAAGTTATCCACCAGATGGAAAACCATATATTGTAAAGGATGATATAAAAATTAAATGTAACGTTTATAAAGTAGAATTATATGACCAAGAATTTGGAAAGGTTACTCGAACTTATTATAAAGTAGAACCTAAGATAATAGAACATAGTTATTATGTTACTAGACGATAATAATATATAAAAATATGATGCAACACACACTTTCCTATTTAGAAAAATTTAATTTTAAATAGGAAGTGTGTTTTATTTTGAAAACTGATATAGTAAAATAATTTATTTTAAATTATAAATAGATAGTTATAAGAAGACAAGTAAATAAATATTAATATATTAATTAATACAACCAAATCTCTTTTTTTTATTGACAAAAATACAATAAGGTGCTATTATCATATTAACAAATGAACAAGTATTCATATGTTCATATAAAGGATGTGAGAGGCATAGATAAATTAAACGATGAAAAATGTGAAGTAATGCTAATTCACGAGGATAATGTAAAAAAAGCTATCAATGAGCTTCCAGATGACGAATTGATCGCCGATTTGTCCGATATGTTCAAGATTTTCGGAGATCAAACGAGGGTGAAGATTTTGATGGCATTGGAAAGCGCAGAGTTGTGCGTGTGCGACATTGCAGCTGTGATGAATATGAGCCAATCTGCAATCAGTCACCAATTGAGAGTGTTGAAACAGAGCAATATTGTGAAGACTAGACGTCAAGGAAAAGTTGTGTATTATTCGATATCCGATAATCACGTGAAAGAAATCTTTGACATTGCGATGGTACACGTTCAAGAGTAAAATACAAACAAGAATAAAATACGAAAATTTAAAGGAGAAAGTTATGAAAAGAAGATACACATTAGAAAATTTGGGATGTGCAAATTGTGCAGCAAAAATGGAAGATGCTATCAAGGAATTGGACGGAGTTAACTCTTGTACTGTTAATTTCATCACTACAAAGATGGTGTTGGATGTAGAAGATGACAAGTTTGATTCTGTGTTGAGTCAAGCAAAAGACATTATTAAATCAATTGAGCCTTACGTTGAAGTAAAATAATGAACAAAGAAATAAAATTGACGATTGTTTCTGGGATTTTGTTTGCGATTGGATTTTTCATCAAGCAACCTTATGTGAGGTTGTCCGTGTTTATGATGAGTTATCTAATCGTCGGAGTCTCAGTTATCAAGCTTGCGTTTTTGAACTTGAAAAGTGGGCAGATTTTTGATGAACATTTTTTGATGATGATAGCGACAGTTGGGGCGTTCTTCGTTGGGGAGTATCCCGAAGGTGTCGCTGTTATGCTTTTTTATCAAATTGGTGAGATTTTCCAAGATAAGGCTGTTGGCAAATCTCGCGAGTCCATAAAGGAATTGATGGACATTGCGCCGAACTTTGCGAATTTGAAAACGGAGAATGGATACGAAAAAGTCGACCCTTACGATGTCAACGTCGGCGATATCATCATGATTAAGCCGGGCGAAAAGGTTCCTGTCGATTGCGTTGTCATCGAAGGAACTTCGATGGTCGACACGAAGGCATTGACGGGAGAAAGCGTTCCGATTACGGTAGCGAAGGACGAGGATTTGATGTCGGGCTACATTGTCGTCGACAAGGTTATAACTGCGAGAGTTACGAAGGATTTTGAGAACTCTGCGGTGACGAAGATTTTGGATTTGGTGGAAAATGCCTCCAGCCAAAAGAGCAAACACGAGAGGTTTATCACGAAGTTTGCGAGATTCTACACTCCGGTGGTCGTTGTGGTCGCATTTGCGATGGCAACTGTCGTGCCGTTTGTTTTGAAACAACCTTTCCAAGTGTGGTTGTATCGTGCGTTGACATTCCTTGTAATTTCGTGTCCTTGTGCACTTGTAATCAGCGTTCCGTTGAGCTTTTTCTCAGGAATCGGTGCGAGCAGCAGGGCTGGGATTTTGGTCAAGGGCAGCAACTACATCGAAAAGCTTGCCGAGACTGATACAGTTGTGATGGACAAGACGGGTACATTGACAAAGGGCGTGTTCAATGTTGTCGATGTGAAGGCGGTTGATATTTCAGAAGAAGAACTTATGAAATACGTTGCGAGTGCGGAAAAATCATCGAACCACCCAATCGCACAGTCAATCATCGAATACTACGGACAAAAAGATATCTTGCAATTGCAAGAAGCACAAAACATCGCAGGTCAGGGAATCAAAGCTGTGATGAATGGCAAAGAAGTCCTCGCCGGCAACAAAAAATTGTTGAAAGATGTCGAGTTCGAGCCGATTGAAACGGCGGACACAGTGGTGTATGTTGCGATTGACGGCAAATTTAAGGGCTACATCAAGATAGCCGACGAAATCAAACAAGAAGCCAAGAATGCAATCAGAGATATGAAGAAAGTCGGCGTCAAACAGACGTATATGTTGACAGGTGACGGCGAGTCCGTGGCGAAATCCGTCGCAGAAAAACTCCAACTTGACGAATACAAGGCAAAGCTCCTTCCACAAGACAAGGTGGAAATCGTGAAGAAGTTGATAGACGACGGAAAGAAGGTCGCATTTGTGGGTGACGGAATCAATGACGCACCAGTGTTGGCGCTCAGCGATGTCGGAATTTCTATGGGACAAATCGGAAGTGATGCGGCAATCGAAGCGAGTGATGTTGTCATCATGACCGACGAGATTACAAAAATTGCACAGGCAATCAAAATCTCGAAGAAGACAATTAGAATTGCTATGCAAAATGCCGTGTTTGCAATTGGTATAAAAGTAGTTGTCCTCGTATTGTCGGCAATAGGCTTTGCAAATATGTGGGCTGCAATCTTCGCGGACGTAGGAGTTACGGTACTAGCAATCATAAACTCATTCAGAGCGATGCGAGCAAATTAAAATCCTAATCATAATATAATAAAAAATGCGTCAGAAATTCTGGCGTATTTTTTATGGACAAATAGATACTTGAATTTCAGAATATGTGATAAACTAAGAGCGAAAAAATCAAATCTTTCAATGAAATGTGGACTTGGAGTTGTAAAGGAAAAGAGGTGTCGAATTGGAAAACAAAAACGAAAAATTGAACACTGAAAAATCTGTGAAAAAAGAGCTATCCATCGAGGAGTTGTTCGAGGATTTTGATGGCGAATACGTAAAAGAAGAAGTGGATTGGGGAGAATGTGCAGGAAAAGAAATGTAGAATTAGTGGCTATTGTGTAGCCATTTTTTTGTTGGGAAATTTTCAAATTTGAAAAATTCCACTTCAAAATACGCAATTAAACTGTGTTATTTTTTATAAAAAATTGTTTTAATATCTATTAAATTAAAAATAAAATAATGGGATTTTTCTTGGTGATAAATTTAATTGACAACGAAAAATTGCCAAGGTATAATAATAATCGTTATCATAGACGAAATTTATTTGGAAGGAAGATTTTATGAAACTCAACAACAAAAAAATAGCATCTCTTGTACTTGCATCGCTTATATTGTCGAGCGTCACTCCTGTCGATGTGTTGGCTGCAAATCAAGTCAACTTCAACGAGAGCAAGTTCGAGAGCGCTTTGAATAGAGAAAATAGTGTGAAAGAAAATGAAGGACAACTTTCCAATCCACAGGATAAATCCAAGAGCGTTGTCAGCGTGGATGAGATTTTCAAGGGGCAAAAGGGAACGGTGGATGACCCGTACAAGATAACTTCGGAAACTCAGCTCAGACAGTTCGCTCACAGTTTGTCGAAAACACAAAACTACAAGGGCAAATTCGTCCAACTTGAAAATGATATCGAGCTACACGGAGATTGGATTCCGGTTGGCCTCGGTGAATACGCTTTTAATGGGCATTTTGATGGCAAAAATCACTCGATATCTTTGAAAATCGCAAGCAGAGATAATCTGCACATAGAGCCTATCGAAAAGGACAAAAAAATAGAATTTTTCGGCTTGTTTGGCGTCTTGGATGCTAACAGCTACATAGAAAATTTGAAATTAGATGTTGATTTGAATGTCGTGTCGGACGGGGAGTTGTTTGTCGGAGGCTTGGCGGGATATGCCAACGGAGCGACTGTAAACAATGTCGAGGTGAATGGCAAATTAACCGGCAAAACTACTCACAAGAAATCAAATGTCTTTGTCGGGGGAATTATTGCGAATGCAATCAGACAAAAAATCACAAACTCGAAATCAAACGTCGACGTAAGAGTGGAAGCGGATGGTGGACTTGCTGAAGGTGGGGGAATAATGGCGCTCACTAACAGAGGGTTGATTTTCAATTCGTACTCTAAAGGGAAAATTACCGGAAGTGCCAACAGAAAAACAGCTGAGGGAAGCACTGCGTTGGGTGGAATTTGTGGTGTAAATGCCGGTACGATTGCGAATTGCTATGCGACAAATGACATCATAAGTGATTGCTATACGGGCTACATCGGAGCTGTTACGGGTTGGATAACGGGGATAGGCTCTGCTTATCAGTGCTATTATTTCAAGGATTCGACGTTAATCACGGATTACACGACGAAAAACAAGAATGTAATCAAACCAGCGATTGCAGTCGGCTGGATGGTCACAGGAAGTGGCGTAAGCGAGGAAGGACTTGTCTACGACGGCGCTGTGAAGATGGATGTCAGAGGGCTTGATAGTCAACAGATGAAGAATGATTTGACGAGAATTTTGAACGAAAATTTGAAAAAATCGAGGATAAATTTGAAAAAGGGAAGCCGTACGAAGGGGCATTGGAAGGGCGACGACAAGCTTTCACAAAATATTTTTGAGTGGACAAATTTGGACTCAAATGCGACTTTTTCGGACAAAAAAGCCAAGGTCGTGTACGACAAAAACACGGAAAAACTCATTCAACAACTCATTCTCGATTCAAAAGTCGGCATAAATCAAGGCGAATTTTACGGAAGGAGCAAGGACAAATCCGTCGTTGTGAAGGTGAATTTCGACGAAAAAGCACAAATCAAAGAGGTTAATCTGATTGAAGGAAACGTCGACAAAAAAGAGTTGGACGAAATAGCCCAAAATCAACAAAAAATTTCGGGTATAAAAAATGAGAAGTTGAAAGAAGCCGTTCTTAAAGCTGTTGAAAAATCAAAGGCAAACGACAGCTCGGACTACAGCAAATTAAACCCAGCTATTTTCGCCGGTGGCAAGGGAACTGTCGATGACCCATTTGTGATAAAAACCGAAAATCAGTTGGTGGATTTTGCAAAGTCAATCAACGAGGAGGAAAATTACGACAAGAAATTTGTGAAGTTAAACAACGATGTGACATTGACGAAACAGTGGAAGGTCGCCGGTTCACAGGGCAAAGTCGCATTCAAGGGCGATTTCAACGGAAATAATTGCACGATTTCAAATATGAGGATTGGCTCTGACAAATTGCCGGCAAATTACAGATTTGTGGGATTGTTTGGAAATATTTCTTCGGGGTCGGTACACGATTTGAACATAAAGGATGTTGAAATCCACAACAAAAACACATCCGAAGACAGAGTATTCATCGGCTGTGTGTGTGGTAATGTGCAAAACGGAGGATTTATCGACAACGTGCGTGTCAATGGCAAAATCAACTCGTATTCTTTGCGTGAACAACAGTATTTGGGAGCAATCGCAGGACAGGCTTTGAAGTCCAACATCATCAATTCGTCAGCGGATATAGACATCGTAGCGAACGCAGATTCAAAAGACATCTACGCCGGTGGGCTCGTGGGAATAAATGCCTTCGGTGCGTTGTTCAACAGCAGCTCACGAGGCGAAATCACTGCGAAAAGCACACTCAACAAAGTCGCAATCGGAGGAGCGTGCGGATATCAGTCGGGGGTTTTGTACAACGTGTATTCACAAGTAGGCTTGAACTCCCAATCTCCGACGACTGATGTGGGTGAATTGATTGGAAGAGCGACAGGCGTTGCACACAGCTTCAACAGTTTTTACGCCAAAGACAAATCGCCAAAAGTAACCGGCAAAGAGAAACAATCGCAAAACGGAGTTGGCGTCATTGTCAACAAAGCAGAGTATGAAAATATATTGGCTGTGGAAAAATTTGAAAGCTCCGTGGTTGAAAAAATGAACGAAAATATCGCATCACAGGATTACCAAAAAGCGTTCAATCTTGTCAAAGCGGACAACAAAGACAAAATCAAACTCAAAAAGTGGACACTCGACCAACCACGACAAAAACCGACAATGCCAACGGTAGCACCTACAAGTGAGCCATCTAAGACAAACAACTCAACGACAACTGCGACAGTACAAAATGTTGAGAGAATCGCAGGAAAAACAAGAGAGTTGACGGCGATTGAAGTATCCAAGAAAATGTATCCCGGAACAACGGACACTGTAATCTTGGCAAACGCCGACAATTTCTCGGACACATTGTCCGCCGCTCCTCTCGCTAAAAACGAAAAAGCTGTGATATTGTACACATCACAATCCAAAATCTCCAACGATACATTGAATGAAATCAAGAGATTACACGCAAAGAACATAATCATAGTCGGTGGAGAAAAATCGGTCGATGAAAAAATATTCAATCAAATGAAGGACAACTATAATACAACGAGAATCGCTGGGGAAAATCGCTATGAAACAAGCTTGAAAATAGCAAAACAACTCATAGACAAGACAAAATCCAAGAACTTGCAAATAGCAAACGGCGATAAATTCCAAGACGCATTGGCAATCACAAACTTGTCCAACAAATTCAACTCCCCAGTCCTACTTGTCAGAGCCGACACGATAGATTCGGAAATAATCAAAGAATTGAAAAAAATGGACTTCGACGAAATCAACGTAGCCGGTGGAGAAAAGACAATCACAGCCCAAACACTCGAAAACATACAAAAGCTCACAAAAGCAAAAGTAAACAGAATTGCGGGGGAAAACCGCTACGAAACAAGCTTGAAAATAGCGAAAATGATGGGCACAAAAGACAAAGTTGTATTGGCGAGTGGCGAAAAATTCCAAGATAGTCTAGTGGCAGCGGCATACTGCGACAAAACGCAATCGGTGTTGTTGTTGACTGCAAAGGAAAACCTGCAACAAAGTACCAAAGAATACTTAGCACAAAACAAACCGTCAGTCACAATAATCGGAGGAGAACAGTCAGTCTCTGAAAAAATAATCGAACAAATAAAAAAATAATCGAATAAACAAAAATAAACCACAAGATGGCGTAAAGAACGCTAGTTTGTGGAATCTGGCAAGGGTTGAGTAAAATAGAAACATCAACTATACTGTTAATAGGGTGATAAAATGAAAATATTAGGATATGTATTCTTGGCTACATTCGCAGTGGCACTGGGACTTGGAATATACTCCATATCGAAAATACTCGGATTTGCCAAGATTAGAAAAAACGTCAGCTCAGAAAAAATCTGGGCCACATTAGCTCAAAAAAGACAAGTGCAACTCGACAGAATACTCGTCAAGAAAAACCACAGGAAATTTTCCAGAGTAGAACAAGAAAAAATACTGAAAAACATATCGACTTGCAGAAAATGTATCCTCATCGGATTGATAGCTTTGATACTTTCAATCGTGTTCATAGTGATAGGATAATGACAACATAATGAAGTTACACGAATAAATGCTGATGTTTTTTCGTAAATGAATTAAAATATATTTATAAGGAGGTCTATTATGTCAACTGTTAATTTAAATATTAGAACTGATAAAGAAATTAAAGAAAAAGCAGAAAATATTTTTCAACAGTTGGGACTTAATATGGCAACGGCAATAAATATGTTTTTGAGAACATCAATAAGGGAAAATGGAATCCCATTCGATTTGAAAATCAATTCGGTAAACGATGAAACAAAACTTGCGATTGAAGAAGGAAGAAAAATCGCAGACGACAAAACAGTCAAAGGATACGTAAGTATCGAAGAATTGAAAAAAGCTCTTGAAATATGAGACAAAAATATGCGTCAGAGTAAAATCTGACGCTTTTTTTAATTTAATCAAAAATCAAATAAAATATCGTGATGACCAATATCCAACAAAATAATCATCTCATTATCTTCGTAAAACTAAATAATTCGAATATCCATATTTACAGAAGATTCCCACAGACCATCACTACCCTGAATTTTTTTCGTTCTTAGAGACGGATGTGTTGGATTATCTATAAAGAATGAAAGTTTTTTCTTGGTTTGCTTTTTTTCGATATCAGATAATTTTTTGTAGTGTTTTTTAAATGATTTTGTGTAGGTTATTTTATAGCTCATTACTTGTCCAACTCTTCAAAAAGAGAATCAATATTTTCAAAAACAGGTTGGTCGCCATTTTCAATGGAAGTTTTCAGTTTTTGAACAGATTCTTTCAAATTTTTGATAACACGTTCTGGATATACAGCAACTGGAACGAGAATAATCTTGCCATCTTCTTCCATAACTTCGAATTGGTCTCCCTGATTCAAATCAAGTGAGTTGACAATTTCTTTTGGAATTGTCACTTGTGACTTTGCTTTAAGTTCGACTAACATATTATCACCTCTTTAGTTAGAAATTCCTACTTTCTAACTAAATTGTATTATTTTTTATGTCAGGTGTCAAGAAATACAAGCAAATAGCGTCAGAGCAAAATCTGACGCTTTTTTTAATTTAATAAATCTTGTTTTTTTAATATTGGGCGAATTGCCACAAACAAAATGTTCGCCACGATAACCGTCACTATTGCGTTGAAAAACGTCACGCCGGCGCTGATTTTGGCGAGCGCCTTTGCAAATTCCTGAGGTTGACCGAGGACGTATAATTTGTAAAAATAACCCACAAATGGGTCTGCGAAAACATTGAACAACATCGCAACGCTTGACGATATGACAGACCATTTTACGATGTATTTTTTGTCGTTGGACTCGTTGATTTTCTTGGATTTGTGGGCGATTGCTCCCACAATCAAACCAATACACAATTTCAAAACAAAAGTCTTCGGAGCGACTAAAATATACACAGGGTCCATTATATCTGCGATTGTCATCCCGATTGCACCGGCAAGACCTCCGTAAAAACCGCCGAGCAACAGCGACGCCAACACCAAGAATACATTGCCGAAGTGAATCGATGTGAAATCTCCACCCGGAACAGGTATTTTGATTTGTAGATAAGTGAACGTGATGAAACACATTGCCGCTAGAACTGCACATTGTACGAGTTTTAGTGTCTTTTTATTCAAGCAAATCCCTCCATTCATTTACTCTTAGTGTATTATTTAAAATAAAAAATGTCAATTATCCACCTACACATCAATGTAGTCGCTGTAGACGGGATAAAGGTTGTGGTATGCTAAGGTAGATGCCAAAATCCAGAAGAACAACAAACGTTTGCGATAAAACAAAAAATAATTTCTTATAAATAATAGAACTCTTTTTATGATTTGATATAATAAAATCAAAGACAAAAATCTAATAATAATAAACAATAAAAAAACAAATCCGAAGATTTGTTTAGTCCACCAATGTGGGCTCTTTCGAGCGATTTGAGTAAACTTTTATTTGAACTCATGATGTAATCTCATATAGGTATTAAACTGAGATTAATTAAATTATATTAGAAATACAAATTTTTGTCAACGTTTATCAGGAGGATTTATGAAAAAAGATAAGAAGTATTATATCGGATTGGATGTAGGCACTAACAGTGTAGGATGGGCAGTTACTGATGAATGCTACAATATTCTTAGAGCCAAAGGAAAAGATTTGTGGGGAGTCAGACTATTTGAAAAAGCAAACACTGCAGCAGAAACAAGAACATTCAGAAGTGGTAGAAGAAGAAACGACAGAAAAGGTATGCGACTTCAAATTTTGAGAGAAATATTTGAAGATGAAATTAAAAAGGTAGACAAAGACTTCTATGACAGACTTGATGAAAGTAAATTCTGGGCTGAAGACAAAAAAGTATCTGGGAAATACTCGTTATTTAATGATAAAAATTTCAGTGACAAGCAATATTTTGAAAAGTTTCCTACTGTTTTTCATCTTAGAAAATATTTAATGGAAGAACACGAAAAAGTAGACATAAGATACTATTTTCTAGCTATCAATCAAATGATGAAAAGAAGAGGACATTTTCTAATTGATGGTCAGATTTCTCACGTTACAGATGATAAGCCATTAAAACAACAACTTATTCTATTAATAAATGATTTATTAAAAATCGAATTAGACGAAGTGCTTATGGATTCGATATTTGAAATTTTGGCGGATGTAAACGAAAAGAAAACTGAAAAGAAAGATAATATAAAAGAACTATTAAAGAGGCAATCGTTTAATACTAAAGTAATTAACATCTTGTACTCGATTTTTGAATCAATAGTTACTGGCAGCGCAATAATTAAAAATATAATTTCAGATGAAGACATTCTTGAAAAAATAAAAGAAGATAATAAGAAAAATTTTGTACTTACGGGAGATAGCTACGAGGAAAATCTCCAATATTTTGAGGAAGTTTTACAAGAAAACATAACATTGTTTAACACACTTAAATCAGCATACGATTTTGTAATCCTTCAATCAATATTAAAAGGCAAGAGTACACTTTCTGATGCACAAGTCGAACGATATGACGAACATAAAAAAGACCTCGAAATACTCAAAAAAGTAATAAAAAAATACGATGAAGATGGAGAATTATTCAATCAAGTGTTCAAGGAAGATAATGGAAAAGGATATGTTTCATATATTGGATATTATTTGAACAAAAACAAAAAAATTACCGCAAAGAAAATATCAAATAGTGTTTTTGCAGAACACATTAAGGGCATTCTTGAAAAACAATGCGATAGCAATGATGAAGATGTTAAGTATTTATTGGGCAAAATAGAACAAGAAAACTTTCTATTAAAGCAAATATCATCCATAAATTCCATCATTCCATATCAAATTCACCTTTTTGAATTAGATAAAATATTGGAAAACTTAGCCAAAAACTACCCTAGCTTTGACAATAAGGATGAAGAATTTACAAAAATAGAAAAGATTAGAAAAACATTCACATTCAGGATTCCGTATTATGTTGGCCCATTAAATGATTACCACAAAAACAACGGCGGAAATGCTTGGATATTCAGAAATAAGGACGAAAAAATAAGACCTTGGAATTTTGAAAAAATAGTTGACCTGCATAAAAGTGAAGAAGAATTTATCAAAAGAATGCTAAATCAATGCACTTATCTCCCAGAAGAGACAGTGCTTCCCAAATCATCTATTCTTTATTCAGAATATATGGTGCTAAACGAATTGAATAATTTGAGGATTAAGGGAAATCCACTAGATACCGATGTTAAGTTGAAATTAATTGAAGAATTATTCAAGAAAAAGACAAAGGTTACTCTCAAATCAATCAGAGATTATATGATAAGGAATAACTTTGCAGATAAAGAAGATTTTGATAATTCAGAGAAAAACTTGGAAATAGCATCCAATATGAAATCATATATTGATTTTAAAAATATATTAGGTGACAAGTTTGACTTAAAAATGGTAGAGGACATCATTGAGAAGATTACGATTCATACGGGAAATAAAAAACTTTTGAAAAAATACATCGAAGAAACTTATCCCGATTTATCAAATCCGCTACAAAAAATTATCAACCTTAAATACAGAGATTGGGGAAGATTATCAAGAAAATTATTAGACGGAATTACAGGTACAAATATCGAAACAGGCGAGATTGATACAGTAATTAATTTCTTGAGAAATTCAAACGACAATCTGATGCAAATTATTGGAAGCCAAAATTACAGCTTTAATGACTATATTGATAAGTTAAGGAAAAAATACATTCCCCAAGAAATAAGTTATGATGTTGTTGAAAATCTTTACGTATCTCCATCTGTAAAAAAGATGATATGGCAAGTTATAAGAGTTACAGAAGAAATCACAAAGGTTATGGGATATGACGCGGATAAAATCTTCATAGAAATGGCAAAATCTGAAGAGGAAAAAAAGACGACAATTTCAAGAAAAAATAAATTGCTAGCCTTATATAAAGCGATAAAAAAAGATGAAAGAGATAGCCAATATAATGAGCTATTAAAAGGGTTAAAAGAATTAGACGATAGCGACCTTAGAAGCAAAAAACTTTATCTGTACTACACTCAAATGGGAAGAGATATGTATACTGGTGAAAAGATTGACTTGGATAAATTATACGATTCTACACACTACGATAAAGACCACATAATACCTCAAAGTATGAAAAAAGATGATTCGATAATAAACAACTTGGTGTTAGTAAACAAAAAAGCAAACCAAACCACAAAGGGCAATATATACCCAGTACCATCTAGTATCAGAAATAATCCGGATATTTACAATTACTGGAAGTATTTGATGGAAAGGGAGTTCATCAGCAAAGAAAAATACAATAGATTAATAAGAAATACACCACTAACAAATGAAGAACTTGGCGGATTCATCAGTAGACAACTTGTAGAAACAAGACAATCTACAAAAGCAATCAAAGAATTATTCGAAAAGTTCTACCAAAAATCAAAAATAATACCTGTAAAAGCAAGCCTTGCAAGTGATTTGAGAAAAGATATGAATACTTTGAAATCCAGAGATGTGAATGACCTTCACCATGCACACGATGCGTTTTTGAATATTGTAGCAGGAGATGTGTGGAATCGAGAATTTACATCAAATCCAATAAATTATGTCAAAGAAAACAGAGAAGGCGACAAGGTAAAATATTCGTTACGTGATTATTTTACAAGACCTCGTAAATCCAAAGGAAAAGTCATCTGGGCACCTGAAAAAGGAAGAAAATTGATTGTAGATACATTGAATAAACCATCAGTTCTAATAAGTAACGAAAGTTATATACAAAAAGGAAAATTGTTCGATGCAACTATTGAAGGGAAAAAGGATTATAAGAAAGGAACAATGTATCTTCCGCTAAAAAAAGATGATAGATTACAAGATGTATCGAAATACGGAGGATATTTGAAAATTAGGGGAGCGTTCTTTTTCTTGGTAGAGCATACTAAAAGCAAGAAAAGAATTAGAAGCATAGAAATGTTTCCGCTACATTTGCTTAGTAAATTTTATGAAGATAAAAATACAGTATTGGATTATGCGATAAATGTATTGCAATTACAAGAGCCAAAGATATTAATAGACAAAATTAATTATCATACGGAAATAGAAATAGATGGTTTTAATTATATAATTAGAGGCAGTAATATAAAACAAATAATAATTGAACCAAATATTCAGATGTATTGGACAACAGAAGAAATGAACAGTTTCAAATATTTAGAAAACAAAGCCTTAAAAGCTAAACAATTAGGGGAATCTATTTATGAAAATGAAGATAAAATTCTATTAAAAGAGTGCTTGGAAAAAATTATAAAAAAACTTAATACAAAACCTTACACTAATAGAATTAATTTACCAAATCTAAAAGATATTAATTTTGATGAGTTTACTACTTCTCAGTTATACGACCTAATGACAAATTTACTGATTTTAACAAAGAAAACCGAAGATTGTTCAAACTTATTGGTCATTAATCTAGCGAAATCATCAGGGAAAACCTTCATGGCTAAAAAATTAGAGAAATACAATAAAGTTAATTTAGTATATAAATCAATAACAGGAATATATGAAAAGAGGATAAGAATAAAATAATGGGATGGAGAACAGTATTAATTTCAGGTCGAGCAAAGCTCGACTTGAAATTAAATAATCTAGTAATTAGAAAGGAACAAATCGTCAAAGTTCACATACCGGAAATTGCGGTGTTGATTATTGATTCTACAATGGTTTCAATTACAACAGCGTTGATTGAAAAATTGATAGATGAAAAAGTAAAAATAATTTTCTGCGGAAAAGACCACAACACAATAGGAGAAATCGTTAATTATTACAGTAAGCACAATTCTCCTCTGATGATTAGAAAGCAAATTTTATGGCAGAATAATTCTAAACAAAAGACGTGGAGAGAAATTACCAAAGAAAAAATTAATAGACAAGCTCTGCTATTGAAGTTTATAGGTAAAGAAAATGCCAATCTGCTATTAGAATACAAATCACAAGTACAAGATGGGGATGTTTCGAATAGGGAAGGTCATGCAGCAAAAGTGTATTTTAATAGTCTTTTTGGCAAAGATTTTTCGAGAAGCCAAGATAACCCGACAAATGCGATGCTGAATTTTGGATATTCGATATTACTGTCAATATTCACACGAGAAATAACCTCGGACGGATATTTAACACAACTAGGGATATTCCACGAAAATCAATTCAATTACTATAATTTATCAAGCGATTTGATGGAACCTTTAAGACCTATGATAGATAATATTGTATATTTTTATGAACCAGAAAAATTCGAGAAGGAAGAAAAAATAGCGATATTAAAAATCATGGACAAAGAAGTTTTCGTGGGAAAAACAAGGTATACATTGCTCAATGCGGTTAATGAGTATTGCAAGTCGGTGTTTCTGGCATTGGAGAAAGGAGAAGAACAATTAATTAAATTTATTGATTATGAGTTATAGATATATGAGAACAATAGTATTTTTTGATTTGCCAACACAATCATTAGACGATAAAAGAAGATACAGAGCTTTTAGGAAATTTTTGTTGACCGAAGGATTTATGATGCTACAAGAATCTGTTTATTGCAAGCTATCATTGAATCAGACCAATGTGAATACATTAAAAGACAGAATAGAAAAGAACAAACCATCGATTGGAATAGTACAAATACTCACAATAACTGAAAAACAATTTCAATCTATGGAATACATTGTGGGAGAAAACAAGTCGAGCTTGGTGGATACGGATGAAGGATTGATAATACTATGAACCTAAAATATGAACTATTAAATGAGCCTTTTTTTGTAGAATATGGAGATATTTGCAACATAACAATTGAAAATAAATTAGAATATAGAAAGATAATAGAAAACATATACAACCAAGAAAACATAGAATTATATGACGATGATAAGTTAATTACAAAATACAAAGTCATAGAAAACTCCGCTATTTTGGACTTTGCTGACAAGAAAATCACTACGAAAATTATTAAAGATTTAATGGAAATTATCTCCGACGAAAAACATTACGAACAAAAAATAAATTTAAACTCATCAATTGTTAATTTTATCAACGACATTGCGCTGGATTATCCATATATGTTGGACATAGGAGATGAAGTTAACTTTGAATCGCTATTAAAAGTAGTACCCATTAAATCAAGTGTAGACTACACAGATTTCCTGGATAAATTTGTTTCTTTTTTAGATATATACCAAAATGTTTTAAAGATAGATGTGTTCTACACAATAAATTTATTGCAGTATTTTACAGAAGAAGAGCTCAAAGAATTATCCGATTACATTAAAATTAAAAACATTTGTATCATAAATTATGATAATATATTAGTAGAGAGCAATATAATTTCCAAAAAATTGCTTTTCGATAATGATTTATGCAGAGTTTTATAAGTATCTGTATGAAATTACCGCTTTGATGGAGTGATTCTCGCTCATGGATTTGAGGTTTGAGAATGATGTAATTTCATATAGGTATTAAACGTAGTTCCTATGTGCATGAGGATTGCTGGAGTTTGAGAATGATGTAATTTCATATAGGTATTAAACAATGAAAACAGCGACTACGTTGCGATTGTGAGTTTGAGAATGATGTAATTTCATATAGGTATTAAACAAATAAGAAAAAAGTTATATCAACTGATAAGTTTGAGAATGATGTAATTTCATATAGGTATTAAACTTTGTCTACGGATTTTTCATCGTTACACTCAGTTTGAGAATGATGTAATTTCATATAGGTATTAAACCTTGGTGACAAATTAAAAGATGAAATTAAAGTTTGAGAATGATGTAATTTCATATAGGTATTAAACTAAGTTGAACGCTTTAAAGAATAATTGCAAGTTTGAGAATGATGTAATTTCATATAGGTATTAAACTAATCAAGATGGTTGCAGAATACACACAAGGTTTGAGAATGATGTAATTTCATATAGGTATTAAACAAATCTAAAACTGATACAACATTTCCACAAGTTTGAGAATGATGTAATTTCATATAGGTATTAAACTGAGGACTTATGGTTCATTAAGGGTCAGTGGTTTGAGAATGATGTAATTTCATATAGGTATTAAACTTAGTAATTACAAAGGCTACACATTGGGGGGTTTGAGAATGATGTAATTTCATATAGGTATTAAACCTTGATATGCGTCATCTGTAACTCCATTTTGTTTGAGAATGATGTAATTTCATATAGGTATTAAACTTGTATATGATGTAAATATTCCGTTTTATGAGTTTGAGAATGATGTAATTTCATATAGGTATTAAACTTCGGTCTTTGCTCCCATTCCAAATAATGTGTTTGAGAATGATGTAATTTCATATAGGTATTAAACAAATTTGTTGTATTGCATCCACGAATTTATGTTTGAGAATGATGTAATTTCATATAGGTATTAAACTTCAGCATTGACTGCTGTACCCTCTTGGAAGTTTGAGAATGATGTAATTTCATATAGGTATTAAACTCTTACCCTTTGCGTAGTTGTGAGTTTTTAGTTTGAGAATGATGTAATTTCATATAGGTATTAAACTATTAAAGATGTTAATGAAATGTTGCAATAGTTTGAGAATGATGTAATTTCATATAGGTATTAAACACGCAATAACAATAAATGGTTTATCAAGTAGTTTGAGAATGATGTAATTTCATATAGGTATTAAACAGATTGTGAGGGTGTCATGCCGAGTACAAAGTTTGAGAATGATGTAATTTCATATAGGTATTAAACAAACTCAGTTTTCATCCTTTCCATAGCAATGTTTGAGAATGATGTAATTTCATATAGGTATTAAACGCAGCTGTGACAATGCCAACTCTCGGCTTTGTTTGAGAATGATGTAATTTCATATAGGTATTAAACACACCGAGTTGGTTTTTCGATGCGATGGGAGTTTGAGAATGATGTAATTTCATATAGGTATTAAACCTGGATAATTTTCTAGTAGGCTTTCTGAGTGTTTGAGAATGATGTAATTTCATATAGGTATTAAACCCAGTATTTAAAGACGCTGGAGACAAGATAAGTTTGAGAATGATGTAATTTCATATAGGTATTAAACTTATTTTGGCTATCAAATATCAAAAAGCGAGTTTGAGAATGATGTAATTTCATATAGGTATTAAAC
>NZ_CAMXVC010000020.1 GCF_947252345.1 uncultured Finegoldia sp.
AAATAACCTGAAATTAATTTCAGGTTATGCTTGACTTTTGTTAGCAGGTTTTTGTTGAAAAAAATATTTCTTTATAATAAAATAAATTAAATAATTAATGGAGGTCTTATGAAAGAGAAAGTTTTTCACTCAATGGGAATTTATAAAATGTTGTATTTTTTTGCAGCGTTATTGATGTTGACAGCGTTTGTTTTTAATACTCCCGCAGAAATTTTTAACGGACTTGTTGTGATAATAAAAAGTCCCTGTACGTTGATAACTGATTATATGTATCTTGCAAATATTGGTGCTGCTTTTTTCAATGCGGGTATTATTTGCTTGATGTCCACTATTTTATCAGAAAGATTCAAAGTTGTAATATCAGGACCGGGTGTAGCGGCTATATTTACAATGACTGGCTTTGCTTTTTTTGGCAAAAACTTGTTCAACACAATCCCAATAACTTTGGGCGTTTTAATTTATTCTAAGATTGAGAACACTTCAAAGGCCTCTGTTATTCTTCCAGCTCTTTTTGGTAGTGCATTAGGCCCTTTAATTAGTGAAATCGCATTTAATTCTATGCTATCGCCTATTCATTCAATTATCATCAGTTACCTTGTGGGTATTAGCATAGGAATTATTATGGTTCCACTTTCAGGAGCTTTTCTGAGATTTCATCAAGGCTATAATTTATACAATATGGGTTTCACAGCAGGAATTGTCGGGATGCTTTGCGTTGGGATTTTGCGAATGTTCAGCATCAACATAAAATCTGTCAATCTTGTATATCCTATAAATGATTTGCGATTGATTGTTTTTTTGTATGCCTTATTTATTCTGATTTTTTTGTTTGGATTTGTTAAAAATAATTTGTCATTTCACGGATACGAAAACATAATGTACAATTCCGGTAGACTGGCAACTGATTTTATCTCACTAGATGGTTTGTATCAAACAATGATAAATATGGGAATAATGGGATTTATAGCCACAACTTACATCATCATTGTCGGTGGAAAAATAAGCGGTCCAATTATCGGAGGAATTTTTACTGTAACCGGATTTGCCGCATTTGGAAAACATCCTAAAAATACAATTCCAGTTTTCGTCGGTGTTTTCTTTGCATCTATTTTGAATACTGTCAATCCACTATCTACATCAAGCCTTCTTGCCGCGTTATTTGGGACTACGCTCGCTCCTATTGCAGGAGAATTTGGTTTTTTTAGAGGCGCATTGGCAGGATTTTTGCATATGGCTATGGTATTGAACATCGGTGTTGTTCACGGTGGAGTAAATCTCTACAACAACGGATTTTCAGGTGGATTTGTCGCTGGAATTTTAGTTCCAGTTTTTAGAGAGATGGATAATTTTATAATGAGAGTGAGGTTAAAAAACAATGATTAATAACGAAGAAAAAAAAGCAAAATTAATTGTGTCGGAAATTTTGAGTTATTTTTTTATGTATGATACAAAGAATATAAAAATTGAATCTACGTTTAAAGATGATAAGCTAATCATTATAGCTGAGGGAATGCCAGATAAAACTCCTCAACACCTCGATGATATGAAAAGACTCATCAACGTGAGTAGGTCTCCTCAAATTGAGGATTACTACGCTGACTTATTGGGATGGGAATCTGATTACAACGATATTAACTTGCTCGGTTCGATGGTCGATTCGGGTATTATTTCTTATGATGGAGAAATTTTAAGTTTTTATGTTGAAAGAAATTTAATATAAATATAATAAAAAAAGTGTGAATTGATTTTACTTTTATAAGTAAATTCATTCACACTTTTTATTTTACATTGCAATGTCGTCTTTCAAATATGGAATACCATCTGCCGTTGGTGCTTTAGTCTTCCCACCGAACAAAATCAATATTACCAATGTGGCAACATAAGGAATCATCGAAATCAATTCAGATGGTATTGGTAGATTTGTTCCTCCCAATACAACTGCAATTGACTGTGCAAATCCAAAAAATAACGCAGCTAGCATTACTCCATGAGGAGTCCATTTTCCAAATATAACTGTAACCAAGGCTATAAATCCTTGACCTGCAACTAAGGCAGGAAAGAATGATGATACCAGTGAAATTGACATCGTAGCTCCGCCTAATCCAGCCATAAATCCTGAAAACAAAACTGCCAAATATCTAACTAAAAACACATTGATATTTAGTGTCTCAGCTGCTTTTGGATGTTCACCTACAGCGATTAATCTCATTCCCCATTTTGTTTTATACATAAATACGTAAATTAACAAAACTAAAACGAAAACAAGATAAACTGTAACCGGAAGAGCGATTATATTTTCCAAAAATTTGCTTCCGATTCCTTTAAATAATACTGGAATTTTGAACTGCGTATCAATTGGTTTTGTTTGTGTTGCTCCGTCGAAGAAGATTCTTGAAACAAATAGCGCGATTCCAGGTCCCAAATAATTTATTGCAATCGCAGAAATTGTTTGGTCTCCTGCAAATGTAATTGACACAATAGCGTGAATCAACGCGAATACCATTCCACTAATTCCTCCGCACAAAAATGCTAGCCAAGGATTGTGTGTATAGTATCCGACAGTAGCTGCTATAAGTGCACCAATAGTCATCATACCTTCTAGTCCAATATTTGTTACTCCAGATTTTTCTGAAATCATACCGCCTAATCCAGCATATAAAATAGGAGTAGCGTTAATTAAAGTATTGCCTATTACCAAACCTAAAAGTACTAAGTTCATTATTTGCCTCCTTTTTTCTTAAATCTGGATTTTATAATTTTAAACATCAATGGAATAGCTGTAAATAAAATTATAGTTCCCATTATTATATTAATCATTTCTGTTGGAGCGTGTAAAACTCTTTGGACATTTGCTCCACTGTATTTCAATCCTCCGAAGAACAATCCCGAAAAGATACATCCTATTGGATTGTTGTTCGCCAACAAACTAACTGCAAGTCCATCAAATCCAAAATTTTCCATGCTAGACAACGCTGAAATGGTATATCTATATCCCAAAACTTGTGTCACTCCACCTAACGCACAAATAGCGCCACTAATCGCCATAGATAATGTCAACTTCTTATTGACATTTATGCCGCCGTATTTTGCAGCGTCTTGATTGTAACCAACGGCTTTCAACTCATAACCCAAATTAGTTTTTTTCAAAATATACCACAAAATTATCGCTGCAGCAATCGCCAATATCAATCCCAAATGAATAGGTGCTTTGAAGAAATTGTCTATTGCTTTTGGAAGACCTTTTGCATTTTGCATAAGAGTTATCCTTGCTGTTTTTTGCACTTCGTAAGTTCCCATTGAATTTGGAGCTTTAAATTTTGGATAATTTGCGACCATATTGTTGCAATAAAATGCAACCCAATTCAACATAATAGTAGAAATTACTTCATGGATTCCAAACTTAGCCTTCAAAAATCCAGAAAAAGCTCCGTACAATGCACCTACTAACATTCCAATTATAATTACTAAAGGAACGTGTATTACTGCAGGCAAATGCAAATTGTATCCGAGAATAAATGCAACCATTGTCCCAACGATGTATTGACCTTCAGCACCGATATTAAACAATCCCGTTCTAAATGCGAATGCAACTCCAAGTCCCGTAAAAATTATCGGGATAGCATTGACTATTGTCCACCCTACATTTTTAGGTCTTTTAAATATACCTTCAAACATCAATCTATAAGCTTCAATTGGGTTATATCCTGCGAGCATTAAAGCAAATGCACCTGCCACAAGACCTATTAAAATTGACAACAGAATAAAAAATAGTTTGTTGTATTTTGAAAATATAGATTTTTTTTCAATACTAGTGTTCATCAACAACACCTCCTGCCATCAACCTTCCAAGTTCCATCTCGTTAGTTTCGTGTGATGATTTTATTCCTACAA
The DNA here is from genome assembly GCF_947252345.1 of uncultured Finegoldia sp. Lineage (GTDB taxonomy): Bacteria > Bacillota > Clostridia > Tissierellales > Peptoniphilaceae > Finegoldia. The sequence continues at coordinate 3,892 of NZ_CAMXVC010000020.1, forward strand.
TTTTTCCGTCAAAAATCACAGCAATTTTGTCGGATAAATCCATAATTTCATCCAATTCAAAAGAAACAAGCAATACTGCTTTGTTGTGATTTCGCTGCTCAACTAGATATTTGTGAATAAATTCAATCGCTCCTACGTCAAGTCCTCTGGTCGGTTGTGCCGCAATCAACAAATCCGGATTGTTGGAAATTTCTCTCGCTATGATAACTTTTTGTTGATTACCTCCGGACAAGTTTTTTGTTTTTTGATTGTAGTCATTCGGTCTTATGTCAAATTTATCTATTAATTTCTTTGCGTTTTCATTTATAGCATTAAAATCAAGCCTCAAGCCTTTACTAAACGGAGGCTTTTTTACATTTTCAAGAATTAAATTGTCTGCGATAGAATAATCCAAAATAAGTCCATGTTTTTGTCTATCTTCTGGAATAGTATTCATACCAGAATCTATGATTTCTCGTGGTGAGTGATTTGTAATATCTTTTTCTTTTAGTTTTACAGTTCCAGATTCAATCCTACGAAGTCCTGTGATAGCTTCAATCAATTCAGATTGACCATTTCCATCCACACCAGCGATGCCGACAATTTCTGCTCTTCTAACTTGCAAATTAAAATCTTTTACTATGTCGATATTTCGAGAATCTTTTACAACCAAATTCTTGATATCCAACACAACTTCTCCTGGCTCTTGTTCTTGTTTTTCAACGTTAAATCTCACATCACGACCAACCATTTTTTCTGCCAAAATATTTTCGTCGATTTCTTTGACATTCAATTTGTCGATGAACTTACCTCTTCTAATGACAGTGCAATAATCTGCCATAGCCTTTATTTCTGAAAGTTTATGTGTGATTATTATAATTGACTTACCAAGTTCTGTGAGGTTCTTTACTATTTTTATAAAATCGTTGATTTCTTGTGGAGTCAAAACAGCAGTTGGCTCATCGAATATCAAAATATCCGCTCCACGATACAAGCATTTTAATATTTCTACTCTTTGTTGCATTCCTACAGAAATATCTGATACCTTTGCATTTGGGTCAATCATAAGCCCGTATTTATCTGAAAGCTCCTTAACCGTTTCGATTGATTTTTGATTATCAAGAATACCCACTGATTTTGTAATTTCTTTACCTAAAACTATATTTTGATACACAGTAAATGGCTCTATCAATATAAAATGTTGATGAACCATACCAATTCCACAATTAATTGCTGTTTTAGGTATCATCTGATCAAAAGTTTTTCCTTTTACTGTAATACTTCCACTGCTTGGTTCATATAGACCGTACAATATATTCATCAAAGTTGTCTTTCCGGCTCCATTTTCTCCCAACAGCGCATGAACTTCTCCCTTGTGGAGAGTGAAGTTTACATTATCAAGTACTTTATTGCTGCCAAAAAATTTGGAAATATCTTTTAAATCAACAACAATATTTTTTTCATCATTCATTTTTTTCCCTTTCATTTATAAAAACAGGGATTGTTCAATCCCTGTTTCTATTTTTATTTATCAAATCCAAATTCTTTAAATTCTTTTTCGTTTTGTGGAACTTTGATTTTTCCTTCTTTGATATCTTTCTTTAATGATTCAACTTTATCTTTAACATCCTTTGCTACTAAACCATTGTTAGCATAAGCAATGTCTACTGCGTCTCCGTCTTTTAATGAATAAGTTATTGTTTTTCCACCTTCGAACTTGCCATCTTTCAAATCTTTTGAGATTTTTTGAACTGCAACGTTAACACCTTTTACTGTAGAAACCAACATATTTTTAGGTGCTTCAGATGATTGGTCTCTATCAACACCGATTACGTATTTATTGTTGTCGATAGCTGCTTGAATAACTCCGTATCCTGTACCACCTGCTGCGTGGAATATAACATCAACGCCTTTTTGATACATCAAATTTGCGATTGATTTACCTTTATCTGGTGCAGCGTAGCTGTCAGCATATTGTGATTGAAATTCAATTGGTTGCTTCTTTTGTCTTTCAGCTTCCTTAACTCCAGCTTTGAAACCAAATTCAAATCTATCAATTACATCGCTCTTCATTCCTCCTACAAAACCAACTTTGTTTGTTTTTGTTGTCATACCAGCGATATAACCTACTAAGAATGAGTTTTCGTTGTCTGCAAATAATACACCAACCAAGTTTGGTGTTTTTTCTACGTTAGCATTGTCGATAATCGCATATTTTTGGTCTTTGTTTTCTTTTGCCGCTGCATCAGTTGACTTGTATAAAGCGTATCCAATTGTAAATATTACATCGCTATTATCATCTAAAGCTGTTTCCATATTAGGAGCATAATCATTTTCTTTGTGTGATTCGATATATCTGAAATCCAACCATCCTTCTTTCTTAGCTGCATCTAAACCTTCAAAAGCAGATTGGTTGAACGATTTATCGTTAACTCCACCTTGGTCAGTAACCATTGTCACTTTTACTTTTTCTTTCTTGTCAGATTTATCTGATGATTTAGAATTATCAGATGTATCCTTTCCTGCTCCACCACAAGCTGTGGCAAAAGCCATACTTAAACAAAGAAATAAAGCAATTATTCTCTTGTAAATTTTTGACATAATGTCCTCCTTGAAAAATTATGATAACATTTGCTTACAGTATTAATTTACCCAAAAAGCTATTAGATTTTTGAACAAATTCATAGTTATAAACAAAATTTATCATTTAGATATAGATTTCTCTCTATTCAATATAATCTTAGCAATAATAGACTTTATTGTCAAACCAAAATAGTTTATTCTACGATTCGTTTCTGGTATTATATAAATATCAAAAACATATCAATAGGAGGAACAAAATGAAGCATTTAGTATTGTGTGGCTGCGGTCACGGTCATATTTATGTCATCAAAAATTTGAGTCAAATTTATGACGATATAAAAATAACTGTTATAACAGACAAAAAATACCAGTATTATTCTGGTATGTATACCGGTTTTTTAGAAGGTATATATTCACACGATGAAATCTGTTTTGATGTCGAAAAAGTTTGCAAAAAATACGGCGCAGAGTTGATTTTGGATAAAATAATTAAAATTGATAGCAAAAGTAGAAAAGTAATTTCAGAAAACCACAATATTTCTTATGATTATTTGAGTGTAAATTTGGGCGCTAGTCAAAAAACCATTGCAAATGATAAAAAAATTATAAATTCAAAGCCAATCAATTCAATTATCAATCTAAAAGAAAATATAAAAGAAAACGACAAAAATATTTTGATATTGGGCGCTGGAGCAAGTGGGTTGGAACTTGCTTTTGTTTTGAAAGAGATTTTTCCTGACAAAAAAATATCCATACTAACTAGAGGAAAAGTTAATATGGAAGGATTTGATTCTAGGGCAAATGAAAAAGCTAAAAGACTTTTGAAGAAAAAAAACATAAAAGTTTATGAAAACAAAGAAGTCAAATCAATCGAACAAATTGATGTCGATTACGATAAATTGATAATGTGCATTGGTTCTTACGGTGTCGATGTCGATTTTGGAAATCTCAAAACTACTGATTCTAACTTTCTTGTTTGTGATGAATTTATGAGATTAGATAAAAATATATTTGCTGTTGGAGATTGTGTGGACTTTGAAAAATATCCAAATCTTCCAAAAGCAGGAGTGTATGCTATCAGGCAATCTCCTATTTTGTTAAAAAACATAGTTCACACATTAAAATCAGAAGAACTCGAAAAATACGTTCCAGATACAAATCCAATGCAAATATTGTATTGTGGCAATGAAAAAGCCTTGTTGTATTACAAGGGTTTCTCTTTTTATTCACATATTTCATTTGTGCTAAAAAAATACATCGACAAAAAATACGTAAAATATTAAAATCCCTCCTAGGAGGGATTTTTAATCTATTTCTTTTCTTTCTTGTTCTTCTTGTTCCAATGTTTTTTCAGGAATAATTATATTTAAGAAAAATACAATCAATGTTGCTACGACTACTGGAGAAGCTGTGAACACCATTCTAAACCATTGCGGAAAATATCTTACTGCATTTGGACTTACTTGTGTAATTCCCATTCCAAGTGCAACTCCAAGACCAACTATAGTTGTGTTTCTTATGCTCATTTCACTTGATGTTATTAATTTCATACCACTCATCGCTATTTGTGCGAATACAGAAATAGTTGCCCCACCTATTACCGCTTGTGGAACTGACAACATTAAAGCTCCAAATTTTGGAATCAATCCACAGACAAAAACCATTACAGCTGTAATAAAAAGAACTTTTCTGGCAATAACTTTTGTCATAGAAACTATTCCAACATTTTGTGAATATGTTGCAGTTGGAAGTGCTCCGATTAAGGCTCCTATTATGCTGACAAGTCCGTTTGCCTTTATGCCTCCCGATAATTCGATATCACTAGGCTCACGATTCATTCCACCAATTGTTGTACTAGTCAAATCCCCTACCGCTTGAACTGAATTTACAATATACATAATTGACATAGTCAGTACAGCGTCCATATGAAATTCAAATTTGAACGGATAAATTTGTGGTAGCATAAAATAAGATGCGCTTATTACATTGTCAAATTTAACCATTCCCAAAAACAACGAAATTACATATCCTACAATAATACCTACCAAAATTGCGGCTAATTTTATGTAACCTTTCATAAACATATTGCAAAACAAAACAACGCACAAAGTTATTATTGCCACAACCCAGTTTCTTATTTCGCCCTGCATTGGGCCTTTTCCTCCTGACATATAATTGACAGCAACAGAATACAAACTAAGCCCAATCGTCAACACTACTGTACCAGAAACAATTGGAGGAAAAAATTTCCTTATTTTCCCTAAAAACATACCAGTGAATATCGCTACAACACCACCTATCAATTGTGAAGCATATACAGCTCCGATTCCATATTGTTTTCCAATAGACAACAACACTGGAATGTACGCAAAACTAATACCCATAATAACTGGTAATTTCGCTCCAAATTTTAACACCGGATATAATTGCAACAATGTTGCGATTGCCGCAATAAACATACCTGCTTGTATTAAATAAATCGCCTGAGAATCTGTAATCTGATGCTCAGTTGACTTAAGAGCAGTTGCCAAAACTATTGATGGCAATGCGTTTCCAACTATCATTGCAAGAAGATGTTGCAACGCTATAGGAAAAGACTTCACAAATGAAGGATTGCCATAATAATCAAATAATGATGTAGATTTTTTTTCCATCATTTCCTCCTTAAATTTTTATACTCTTAATTTTATAATAAATTAAATATTATTTAAAGCCTTATAAAAAACTTCCAAAATGTTTTGATATAAAACTCAAAATTTTTGGAAGTCAAATTATTATTTATTTTATAAATCTTGTACCACTAGTTCCTTTAATTCCTTCTTTTGCATTTTCAAGAGATGTAATCAAAGCTATTTTACCATCACCTGATTCGATAAAATTCATACAGGCTTCAACTTTAGGTAGCATAGAACCCTCAGCAAACTGTTTTTCATCAATAAGCTTTCGTGCACGTTCAATATTTATCTCATCCAAGCCTTCTTGATTTTCTTTTCCAAAATTGATGTATACTTTTTCAACCGATGTTAAAATAATCAAAACATCCGAATCAGAAATCTCAGCTAACTTTTCCGATGTAAAATCTTTATCGATAACGCCACTAACTCCTTCAAGCAGACCGTCATTATCAATTACCGGAATACCACCACCGCCACCTGCTATGACAATAAAATTATTTTTTAGAAGAGCATTTATTTCATCTTTTTCAATTATATCTATTGGTCTCGGTGATGGTACAACCCTCCTGTAACCTCTATTAGAATCCTCCTTAAAAGTGTTGCCGCTTTCTTTTTGGAGTTTCTCTGCCTCATCTTTTGTATAAAATAATCCCACAGGTTTTGTAGGATTGGAAAAAGCTTTATCGTTTTTATCTACTTTCACTTGAGTTATTATTGTCGATACTGCGTTTTTCATATTTCTCTTTAATAATTCATTTTTAATTGCATTTTGTAGATGGTATCCGATGTATCCTTGACTCATTGCAACACACTCTGCAAATGGCATTTCTGAAATTTCCGGGTTAGAATTGTGTGCAGTCTCCATCGCAAGATTAATCATTCCAACTTGTGGACCATTTCCGTGGCATACGATTACCTCGTTACCGTCTTCAACTAAATCCACAATTGAAATTGCTGTTTTTTTTACGGCTTCAACTTGTTCTAAAGGCGATTTCCCAAGAGCGTTTCCGCCTAATGCTAAAACTACTTTTTTCATTTTAACTCCTTTTAAAAACTAAAAATAGTATCAAAATACAAAATCTCAATGTAAACATTGAGATTTTATTATTAAGACACTTCTATAAATATATGTTACACTGTTTTTCAAAAAAACACAAGCATTTTATATATTTTTTGTAATTTTTTCACTTAAATTTTGGCAAGATTGTTCGAAAATTGATATAGCATTTTCATATTCTTTAATTAATTGAAGTCCTGCCTTTGTTAGCGTTGAGCCGCCTCCATTTGTTCCACCAATTTCTGTGCTCAAGAATTTTTCACCATATATTTTCTCGCTAGATTTTATTATATTAAAAGCTTTACTGTAACTCATCTTCAAATTCTTTGATGCCTTGTTTAATGAACCAGTTTTCTGAATTTCTAGTAAAAGCAAATACGTCCCCTTGCCAAAAAACTTTTTTCCCGAATCGTTTTGAAACCAAAACTTACAATTTACCTTCATCTGATAACTCCTTAATTTTTTGTTCAGTTTCTTGAATCCACACTGGTACAATACAATCGAAATCATTATAAATTTTTAGGATTTTATCAAATTCTTCTGTCAAATCAGTTGCACTGTTACCATTTAATTTCGGTTCAAGAATATCAACAATTGTATATATTGCGAGTATTCTATAAAACAAACGTGGGATTTTACCGCCAAAGTATGATTTCAACAATGAATAATAAAAAATCCGATTTTGTTCATCAATCTCGTTTATATTTCTAAACTCGAAAAAGGAATCAGCCAAATAACTCGTATGATTAGAATTGAAATCATATTGGCAGTCATCTACATAAATATCTTCGAGATTATTGTAGATATACAAATTACTCAACTTTCTTGAGTCAATCAAGTATCTATTTTTATCAATATAATCAAATACGATGTAGTCCTTATCTCCTCTAAAATTTGTCATAGAATAATTGTATATCAAATTATTTATCCTGTAATTATACATTTTAGACCAGGTATTTGAATCGTCAATAGTAGAATCGTCGTGGAGTTTTCTAAGAACTTTTCCAATTTCACATCCGATTTCAATTTGTTTTTTTGGACTTGTTATTTCATTGCTTTTGTGAACATATTTTTTTATGACGAAAGTATGTCCATCTTCGAATCCACTCGACTCTATTTTCGCAAATTTTTCGTTTAATTTATTGAGAGTCAAATTTTTTTCCCGAATCAAGTTTAAAAAAGATTTCAAATCTCCTTCGTAGATTTCTACGAGGTACTTTCCATTGTTTGTATCTACAATATATTTTCCATTTATAAATTCGTAATTTTGAATTTTTTTATCTTTAAAAAATTCCAAATTTTTAATTTCCATATTACCACCATAATAATTTTATCATTAAAAACAACAAATTAGAACTGTGAATGAAAATTATTCCAGTATAGCTTTTTCGATTTCTGAAGTTTTTTTCAATTTCAAAATTTCATCTGCAAATTTTCCTGCTTTTTCCATTGAATTATTTGCAATAGTATCTTTTATTTTTGCAATTGCCGATGCTGGTGCTGAGAACTCATCTAAACCCATTCCCAATAACAACTTTGTTGCTCTTGTATCAGCTGCAAATCCACCGCACATTCCTGTCCATTTTCCGTATTGATGACTTACATCAATTACTCTTTTAATCGCTCTAAGAACGGCTGGATTATAAGTGTTATACAGATTTGAAATCTTTTCATTGCCTCTATCTGTAGCCAGTATATACTGAGTCAAATCATTTGTTCCTATGCTAAAGAAATCTACATATTCTACTAAATCATCGCATACCATAACACTTGCAGGTGTTTCTATCATTATACCAACTTCAATATTTTCATCGAAGTCAATATTTTCATATTTTAGCGATTGTTTATTTTTTTCAATAATTCTGAGTGCTTTTTCAATTTCATCAACTGAAATAATCATTGGTAACATTATTTTAATTTTACCAAAAGCAGACGCTCTCAAAATCGCCTTTATCTGTGCGTCAAAAACATCTTCCATATCAAAACAAAATCTCAACGCTCTCCATCCCAAAAAAGGATTGTCTTCTTTTGGAAATTTGTAATAAGGTAATTCCTTGTCTCCACCAATATCTAATGTTCTGATAATTACGGATTTGTCTTCTAATTTCTCTACGACTTTCTTGTAATATTCGAATTGTTCATCCTCAGTCGGAAAATGGCTGTTGTACATATACAAAAATTCAGTTCGAAACAACCCTACACCATCTGCTCCGCATTCTAATCCTTTTTCTAAGTCTTCAAAATTCCCGATATTAGTCATAACATCAATTGCTTTTCCATCAACGGTTACTGCTTTTTTAAATCTATTTTTGTCTAATCTGGTGATTTCGTCGTCTAGTTTTGATTTTTTATTTCGATATTCCATTAAAGTTTCGTCGTCTGGCTCTATTATACAAATTCCTTTAAATGAATCGATTATTACTGTCTGACCATCTGAAATACAAGATGTTATGTCTTTCATCCCAACTAAACAAGCAATACCCAAGGTCTGAGCAATTATGGAAGTGTGAGCCGTCTTTCCACCTAAATCCATCAAAAAGCCAACGACATTGTCCTTGTCAATAATCGATGTTTCATAAGGTGTCAATTCTTTTGAAACTAAAATCGTATTGGGCTCTAGCGAATCTAATTTTTCGTATTTTATTCCCTTAATTTTATACATCAATTGCTTTCCAATATCCTTATAATCTGATGCTCTTTCTCTCATGTATTCATTATCCAATGATTGCATCATATCGACCATTTCATTAATTGTATCGTCAAGAGCCTTGTCACTAGAATTTTTTTCATTTATCTTAGATATTACAGTTTCAGATAAAAAAGGATCATCGAGCATACTCAAATGAGCTTCAATAACTTCTTTTTGTGTATCATTATCTACTTGTGAATTTGCCAAATCTTTTTTATAAGCTTCCAGTGCTTCCTTAAATTTTTTTATATGATTATTAATTTCTTCGTCAGGAATTTTCTCAGTATTGATTTTTATATCCTGTTTTTTCATCAATTTAACTTTTCCAATGGCAATTTGCTCGCTTGCAATAATCCCTTCTTTAATCAAATTCATATACCCCCTCTTACAAGTAAAACCGCCACAAAAAGTGACGGCTATAAATCAATATTATAATTAGTCTTCTAAATTTTCAATAAATTCAACTAATTTTTTTAAGTTTTCTTCTTCGTTTTCGCCATCTAATCTTACTGTAACTTCAGTATCTTGTGAAATACCTAACGCCATTACATTGAAAATAGATTTAGCATTTGCTGTCTTTCCGTCTTTGATAAGTTCAACCTTACCATCAAAATTTTTAACAAATTGAACAAGAGAAGCTGCTGGACGAGCGTGCAATCCTGTTTCATTCTTAACTATAACATTTTGTTCTACCATAATAATAATCCTCCTATGAATACTTTATTTATATCCCATTAATTGGTTTTTTAAACACAAAATTAAGATTTAGTTAATTAATATCCTTAACCGATTCTCTTTTCATAATTTGAGAACCCAATATAGCTTTTTCACTAATTACTTTATTTTCCCTCAAAACTTTAACCAATGTTCTCATTGAAACCGCACCAATATCATAGTATGGTTCTTGAACAGTTGTTAGTGTAGGTCTATAAATACTTGTCATTGGTATATCTCCAAATCCTGAAACAGAAATATCATCTGGAACTTTCTTGTTATTATCATAGCAGTAGTTTATAAATCCTATAGCTTGAGCATCCTCACTAAAACTTACGCAAGTAATTCCTTGTGATTTTTGCATTTCAAAAATCTGTTCACCAGCTTCATAGCCATCTTTAACTGAAATACCACTTGAAGATAATTCATATTTTTCTAATTTTAAATCATCACAAGCTTGTCTATAGCCATTTAATTTTTCTTGTCCAATTTCAGTATCTTGGTTTTCCTTGACAAACAAAATATTCTTATGACCCAAATCGTTAATGTGATTGATTAAATTAATCATCGCTTCTTTGTAATCAATTTGTACAGTGTGAATATCTTTGATGTTCCAGAATTTATCTAACTGAATATATGGCACAGTTTGGTCTTTTAATTTGAAGATAACTTCAGGCTCTATATCTTCAGAAATTAAAATAATTCCTTCTACTTGCTTAGTAAACATAAAGTCTATAATCTTTTTTTCTTGCTCCAAATCGCCGTATGTAGAAGATAAAAGTATATCGTATTTGTACATTCTTCCAATTTCTTCAGCACCTCGAACAATTTGTGCCATATATGGAATACCAATATCTTTTACTACAACACCTATTAAATTGGATCTTTTCATTACCAAAGACCTAGCCAATTCATTTGGCTTAAAATCTAATTTTTCAATAGCATCCAAAACCTTTCTTCTCGCCTCAGGGCTAACTGGTTTGGAATCATTCATAACTCTAGAAACTGTTGAAATTGAAACTCCAGCAAGTTTTGCAACGTCTTTAATTGTTGGTGACGACATCTAATCACTCCTTACCAAAATATTTATTTGCTTTTTATTAATCTCAACTTTTACTGGTAAATTCCCACCATATTCCCCATCAACATCTCCTGGAACGGTTTGAGTGGAATCTATAGTTAAAGTGTCAGTTTGAAAATATAGTACATCTTCAGAGTAAATGTGTGTCGAATTGAACGCATCTATCAAAATTTGTGCTACTTCTTTAAGACGAGAATGTTTTATGATTAAAACGTCTAATTTTTTATCATCTATTTTTGCTTTTGGACAAATATTTTCAAAGCCACCAACAGTATTGGAATTAGATATAATCATCAAAGGTGATTTTATTTTAAAATCTCTGTTTTTTGTTTTAATTTCTAATTCCATCGGTTGATTTAAAGTATTTGGAAGTTCCTTCAATCCTTCTACGATGTAGGCTAGTCTTCCAAAAATAGCTTTTTGTGTCTTGTCCGTCACATAACTTACAGATGCAATATTTCCTACGGCAAAAACATTTATAAAATATCTGTGATATTCATAGTTGCTTATTTTACCAACATCAGATTTTATGGTTTTACCCGTTTTTATCATTCTAAATAATTTGTATGGTGTTGTAGGAAGTTTCAAGAAGGTTGCGAAATCGTTTACTGTACCAGTAGAATATATCGTAATTGGAATATCACTGCCGGCATCACAAATCCCATTTACAACTTCATTTACAGTCCCATCTCCACCAGAGATAACTATCAAATCCCATTCATCAGGCGAACTGGATTTTGCTTCCTTATAAGCATCGTCTTTTCCTTTAGTCTTAAACAATTGAACTATGAAATTGTCTTCAATCAGATAATTGATTAATTTCAACAAATCTCTAGCGTGTGCTTGACTACCTGAAGATGGATTCGAGATAATTTTTATTTTTTTCATTATATCCCATCTTTCTCTAATAGCATACCAAATATTCAATCGATTTTCAATAGGATTTCAATATTTTAACAATTGTTTTCATAATTTTAAAATAAGTGAAGATTAGCAATAAGCCAATCGGAAATTTCCAGATTGGCTTAAAAATCTTTATTCTATTATCTGCCTATTAAACTTCTTATGAAATTTATTATTTCTCTAGCAGTTCCAACGTAATCTGTTGAGTTCAAAAAACCATATTTAATATTAGTAGCAGTGTCCGTAACTGATTCAGCAACATAATCAACAGTATTTGACACATTACTAGAAACTGATTCTACATTAGACAATGTGTTGCTTACATTATTTGTTATGTTTCTGATATCAGGAGAAATATCTCCTATTAATCTATCTGCTTTATTTGTAATTCCTGTTACGTTGTCCAAAATTTGTGGCACTTCGGTAAGAGACCTGTCAATATCTTTTTTGTTATCTGATATAACAGATTTGATATTTTTAACTAAATCTGCAAGTTTTAGGAAAAAAACTATCAACGCTATCAAAAATCCAGATAAACAGATATACAATATTATTTTAAAAATATATAAAGCGTCTATCATTTCTTACCTACTTTTTGATTTCTTTTTTTACTTCTTCTGCTTGTTCTTTTGCAGTTTCAGCTGTTTTCTTGGCTTGTTTTTTACCTTCTTCTACAGTTTTTTCTGCTCCTTCTTTGGCTTCCTTTGCAACATTTTTAACTGATTCTGAAACTTTTTTTGCTGAATCTTTTGCTTTTTCCTTGGCGTCTTCTATATTTTCTTTTGCTTCTTTAGCATCTTTTTTTACTACTTCTTTTATGTCTTCGCCAAGTGCACTTAAGTCTGATTTTACATCTTCAAATTGGTCAGAAATTTTATTTAATTCAGTCATTCCTCTGTCTTGAAAACTTTGATACTTATCTTTAACACTGTCTGTTACATTATCAGCTGTCAATTTTACAGTATCTACTGCATCATTTAAATTATTTATAGCAGTTTTCTTTGTTTCTTCTGCAAATTTCTTGATGTCTTTTCTAGTTTCTTCGCCTGACTTAGGAGCAAATAGAACACCTGCAGCTATACCAATAGTTGCACCTATCACAGTTCCTAAAGTTATTTTTGCATGGTCTTCGTATCTACGTTTAGCAATTTCCCACTTGATTTGTCTTTCTTTTTCTTTTCTTTTGTGTTCTAAATAATCCATTAAACTCATAATAACATCTCCTTAATTTATTTTATGCTCTAATTATCTTATACCCTCTATCAAAAAATATTAAACATTATTTCTATTATAGAAAGTTTATGATTGCATTTAATCGTTCAAATGCAATCTTATCCATGTTTCCCATCCGATTGTTTCTGTATTTGATTTTAACAATCCTTCTTTTCCTTTTGCGACAATACACACTGTATCTTTATCCTGTTTCAAATTTTTCTTTCCCAAATCATTAAATTTATCTGTAGTAAGAGCTGTGTTTTTATCGTTGATAAAGACTAGACAATCCATGTCATTGCTTTTTTTTATCTCGTAGTTTTTATCACCTGTTGAAATATCATAGTCAGCAATTGTCTTGCTCAAATCCACCATGTCCCAATTGATTTTTTGACTATCACCAAAGTAAGAAATTGTAATATTCTGTCTTAAAGTCAAACCATTTGATTCGATTGTCAAGATTTTTTTGCCAGGAAAAGCTAGATTTGATGAATCATCAATACTCAATGTTGCATTTTTAGGATTTTCAACGCCTAATTTTATTGGGTCAATCAGAATTTTATATCCTTCTGAATCTTTTGACATTCGAATAGGATTTTTGCTCTTATATGATTTGTTTGATTTTAGTTGTTCTATATCTTCCTGTAGCCATTTTTCTATTTTATTCTTGTATTCTGGATTTGCATTTAATTCATCAATAAATTCCTTAGCGTCTGAATTTCTAAAAGGCAAAGAATTATCTGATGACTTTAAAATGCTAATCATTTCTTCTGACGATTTTGTATCAATACTGTTAATAAATTTGGATTTTACGGATTCTTTTGTTACATTTCTTTCTGCCAAATTTTGTTGGAAAAGCGGTTTAATGTAATTAAAACCGAACACCGCCGCTATTACCAATGCAACTGCAACAATCGCCATTAAAGTTCGTTTAATCCATACAGTCCTATAGTCCTCATCGTCGTCATATTCATAGTCATAATAGTCGTATTTATTTGAAAAATTTTCTTCGGATTCTTCAAATGCTTTTTTTCTTTCCTCGTCCAATGAAGCATCCTCTAACTCAATCGCATTTAATCTGTCAGTAGTATCTTCTGATAAATTTTTACGAGAAGTTTGTCTACAGCCATTATCTTCTATGATTAAACTTTCTTTTTTTGCTTGTTTTTTTTGTTTATGTTTTGATTCATTTCTTGATTTTGACGCTTCCAACAAAAAATCCTCGAAAGTTTTTCCTTCAGAAGTAAATTCTTCATCTTTTGAAAAATCATGCCCACATACCTTACAGAACTTGTCATTTTTATCGACAAACGAATTACAATTTGGACATTTTTTCAAATTTGAATCTTGCATATAATCACTCACCTTTTACTAATATATATTATACATTTTCATTCAAATTAAGTGAATAGAAAAATAAAAAAAGCATGAGACAAAATCCCATGCTTATAAAGCGAAATCGCTTTTACTGTCATATTGCCTCAGAAGACCCTAGTCAATTAATGACCTTCAGTATTTGAAGGTGGGTTGACTGTCTCAAACATCTGGTATCCATTCGAAGATGGCTCACCATCAATAATCGAACGTCCGTCATCCCTTATGGTGTGTGTCGGTTTAATTTTTCAGGATTCCTCTTCTGAGGTTAATTTAATTATACTACATCATAAAATTGTTTTCAAGTGTTCCTATTTTATCAAAAATTTCTGAAATCTTTTTGGCAATTTTGTCGTGACAATGTGTTTCTTATCATTCATATCGCAAAATTCAATCTCATAGGCATGAAGAAGCTGAAAAACCCCATCTAACCTTTCTCCGTACAAACTATCACCGATAATCGGACAATTAATGCTTTGCATACTAACTCTTATTTGATGCGTCCTTCCTGTTAAAAGTTCAGCTTCTATCAGTGAATAATCTCCTAAATCTTTTAGTTTATTTATAATCGTGATGCTTTTTTTGCCTGCATCTTTTATTTCTGTCTTTATTCCTGTTCTTTCAAGATTAAGTTCAATTTTCTGATTTTGGGGATGACCTTTGACAATCGCCAAGTATTTTTTGTGAAAAGATTTTTTCTGATAAAAAGCCTGTGCTATTTTGTTTTTTGCAATCACAACAATGCCAGATGTATCCATATCCAATCTGTTTACAAATCTCACTTTTTGTTTAATCCCTCTTTTTGCAAACAAATAAGACACAAAATTTGCAAGATTTTCTTCATCTTCTTTGTTCATAGTCAACCTTTCCGGTTTGTCGACAATTATTATTTCTGAATCTTCGTATAGAATTTCAATTTTCATACCAATTGGCTTGTAGTTGTTTTCTTCATCTTCCAAACAAATTGAAACTACATCACCGCTCTCAAGTTTTGAATTTCTTTTAGCGTGTTCTTCATTAATAAAAATGTTGTTTTTATATAGGCTCAAAAATAAATTTCTTGAAATATTTTTTACTTTCAAAAATTCATCCAATCGCATTTTTTTATCAACATCAAAACAAATTTGCTTCATTGTTAAAATCTCCAGTTTTTTGGTATAATAAAATTATAACAAATATTAGGAGTCTTTTAAACAAATGAACGAGAATAGTAAGATTATAAATATATATGTGAATGATAATAAAAAATCATTGGAAACCGCTGTAATTGTTAAGGAAAAACTTGAGCAAAAAGGATTTATGCCGACTTTTGATTTTGATGACAAAGCTCTCATCAATCTATGTATAGGTGGAGATGGGGCTTTTTTAAGAGCTGTGCACAAATATGAGTTTTCAAAAATACCTTTTGTTGGAATTAATACTGGACATCTCGGTTTTTATCAAGAAATTCTTATTCCAAATATCGACAAATTTATTTCTGATTTGATGAACAAAAAATACGATATAGAAAAAATTTCGCTATTGGAATCTAAAACAGCAATTAGGAATAGCAGCAAAACATATATACACAAAGCTTTAAACGAATTTGTTGTTAAAAGTGATGATTCTTCTATTATTTATCTCGATGTATACATTGACGACAATCATTTGGAAACATATGCAGGAGATGGAATAATCTTGTCTACTCCGTCCGGTTCTACAGCCTATAATTTTTCAGCTGGTGGTTCAATTTTATATCACAATCTTGACGGATTTCAGGTCACTCCACTTGCGCCTATAAATTCAAAAGCGTATCGTTCGCTTTTAAATTCAATAGTCGTACCGTCTAAGAGCAACGTGACTCTTTATTTTAGAAACCACAATATGGAACACAAAAGCTCAGTTGTACTAGCTGATGGATTGAATAGAAGCTATGACAATGTCGATTATGTGAACTTTACATATTCCGATAAATACATCAATAAATTGGTTTTCTTGAAAGATTGGTATTGGCTAAATATCAAAGACAAATTCTTATAGAATTAAAAAAACGAGGTTTAACTCCTCGCTTTTTTTATTTCTAATTTTTAATTTTTATCGTCAAATCCAATTTCATTGATTGCTGCATTTAACATTTTAGATGCTATTGGACCTGCTGTTCTTACTCCGTAAGAATTATCGTCTTCTAGTATTACAGCTATTGCAAATTTTGGATTTTTGAATGGTGCCGCTGCAACAAACCAAGCATGTGTACTTGTTTTGTCTTTTATTTCAGCTGTACCTGATTTTGCTATTACAGATGTAGAAACATTTAAAGTTTCATAACTCTCAGCCGTTGTTCTCAAATAGTCTTTTAATATTTCCATATCTTTTTTTGAACCAACTTCTGACAACTGTTCAGGTTTTGTTTGTTTTATAACTTTTCCATCGCAATCAATGACTTGATTAACCAAATAAGGTTTCAACATAATACCATCATTTGCAACAGCACTCATTGCCATAGCCATATTAAGTGGTGTCACCAGAGTTTCCCCTTGCCCAAATGACGTAGTTGCAATATCTGCATTACTTTTCGTCTTCATATAACCATTGACACTTGGGGCTACCGGCAAATCAAACGGGATTTTCTTTCCAATCATAAAATTTTGTGCATTTTCAGTTAGAATTTTATTTCCCAATTTTACACCTTGTGAGGCGAAGTAAACGTTGGATGATTTTTCGAGAGCTTTTCTCAAATCAGTCTCTCCGAAGACGGAGCCATTATTATTTGAAATCGTGTATTTGTTAAATTCTATTGTTCCAGTATTATCTTCTACAATCTTATCGACCTTATCTTTATTGTTCAATATCGCAGTGGCAGTGATAATTTTAAATACAGAACCTGGCGTGTACATACCCTGAGTAGAACGATTCAAAAGTGGTGATGATTCTTTATTCAACAAATCTTGCCATTGTGAAGATACTTCATTTGGGTTATAAGATGGATATGTTGCCATAACATACACTTCACCGGTTTTTGGATTCATCATAACTACAGAGCCTTTTTTGCCTTCAAGTAAATTATAGGCTAGTTTTTGTAACTTGGAATTTGTTGTCAACACAAGATCGTTGCCCTTATTTTTTGAACTGACAATATTGCGCAGTTGTGACAAAGGAGTATCTTTGTTTACGTTAAGTAATTCCTTCATATATGATTTTTCCAATCCAGCAGTACCGTAAGTTTTAGAATTGTAACCTGTTATAGCGGCGTAAATATTAGCATAATCAAAAAATCTATAATTTTTTCCTGATTGGTCTTTTTTTGTTTCAACGAGTACATTTTTGTCTCTGTCATAAATGGTGCCACGTTCTAGTTTATTTTCATCAACCCATAATCTTTTATTGTACTCATTATTTGCAATTTTATCTGCTTTTACTATTTGAAAATATGTCAAATACAAAACCAAAAGCACAAATAACGTCATCAGAAAAGACAACACAAATATTATTCTTTTGTTCATATTACTTTGCATAGCTATCTTCTCCTTGATCTGTCGAACAGAATTGCAATATAGCAAGACAAATAAATGACATCGCCATAGAAGTTCCACCGTAACTTACAAAAGGAATTGTTATTCCTGTCAATGGCACAAGTTTCATAACGCCACCGAACATCACCAAGCCTTGAATTGCAAATATAACGGAAATTCCCAATGCAACGATTTTGTAGAATTTATTTGATTGGTACAAAGAAATTTTCATTCCCCTGTAAATCAAAATCAAAAATAGCATAATAACTCCCATTCCAGTGAAAGTTCCCATTTCTTCACAAATAGCAGCAAAAATAAAATCACTCGTAACGACTGGTACAACATCAGGTCTTCCAAGTCCCAATCCGGTTCCGAAAAATCCTCCACTTGCTATCGCAAACAAAGCTTGCGTGATTTGATAGCCTATTCCATCGATGTTTTTCCATGGATTAAGCCAAGTCGATACTCTGATTCTAATGTGAGAAAACAACATATACGCCGCCACAGCTCCGACAATTGCTATTACCAAATTCAACAAAATTAATTTTATATCTTCGTGATTTACAATTTGATAAACCAAAAATAATCCATAAAAAATCATCGCTGTTCCCAAATCTTTTTGCAAGAAGAACATACCGATAAAAAAGTAAACAATTATCATCAAAAAATATCTTTTAACTAATGGAAGATACCTCTTGTATTTTTGTATGGATTTTATTTTAATTCTATCTAATAAATCTGTATTGTAATCATAACTTGCCAAGAAAAACACGTACAAAATTTTAGTTATTTCCGAAGGTTGAAAACCAATACCAAAAATATTTACCCAGTTTCTCGCTCCGTATTTATCCCTTGCCAATAATAAAGTCATCAAAAACATTATTACACATCCTATCAAATAAATAGATGTGAATTTGTACCATTTATTATAGCTTTTTAGGACAAAAAACGTCCCGAAAAACATAAATATACCAATTGTAAACCACATAATTTGTTTTAAACCTTCATGTGGATTTAGTCGGTAAATCATTATAATTCCAATACTAAAAAGCATACACGCTATTTGTAATATATAACCGTCGCCTTTTGTAATCTTTGTAACGAATTTATTGGCTACAAACATCAAAATTGTCGCGAACAAAAAATAAATGAACGCCTTTTGATTCAAACCCTTCTCATTTGAACCTAACGCTAGGAAAAACCCCAAAAAATTGAACAACAAAATCAAATAAACCGGCTTTATCATTCTTTTATTAACACGCATCGGCTTTAAATTATTAATAAATTCCACAAACCTGTTTTTCTTTTTTGTTCTACTTTGCATCTTTTTCACCATTTACAAACATAAATTCTATTTGTCCAATGTCAATCAAGTCTTTGTCGTTGAGCTTTGTAGAGTGAATCAACTTATTTCCATTCAAAAAAGTTCCATTCGCTGAGTTCAAATCTTCAATATAGTAGCAGTTCCTTTCCTTGTAAATACGCGCATGTCTCTTAGATATAAATCTATCTTTAAGTGATATTTGATTGCTTTCATCTCTACCTATAGTCGCAGTTCTTCCTATAAAATAATGCTCTTGTATTTTAAAAGGTAAATTTTCTTTTCTATTAATCAATTTCAAATATGTATTTGAATTATATGTCATATTATTCGTTCCTTTAATATCAAGATAAATCATCTTAATAATATTAAAAATAAAATAATATATTATTATTACAAACAAGTATTTGAAAAACATAGAAATCAAATTATATAATTTTAAATTCGGAGTAATTTGTATAGAAAAGAATGCATCCAATATATCAATAATATATTTCATTGATCATCATCCTCTCTTAATTTATCCTAATATAATATACCACATTTAACGGTCATATTTGAACGACAAAGTTACAATTTGTCAAAATTAATCTTCAAAAATCACAGAATCGTCAGTAAATTTTTTGATTCTTGCCAATGATTCTATTATATATCCTTGTTTTCTGAGATTTTCTCCACCATTTTGAAAAACTTTTTCTATTAAGATTCCAATCCCCTCAACAGTTGCATTTGCTTGTTGGCAGATATCTATCAAACCTTCGAGAGCCTTCCCATTTGCCAAGAAATCGTCTATCAGTAAAACATTGTCATTTTCGTCTAAATATTCTTTTTGGACCAACACTTCGTAGCTTCTGTTTTTTGTAAAACTAAACACTTCAGTTCTGTAGCAATTCTCTCCTAAAGTTTTCGAACTGGTTTTCTTTGCAAATACAACCGGACAATTAAATCTTAATCCACACGCATAGGCAATTGCTATTCCACTAACTTCTATTGTAAGAATTTTATTGATTTTCTTATCTTTAAATTTTTCGTAAAATTCATTTGCTAAGTCTTCAAATAAAACAGGGTCAATCATATGGTTGATAAATCTATCAACTTTTAAAATATTTCCCGGTAATACTTTGCCGTCTTTCAAAATTCTTTCTTCAAGTTTTCTCATTTTTTTCTCCTAGATTTTAATATAGTATATTATACATACAATAACAAAAAATCTCAATATTTGAAATATTAAAAAATCACTTATCCCTACCTCTCGGAATAAGTGATTTCTATTATTTTACATTCATCATTTTTTCTTTTGCAATTTTTTCTATCGCTGAAACTTTTTCAACGGCATTTTCTTTTGTGTTAGCAACAGAATAAATATATAATTTTATTTTTGGCTCCGTTCCAGAAGGTCGTAAAGCATACCAAGAGCCATCATCATAATAATACTTCAAAACATTTGATTTTGGTGTTGAATATTTTTTGAAATCAATCTCATAATCTTTTGTTTCGATTAATTTTATGTTTTCTATTTGTGCGATAGGATTTTTTCTAAATTCCTCCATTATTCTGGAAATTTTTTGTTGTCCATCTAGTCCTTCCATTACCACTGATGTCAATGAGTTTTCATGATAGCCAAATTCTTCATACAAGTCATTCAAAACGTCTATCAATGTTTTGCCAAGTTTTTTGTAGTAAGCTAACATTTCTGAAATCATCATAGAAGAACTTACAGCGTCTTTATCTCTTACAAACGTTCCATAAGAATAACCTATGCTTTCTTCATATCCAAACACCCAGGATTTTTCGCCAGTTTTTTCGTATTCATTTGCCTTGCCACATACATTTTTGAAACCAGTCAAAGTTTCAATCATATCAACATTGTATTTGTTTGCAATTCTCGTGGACAAATCTCCCGTAACGATTGATTTTACAACTACTGGATTTTGTGGCAAATCGTGTTTTTCAAATCTTTGACTCAGAATATAATTTGTCAACAAAGCTCCTATTTTATTTCCATCTAAAAATACATATTCTCCATTGTGAAGCACTTCTACTGCTGTTCTGTCGGCGTCAGGGTCTGTGGCTAATAATAAATCAGCGCCTACTTCTTTTCCAAGATTAATTGCGTATTCAAATGCTTCAGGATTTTCCGGATTTGGATAAGGTACAGTTGTAAAATTGCTATCTGGATTTTCTTGTTCCTTGACTACATATACATTTTTGAATCCTCGTACATCTAAAATATGTCTGACAAATTTATTTCCAGTCCCGTTTAATGGAGTGTAAACAATTTTGACATTTTTATCGATGTTATCGTCATTAATTGTAAGGCTTAAAACATCTTCAAAATAATCTTTGTCCAAATTTTCTCCAAAATATTCTATTTTCCCTTCATTAAGTAATTTTTCAAAATCTCCTATTTTGACTTCTGTGAAGCTTTCTATTTTGCTCAAATTATTTAAAATCTCATCAGCTTTATCTTCTAAAATTTGACTTCCTTCTTCCCAATAGGCTTTGTATCCGTTGTATTCTTTTGGGTTGTGTGAAGCTGTAATCATAATTCCAGAAATGCAATTAAATTTTCTAATTGAATAAGACAAAAGTGGTGTTGGTCTGATATCGTCTGACAAATAAACTTTGATTCCATTTGACGCCAATACATTTGCAGAAATTTCTGCAAATTCTTTAGAAAATTTTCTGACGTCATAGCTTATCGTAACCCCTCTTTGCATAGCTTTTTCACCGTAATTTTTTATTGTGTCAGCTAATGCTTGTGTGGTTTTCATAATATTGTATTTGTTCATTCTGTTGGTACCAGCTCCTATTTTCCCTCTCAAACCAGCTGTGCCAAACTCCAATGATTTGTAAAATCTATCTTTAATTTCTTCATCATTGTTTTTAATAGATTCTAATTCTTTTTTAGTTTCTTCGTCGTAAGAATCGTCATTTAACCATTCATTGTACACTTTTAAATAATCCATACTATCCTCCTAATAAAAACTCAAATTTTTCAAACTTTTAATAATATCTCTTTTTTAATCGTAAATTATTTCTCATCACAAGTTGCAAAATTTTATTTTGCAAACATCGTTTCAAAAATCGTTTAATTCAAACTTGTGTTTTTTTAATTTTTACATACAAATAGAATATACCCCGCTTTTTCTTTTATCAATCAAAACAACATTTCCGTGTTGTTCTAAAACTATCGAGCCGCCTTCAAAAATTTTGCTACATTTTTTGTATCCTGCAAAATACTCATTCAAATCAAATTCAAACTCGTCAGCAGAATTTATGAAAACCAACAAATAGCCTCCCTTATTTTTTATGCTGAAGCAAATGCAAAAGTCATTTACATCGTAAAATTTGACTCTGTCTCTGATTTCATTTGCATCTACAATTTCAAATTCACTATGACTTTTCCTAAACTCTATCAGTGATTTCACATAATGATATATCTCAATATTTTTATCTTTTAGTCTCCAATCAACTGCGTTTACAGATAGAGGCAAATTATAAGTGTTTTTATTCAATGATTTATTTCTGAAAAATTCATTGCCGCAATGAAAAAAAGGAATGCCCAGACTGAGCAAGATAAAATCAAAACACAACTTCGTCGATGTTTTGGTGTCAACATTTGTGAGTACGAGCTTATCCTCAAGAATCAAATTATCGTGAGAATTAAAATAATTTATCGTTTCGTCTGCATTCTTGCAAAATCCTTTATGATTGTCATCATAATCAACAGACCCGCAAATTCCAGTTTCAAGTTCATTCTTGTAAACTTCACCTTGCACAAATCCATTTACCATTCCATCGTTGTCGCCTTTTATAGCATCTCTGAAAAAAGGATTAAAAAAAGCAAATTGTTTGCCTTTTTGTTTGCCAAAAGTAGTTTCTGAACTTTTGTCTAACACTGATTTTTCTGCCATCCATGGTTCACCGTAAATTATTGTGTTTTCGTTGTTTTCTCTCAATCTCGCTACAATTTCATCAACTGTTTGACTGTCAATTAATTTCATCAAATCAAATCGGAATCCATCAATATGATACTCTTTTTGATAAAACAACAAGCTTTCCACAATAAAATCTCTTACAAACTCGTCTTCTGTATTTAATTCGCTTCCAACTCCAGAGCCGTTTGAGAAATTCCCACAATTATCGCGTCTGTAAAATTTTTTATAAATCAAATTAAATGGATGGTCATTATTCCTGTAAGTGTGATTGTATACCACATCCATTATGACTCCTATTCCATTTTCGTGAAGTTTTTGAACCATTTTCTTAAATTCAAAAATTCTGTTTTTCGGATTTTCCGGAATTGTTGAATAGCTTCCTTCAATGCAGTTGAAATTTTCAGGATTATATCCCCAATTGTAATTATCGTCGTCAAATTTTCTAGCACATCTTTCATCAACGCCTACAAAATCAAAAACCGGCATTAATTGAACGTGTGTTATCCCTAAATCGAGTAAGTGGCTTATTCCAGAAACACAATTTTCATCGCATAAACCGAGAAATTTCCCTCTGAAATTATTTTGAACTCCACTTGAAATATGAGAAGTATAATCATTTACAGATAATTCATAAATTATCGCTTCATTTATTTTTTTAGTAAAATAATTTTCGCCACAAAATCCCTGTGGATTTGTAGAACCCATATCTATTACACACGATTTTAAACTATTGACAGAGCAGGCTTTGCAAAATGGGTCTAGGATTTGAAATTTATTGTCAACTTCGTATTTATAATACACGCAATCCAAATCTCCGTCAATTTTTCTCGTGAAAAATCCATCTTCATCTTTTTCCATTTCAAAAGACTTGTATCTAACATCATCATAATTATCGTACAATAAAACTTTCATATCAGAAACATCAGGTGCATATATTTTAAATAATGTAAAATCCTTAAAATAATTAAATCCTAAATCGTACATTAAAATCTCCTAATCACGTCGGTTTTTTTGATTTATTCCAAATCCCTTTGAAACTTCGATATTATTTAAGGCTAATTTATCCCACAACTTTTTATCCAAATAAGCATATTGAATATTTTCATTGACTTCTATGTAGTTATCCAATGATTTGAGCACATTAAAACTGTCGTTGTATTTTATAATCAAATGATAAATCTCATAGAAGTCATTCATCAATTCAACATCATTCAATCTGAATAGGTTGTCAATAATAAATTTAACAGAACTTAATTGACGAAAGTCGAGGCCAATATTAGAATTGTTTTCGTCAAATTTGAAAATACCAATATCATCAATTTTGTGCTCAAAACTATGAAAAATATTCGAATTGCTAGTCAATAAAATTGACCCGTTGTACATAAATGCGTAAGGATAAGTGTTTGATATGTCAAAATTTTTAAAAGGAATGTAATTATAAACATCACAAGCCTTTGTAAGCTTTACAACATCATCAATAATAATATTTTCCAAGAATATTAATTTTATTTTTTCTTGAATGTATTTATCCCCATTTATTTTGTTGGCTAATTTGTTGTAAAACGTGATTGCCTTTTTGCAAATCAAATAATCAAAAGAGCTTATTCCACTCATAAAAAAAGTTGAGTCTACATATTTGTAATTCAGATTTTCTTTTAACTTTAAATAAACATACAAGCAGTAGAAAATGTACATAAGTTGCCTTTTCCCCTCGTGGAAATTACTCAACATCATATTGAAAATGCTTTTTGTGTTTATGTCTGTCAATTTGTACTTGTCTAAAATAATTTTTTTGTAATCTAATTTTTTCTGGTATATGTTTTCTAAATCGAAATCATTGCTGAATAAATAGTCGTTAAACCAGTACTTATTAACATTTATTTTTTTCACGAAGTTTTCCGTCATATTGATGTAGTTGTTTTTAACAAGATATTTTTTGTGACTTTCTGAACCCACTATTATTTTTTCGGCGATAAATGCAATTAAATTAAAACTGTTTAACTGATTGCCGTCAATAATTTCTTTGTATCCATCATCTATTGCAGTTTTATTTACTTTATCGACGACAAATTTTATGTCATTTTCAATTTCATACACATAATCCAAATCCAAAAAATCAAATGATTCCTTATGTACATTTACATTGTAATAACAAAAAACTTTTTTAGCTTTTGAAATCGCGCGTCTAAAATCAAATCCCATACTGATTAATTTTTTTATGAATTTGATGCTCACAATAGCGACATTTGTTTCTATCAAATTTATATTAATGTGTTCTTCTATGTTGTTAACATTGTTATAAATTCTCATTTCATCATCAAATATGTCCTCAATTATAGAATCTGCCAAGAATTTTTGCTGCATATAGTACAATTTTCTCGCAAATTCATTTACTTTTGGCACATATAAAAAATCACAAATCGAGTTTATTTTATTTTTTTCGGCAAAAAAATCGTCAAATTTTCCTTTAATAAAGTTGTTGTATTCAATTTTAGCTGTAACTTCAGGCTCAAATACTCTAATATAATTAGTATTTTCTGATAAGTATGGAATATCATAAATTTGCGAAAAAACAACTTCTTTGCCAATCTTAACTTTGTATTTGTTCAACCTTTTGAAAACAACATTCATCAACTCTTCATCAAAAAAAGTTTCGATTTGGTGAGAATCTATTATTTGTTGCTTGAATTGAGCATTTTTATAAAACAGTGAGTACAACTTGCAAAACTTTCCCTTATTTGATATTTCCTCGAACTTATCCATTGAAAATCTGCCTATAATACCCTGTCCTAAACGAAGATTGTTTTCCATATTGACAACTTTGTCGTATCTATCTTTTAGGATGTTTTTTAACATATCTTTTAATCCAAGTTTCTCAATATAATCTAAGTACAAATTTTCGCACACTATTTCAAAAGTTACGATGTATTCTCTCTTTTCCTTTGTATCAGTTTTTGTTTCTTCGTATGATATTATATCTTTTATCGTTTCATTCAGTGCAATTCTTAGTTCGTAATCACTTGCGTTTTGAAAATCAACCATTGAGTTATAAGACAATTTGTTGTCTATAATTTTTTTTAGTTGATTTTCGGTAAGTGAAATCATAAAATTATCTCCTTGTACAGTTTGATATATTCTGAAGCGGATTTTTCCCAATCATTTTTTGAGTTCATTGCGTTTTTTTGAATTATTTTAAAATCTTCTTTGTAATAAAAAGATATTGCTCGTCTCAACGTATACAAAAAATCATGGGCATTTATGTTTGTAAAAGAAAATCCGTTTCCTTCTTTTGTGAACTCATTGTAGGATTGTACAGTGTCTTTAAGTCCGCCTGTCTCTCTGACAATTGGAAGTGTTGCATAGCGCATAGCTATCAATTGCGATATTCCGCAAGGCTCATAGATAGACGGCATCATTAAGAAATCAGCTCCGGCATATATTTTATGCGATTCTTCATTGTTGTAGTAAATATTTGCTTTTAGTTTGTCTGGAAATTTCCACTCAAAATATCTGAACATTTCTTCGTAAGAATAATCCCCTGTTCCTAAAATTATTACTTGCACTTGCTCTGTTGTCAAAAACTCATCCATAATATATCGCACAAGTTCTAATCCTTTGTTTTCCACCAACCTCGTCACCATTGCAAATATCGGTACATCTTTTTCTTCTAGTCCGTACATTCTTTGAATGGCTCTTTTGTCTTGGAATTTATTTTTAATTGATTTTAATTCATAATTTCTTGCTATTAATTTGTCGGTTTTTGGATTCCAAATAGTTGTGTCAATGCCATTTGTTATTCCAGATATTTTGTATTTATATTTATTTATTATCCCATCTAATCCTTCACCGAAAAACGAATATAGAATTTCATCCGCATAAGTTTTGGACACAGTTGTGACGGCATCGCTAAACACGATTGCACCTTTCATAAAATTGATTGCATCATAATATTTTAGTCCGTCTTCGGAAAAATACACTGGTGATAAATCGGTTTGCTTCAACGAATTGGAACTGAAAATTCCTTGGTATTTTAAATTGTGAATAGTGAATACTGTCTTTATTGATTCGTAAAAAGGGTCTCCTTTTGAAAAATCTTTCACATAAATATTGACCATCGCTGTGTGCCAATCATTACTGTGAATAACATCACAACGAAAATCAATGTATCTGATTAATTGTACACACGCTTTTGAAAAAAACACAAATCTCTCACAATCGTCATCTTCGCCATATATATTGTCGCGACAGAAATAATCTTCGTTATGTAAAAAATAAAATTCTACATCACGATGAACATATTTATATACACCACAATAGTGATGACTGAAATCTAAATCCACATAAAAGCTGCCTTCAAACTTGAACTTTTCGCGATATTTCAAATCAATTGTTTTGTATAAAGGAATTACAACCTTGACATCATGTCCTTGTTTTTTCATTTCCAAAGGCAATGTTCCCGCAACATCAGCGAGTCCTCCCGTTTTTATGAAAGGATCCGCCTCTGCTGCACAATATAATATTTTCATAATTTACCTCTACTTATCTTCTAGCACTGCGTATTTTTTTAACTCATAAGGATAGTTTGGATTTCCAACTACCGTAACATTTTCTTTTATTACTACGCCTTTATCCGAAATAGTGTTGACTACTACAGCATTTTTTTTAATTATCGACCTCTCAAAAATCACCGAATTTTTTACTATTGCGCTTTCTTCAATCTCAACTCCTCTAAATATTATGGAATTTTCTACTTTTCCATTTATTTTAACCCCATTGGCAATTAGGGAGTTTTTTACACAAGCAGATTCTCCGTACAAAGCAGAAGGCTCGTCTTTCGATTTTGTGAGTAGCAATCCATTTTTGAAAAATACATTCTTATAAAATTCAAAATTCAGCAATTTCAAATTGGAATTGTAAAATTGCGTCAAATTTCTTATTACTTCAACGTATCCATCTACCATATAAACGCCAACTTTTAATTTATCCAAATTGGAAATTATGATATCGATAAGTTCATTTGAGCTCGAATTTTTTAAAGAATCATGAACCAATTCTAGGAACACTGTTTTTTTCATATAGCCAATATTCGTCATCATATAAAACTCATCATCTATTCCTTGATTGGTTCCGATGCTCATCAAATTCCCGTCGTCGTCTAAATTCAATCTTGTCTCGCCAACAAAAAGCCCGGTAGCATTCGTCATTTTTTTGCAAAATAACAAAATATCTAAATTTTCTTCCGTAAATCTTTTATGTGATTCAGTAAAGTCTTCTCTGAAAATCACCATTGGGTCACAGAAATACAAATCCTCTTCGCTGCTTCTCAAATAAAAATCTCGTGTTTCATTGTAAGCAAAAATTTCTTTTCCAGCATTTTCGAAAGTAGGAGGAAAAATAACCAGACCATTTCTTCGGCGATTTAACTCATAACTTTCGCCATTTCCCAAATGGTCCAATGTTGAACGCATAATTTTACCGCCGTATAATACAACATTCGAAAATTCATTATTTGCAAAATTACTCAAAGCTATGTCGATAATTCTGTATCTAGCTCCATAAGGCAGCATATATTCTGGTCTAGAATCTGTCAAATATCCAAAATTTTTCCCGCTTTTACCACCATATATAATTCCAATACAATTTTGCATAATATCCTCCTAACATTCTTCTATTCCATCTTCACTGACCAAAAATATCTTATCTGAATCAGGTTGACCAATCACCTGATTTTCTTCTATAGTCATCGATTCTGCTACAACACAGTTGTACAACTTTGCTCCCTTTTTAATTACAGTGTCACTCAAAATTACAGAATTGTGAATCTCAGCATCTTTTTCCACGGTAATCGAAGAAAACAATACAGAATTATTGACATTCCCATAAATAATACAATTTTCATTGATTAAAGATTTTTTCACATCTGCACATTCACTCACATAATGTGGTGGAAGATTTCTGTTTTTAGTGTAAATTCTCCAAGTCGTATCGTACAAATCCAATTTATTGTCCGGATTTAGCAAATCCAAATTTGCTTGCCAATAGCTTCTAACGGTTCCAACATCTTTCCAATATCCATCAAATTTCCAAGCGTAAACATTTAAACCGTCATTGATAATTTTAGGAATTATATTCATACCAAAATCGTGCTTAGAATTTTTGTCTTCATTATCTTCTATCAAATATTTTTTTAATGTATGCCAATTAAAAATATAAATTCCCATAGATGCGAGATTGCTTTTTGGAGTATTTGGTTTTTCTTCAAACTCGATAATTTTTCCGTCCTCATCCGTATTCATAATTCCAAATCTACTCGCTTCATTCCAATCAACTTCCATAACAGCTATTGTGAGTTCGCTGTTTTTTTCTTTGTGATAATTCAAAATTTTATTGTAATCCATCTTATAAATATGGTCACCTGATAGAATAAGTACGTATTCGCAATCCAACTCGTCAATATAATTCATATTTTCATATATTGAATTAGCTGTTCCTTCGTACCAATTCCCGCCGATTTCGGTAGCAAAAGGAGACAAAATTCTTAATCCTCCAGAGTTCCTCGACAAATCCCAACTTGAACCATTACCAAGATGAGAATTTAACTTAAATGGTTTGTATTGTGTCAATATACCGACATCTCTTATATCTGAATTAGCCGCATTGCTCAATGCAAAATCAATAATTCTGTATTTACCGCCGAAAGAAACTGCCGGCTTAGCAACATTTTTTGTCAAGGCTTTTAGTCTTGACCCCTGACCTCCTGCCAAAAGCATAGCCACTACTCTATTTCTAGCCTTCATAACTCCTCCTATTTTTTCTTAATTTCCATAAATTTGTTCAGTTTTAAAAACATAGCAGAAAATGGTTCGATATCAACATCAATCGAGTATGCCCTGCCATTATGCGAGATTTGTTTCGCGTAGCAGGGTTTGTTTCTAGTTAAATTTCCAGAATATTTTGTCATCGAAGAATTAAAAACCACTGAGTACAGAGCAAATTCATCGACTCCCACTGGATATTTTTCTCTTTTTACCGGTGTAAAATTAAAAATGCAAATTATTTTTTCATTTTTTGAATTAATTCTCTCGAAAACTATCAAAGATTCGTTTGAATTATTTACATCTTCCCATTGAAACCCACTGTAAGTCGTATCCAATTCGTAAAATTCATCATTGCTTAGATAAAATTTATTCAAATCCTTCATAAAATTTTGAAATTTTTGATGTTTTTCGTAATTCAAAACTTCCCACGTTATTTCTTTGTATTCATTCCACTCGTCAAACTGAGCTATATCATTTCCCATAAACAATAGTTTTTTCCCAGGATGCGCATACATAAATGAATATAATAATTTTATTTGTGAAAATTTATCATCGTAACTTCCTGGCATTTTACCAACCATCGAATTTTTCATATGAACCACTTCGTCGTGGCTAAATGGCAAAATGTAATTCTCATTAAAAGCGTACATTAAAGAAAAAGTTAGTAAATCATGGTGATATTTTCTAAAAATAGGATCCGTTTTCATATATTTGATTATGTCATTCATCCAGCCCATATTCCATTTAAAATCGAACCCCAATCCATTTTCTTGTACTGACTTTGTAACATTTGGCCAAGATGTTGATTCTTCTGCCACTGTTATTACTCCGGGACAATCATTTTTTATTGTTTGATTTAATTTTTTTATAAATTTAATGGCTTCCTTATTTTCATATCCTCCGTCTTCATTTACAATATTTCTTCCTGAAAAATTTAAGTGAAGCATATATGATACGGCATCAACCCTTATTCCGTCTAAGTGAAAATATTTAATCCAAAATAAAGCCGAGGATATCAAAAAATTTACAACTTCATTTTTTGAATAATCAAAATTCAACGTTCCCCATTGTTCATTTTCCGAAAGATAGCTGTCGGATTTCTCATAAACTTCACTTCCATCAAATTTTCTAAGTCCAAAATCATCCTTGCAAAAATGTGCTGGCACCCAATCCATGATAACCCCGATATTATTATGATGTAATACATCAATCAAGTGCATTAAATCTTTTGGACAGCCAAATCGAGATGTAGCTGCAAAAAATCCAGTCAACTGATATCCCCACGAACCGTCAAAAGGATGTTCCATCAACGGCATAAATTCAACGTGGGTGTAGTTCATTTTTTTGAGATAATCTACCAATTCATCTGCTAATTGAAAATAAGAAAGATAATTTTCGCCGTGTTTTCTCCAAGAAGAAAGATTTATCTCGTAAATAACCATAGGGCTGTGGAATTTGTCAGTTTTATTTCTCTTTTTTAACCAATTTTCGTCGCTCCATTGGTAACCTTCAATATCGTAAACTTTGCTCGCTGTTTTAGGCCTCAATTCGCTATGAAAGGCAAACGGATCTGCTTTGTACAGTATTTCATTTTTTTGACTTACGATTCGATACTTATAAGATTCAAATATCTTAACTTCTCTGACACATATTTCCCAAATCTGCCCGTCATCTATTCTTTTCATCGGAAGTGAAAAATCGTCCCAATTATTAAAATCTCCTACTAGATTTACATATTTTGCATTCGGTGCCCACACCGAAAATTTTGTGTACATACCATATTCATCATAGAAAATATGTGAACCTAAAAATTTATACAAATTTTTATTATTTCCCTCGTGAAATAAGTAAATATCCATTTGTCCATTATTCTGATAGAAAAAATCACTCATTTAAGCTCCTATTTCCATTAAATTATCAGAACAAAACTACTCTCCTATAATCATATTTATAGTCATAATTTTATTCTTCAAATCCAAAATTTCATTGTTTAGTTGATTGTATTCTTCTGAGTTTAAGTTTTTATTATCAAACAGCTCTTTTTTATTGTATAAACTATCAATTTTTTCTTTGATTTTAGCCAATTCACAACATAAATCATTGTTTTGTCGATTTAAAACCATTTCTGTTTCTATATCGTAATTTCCCGATTCAAATTCCTCAGTAGAGTAAATTTCTGGAATAACTGTCCTTATGTTGTATTTTTTTTCTAGTAGATTAGATAAGCTCTCCGCTCCATCAGATTCACCATGTGTTATGAAAATTTTTTTAGGCTTCGTAGTCATTTTATCCACAAAATCTATCAACATTTTTTGGTCTGCGTGACCAGAAAATCCACCGAGATTATATATTTCTGCATTTACTTTGATGACTTCTCCAAATAATTTTACCTCATCTATTCCATCTAATAAAATTCTTCCAAGGGAACCCTCTGCTTGATATCCAACAAAAACTACGGCATTTTTTTCATCCCATAAATTGTGTTTTAAGTGATGCCTTACTCTACCAGCAGTTGCCATACCACTAGAAGAAATTATTACTCTAGGAAACTTAACACTGTTGAGCATTTTTGACTCATCAACATTTTTTACATAATGGAGGTTTTCAAATTCGAATACATTGTCTCCACTCGAAATATAATCTTTCGCCTGTTGATTGAATAAGTCAGTGTTTTTCATAAAAGCTTTTGTAGCTTCCAAAGCCATTGGACTGTCTACATAAATAGGGACTTTCTTTTCATAAATATTTTTGATTTTATGGTCGTAATAACTATTTAATTCATAAATTATTTCCTGTGTCCTTCCGACAGCAAAACTCGGAATAATAACTGTTCCTCCTCTGGATGAAACTTTCTCAATGATATTTATTAATTCTTCCACGCTTTCTCTGTAGGGCTGATGAATTTGATTACCATAAGTTGACTCAATTACTAAATAATCACAACCAGATAAAGTCGGTGGAGAATTTAATATAGGATTGTTTGATGTTCCTAAATCTCCTGAAAATATAATTTTAGTTGAATGTCCATTTTCATTTATGAATACTTCTATACTTGATGAACCCAGCATATGAGAAGCATCTTTAAATATCACTTTTATGTCATCATTCACTTCAACGACTTCATCATAATAATTTGACTTAAATAATGTAATACAACTCATCGCATCTATCGTCGTGTATAACGGAGTTAACAATTCTCTCCCAGACCTCTGTCTTTTTTTATTTTCCCATTCAACATCACTTTCTTGAATTTTTGCACTATCTATTAGCATTATTTCTGCCAAATCTTTAGTCGCTTTTGTACAATAGATTGGCTTTCTAAAACCCTTCTTATATAACAGTGGGATTCTTCCTGTGTGGTCTATATGAGAATGAGTCAACAACAAAAATTCAACACCGTCAAAATCAATTTCATCTCTATTTTTTTGTTCCAATTCCTTACTGCCTTGAAACAATCCGCAATCAACCATAAATTTGTGATTTTCTGTCTCGACGCAATAACAAGAACCAGTTACTTCTTTTGCTGCTCCTAAAAATTTAATTTTCATCTTCTCACCTCTAGTAATTTATACCCAAATAAAAATAAGATAGTAAAATATCCGCAAACTTTAATTTGCGGATACTAGAAATTAATTTTTCTTTTTCTTTCTTTTTTCTTCAAGATTTTTGGCAATCAAATTGTCCAATACTAAGTCATAGCCTTGTGCTCCATTTTGCAATGACCTATTAACTCTACTGATTGTAGCTGTAGAAGCGCCAGTGTCTTTTTCAATTTCACTGTAAGTTTTTCTAATTTTAAGTAATTTTGCAACTTCTAATCTCTGTGAAATTGAATGAAGCTCTCTGATTGTACAAACGTCTTCAAAAAAACGTCGCATTTCGTCCTTGCCATTTAACATCAAAATAGCTTCAAAAAATTCGTCCAATGTTTTTTCTTTAATAGTTATTTCCGTCATTCCCTTACTCCTTATAGTTTTTTAGGTAACCTTTACCCATTAATAAAAATAATATACTACATTCATTAATTTAAGTATACACGCTTTTTCGAACTAAAGCAAACAATTTTTAAAAATAAAGTTTTAAATCATTAATAATACGAAAATTCAAACTGAGATACAAAATTTGAATTTTATATTACTTTATATACCCAAAAATGTTTTAATTT
>NZ_CAMXVC010000021.1 GCF_947252345.1 uncultured Finegoldia sp.
ACACCCATAAGGTTTCGTCGGCAGCGTCAGATGTGTATAAGAGACAGATATAAATAGTAAAGACATTTTTTCTTCTATAAATAGTAAACAAAAGACAAAACTCCTTTACGATTAGAATATCCTACGGAATAAATTTCTATAAATTCAATAATTTGTTTCTACTGCTGATTGATTATCTGATATTCGTGCAAGCTGGTTTTCTACTTTCCCTTCTCTTTTTTTATTTTTCATCAAATTTGCCTTTATTAATCAAAAAAGTAGATTACCAGTTTTGCTTAGAATATCCTACGGAGGAAATTTTTTTGATTTCAAATCGAAATAATCCGTCCGAAATTTGGCTGTGCCAGCGTAGCGCACTTCAAATTTCAGGATTTTGAGATTTAGAAATCACAAATTTTCGTAGTCGAGATATTCGTGCAATCTGGTTTTCTACTTTCCCTTCTCCCTTTTTTTGGTTTATTCCTGCATAAATTTGTGAATCGTGTTGTAGTATTGTGTTGGATAGGCAAATTTGATGTCTGCGTGGTCTGCGTAGTCTGTGATGTATTTTTGTTTTTTGGCGTTGATGGTGTTGTAGATTTGCTCCGCCATATATTCCGGTACAAAATCATCCGTCTTGCTGTGAATCAGGAGGACTTTGGCTTTGATGTGTGGTGTGTACTTCGTGACGTTTCCTTCTTTTAATGAGTGTCCTGTTTTCATCTTGGCTACGATGCTACTCATATCGAGTATCGGAAATGATGGTAGCGAAAATCTTTTGTGCAGTTCTGATTTGAAAATTTCCCACACCGATGAGTATCCGCTGTCTGCGATTACTTTTGTGAGGTGAGAGTCGTTAAATTCCCCTGCCGCCATCAGCACTGTCGCAGCTCCCATTGATGTTCCGTGGTATGTTATGTCGGCGTGTGGATTTTGTTGTATTATGTGTTGTGTCCATTTGATGAGGTCGTCTTTTTCTTTGACGCCCATGGTGATGTACTTGCCTTCACTTTTTCCGTGGGCTCTCAGCGATATTGTGAGCACGTTGTAGCCTTTGTCGTAGAAATGCTGTGCGATTGGGTATGTTTTTTCTTCTTTTGATTGGTAGCCATGGACAATTATAATCCATTTGTCTGTCTGTGTGTGGGTGAATGTGTGCCCGTAGAGCGTGTATCCGTCGTCTGATTTTATTTTTTGTTCGTTGTTTGTGAATTTGCGTTGCCAGTTTATAGATTGTTGTTCTTGTTGTTTTTTGTTCGCCTCTTGAATGTTTACAATCTGTGGTGGCATTTTGTAGGTCTGGGCAACTTTTCTGTTGTTTCCTCCAGAGTGTGGAACGAGTGCGTAGTTCACGAAATAGTTTCCGATGAAATACGTTGACAATATCGCCAATAACAGCGCTATTATTATTGATTTTGTTATTTTGTTTGTGAGTTTGTTTTGTTTTTTCATTTTGTTCCTCTATTTTGTTTTTACCATTCCCAACGCCAATGCTCCGTATCCTGCGTGGCTCGCAAGCACCGGCGAGATTGATTGTGGTTGGAATGTAAAGTTGTAGGTTTTTTTCAGTTCGTCGTAGATTTGTGTGGCAATTTCCAGCTCGTCTGCGTGTACGATGAACAATTCGTAGTCTTGTGGGCTGTGTTTTATTTTATCTTCCACGGTTGCGATTAGTTTTTTTATCGCTTTTTTCTTGCCGATGACTTTGTCCATTATTTCTAGTTTTCCTTCTTCGAGTTTCAAAATCGGTTTGAGTTTGAGTGCGTTGCCGATTATTCTCGTCGTTTTGGAAATTCTGCCGCCTTTTTCGAGATATTTTAGCGTGTCAAGCGAGATGAAAATCTCGGATGTGTGTTTGATTTGCTCTACTACCTCGACTATTTCGTCGAGAGATTTGCCTTCGTGCATCATTTTGATTGCGTGATTTATCAGCAACGCCTGTGCTAGGGATGCCGATTGTGTGTCGATTATTCTGATGTCACAGTCGTATTTTTCCTCTACAAGCTTTTTGGCGATGTTCGCCGATTGGTACGAGCCACTGAGTTGTTTCGTTATTGTGAAGCAGAGCATAGGCAAATTTTCCTTTGCGTATTTTTCGAAAACAATCTGATAATCTTCCGGGCTTGGCTGCGATGTCTTCGCAAAAAACCCCTCGTCCTGTCTCATATTTCGAATCAACTCCTCGGATTGTATGTCGATTTTGTCCTTGTATGATTTTTCGTCATCTATGGTTATGTAGAATGGAATTATCGAGATGTCGTTTTCTTTGATGTATTGTTCGTTCAAATCACAGGCTGAATCTGAAATTATTTTTATTTTCATTTTTTTCTCCTCGTATTTCAAAAAATTTGGTACTAAAATATATTAACACTTACTGACCTCTCGGTCAATATGGTATAATTGTTTTTAATAGGAGGATTTTATGGCTAATACTTCAGAGAAAATTATTGCTATCACTAAGGATATTATCGCAAATTTCGGCTTGAAAGCTGCGAGTGCTGGATTTATTGCAAAAAACGGAGGATTTTCCAAGGCGAGTATTTTTTATCACTACGATAATGTCGATGAGTTGTTGGAGTGCGTGTTGAAAGACTGCATCGTGTGCTTGGACAACATTTTGGACAAAAATTGGTGCGATTACGAAAATTTTTCGGATTATTTGTATTTGTCGTTGCAAAATTTGATTACAAATGAAAAAAAGGCGTTGAATTTGAAGGTGTTGTTTTCTTTTGCGCACGACAGGTATTATTTTGATGACGAGAAAAATTCGGTTCGTAATATGCTCGTCGAGAATGTGCGCTTAGATTTGATGAGTGCATTGGAGTTTTTCTATCCGGATTCTAACATCGAAAATTCTGAATATTTGATAAGTTTGTTGATGACGTCTTTTTATGGCGTGGGCATTTTCTTGTCGTTGGACAAGAGAAGCGATATGCTGCTTCACGATTGGAAGATGCAGTGCGATTTGGTGGATAATTATTTGAAGAACGTAAACTTGTAGATTGATTTCTGCAAGTTTTTTGTTTGCAATAAAAAAACTATGCAAGTTTTATTCTTGCATAGTTACTGTGGAATTTGTTTGTTTTTTCATAGTAAGTCTCGCGATTGATTTTTCCACTGCGGATATGAACACTGACATCAACATAGTCATAAACAAAAATGTCACTGCCGGTTGGAAGTGAACCGGAACGGTGTTTGGAAATTTGACGAGGTAGCTGTAGTTTGTGTGTAGCAGAAGGTTTACTGCCATTATAATCGAGTTCATTATCGTAGTAGTCAGTAGCGAGTTTTTGAATGTGAAGTTTGTTTTTCTTGTCGACAATATCATCACCGAGCAAAATCCCAAGAGCAAATGTCCCACAACGTAGGTGATGTTGGTTACGTGTGGCCACAAGTATTTTGATGGGTCGGGGAATGAAAATGCGATTATCCCTCCAATCAATCCGAGCCACGCAAAGTATCTCATCAGTTTGTCGTTGTGGATTATGTATGCAATTAACATCATAAATACCGATATTCTGCAGTGGAACAACGGCAATCCTTCTTGTATGAATAGTGCGTGGTTACCCGCATACCAATACAACAACAACAATTGCACAATCAACGCTAGTGCCAAGCTTACTGGTAGAAGCTTTTTTTTGTTGCGAAGTCGATACGAGAGCACCATAGATATTATCAGAAGCACTCTGAGTACTGTCATATTCAACGATGTGAATCCATCTTCTGTGTATCTAAAAAATTCTGTCATTGTTTTAAAAATCTCCTCTCAAATTTACAACGTGTCCTGTGCTGCAAACTTTTTTTATTTTTCCATCTTTTATTACATAACAATTTCCGTAAATTTTGTTTTCGTTTTGTACTATGAACGCACCATCTTCAAGTGCGTAAAATTTTTTCTTGTAGCTGTCGGGAAGCGTGACGTCCTCCATAATCCTTTTGTTGTCCAGACGCTCTTCTTTCACGTCTGTGTAGTGTGGAATTATCGAGATATCCGTCAATCCAAGCCCGTCGAGAAACCTCTGGTACGTTTTGGATTTTACTTCGCCGATTTTCTCCGGCTGTGCGTAGACAGTCGTTGCCGCATTCATACTCCCTGCACTTATTCCAATTATGAGTCCGTCGTAATTTTTGAGATGTTCTTTTAAGTGAATGTGCTTAAAGAATTTGTTCTGCGTCGGAACGTGTCCTCCGGCGAGGATTATCATATTTGATTGTTCAATCATTCGTGGCAGGATTTTTTTCTTGAAAAGCTTGAACGTGTTCCATTGATTGACTGTGAATCCGCTTTTTTTGAATGCCCTTTTGTGGTGGTGGCTGATTGTGTTCAACAAGAACGAGCTGTACGGGTCGGACGGCATATAAAGGCAGTTTATTTCCGCCACAAATTCAGCTATCTTGTCGACAAATCCGTTTTTTCTGTTCAATTGTCTCTTATCCTCTGACATTATGTCGCTTGTCAGCATCAAATTCATCTCATGCCTCGTGGTTTTATATTTCGTGCAAATATATTTCTATTATTATCTTAACCCAGTTGTCCAAAACCTCCTTGGACACAACTTTTCCGTACAACAATTTACCCGCATCCATCAGTCTCGAAAAAACTATGTTGTCGGCTTTCGGAACGTAGCCTATTTTAATGTTGTCCGAGTTTTTAATCTCAATTGCATTTGAATCGTAGGGGTTGTTTTGTTGCCTGAAAAACTCCAACCTGTCATCAATATTGATGTACTTCTCCAATTCTTCCATCCCATCTATGTGGCTCGTCCCCGCTATGTGCGTCGTGAATAGCAAAATATCCCTTTGGAACGGTTTTATTGATGATAGTCCCCCGTTTTTTCCGTATTTTATTTTCAAAAATCCATTGTCTTTGTTTGCGATATCTGCCATAATTTTCCTTTCATTCGAAATATTTCGTCCAGATTACTTTGTCAAAAATATTTTTTCAAAAATATTTCGTCAAATGTATTTCGCTATTTCAGCTTTGTAGATTTCGATTTGCTCCGAATACTCGTCGTATGCTCTGTGTAGTTCGTTGTATCGTTGTTTGGTTTTCTCCTCGCTGACCAACACGGCTTTTAATGTGTAGGGATAATCGGATTTTATTGATTTTATTTTCAAATTCATTTGGTCAATCAAATCAATGAGCCTCTGCTTT
Organism: uncultured Finegoldia sp.; assembly: GCF_947252345.1. Classification (GTDB taxonomy): domain Bacteria; phylum Bacillota; class Clostridia; order Tissierellales; family Peptoniphilaceae; genus Finegoldia. The sequence goes on from NZ_CAMXVC010000021.1 coordinate 5,135, forward strand.
TCCTTGTCCTTGTCGGTAATTTCCGTTTCGTGTTCAGTTTTAAGCATCATATCAATTATGGAAAGTTCGGACAAATTTCCCTTTTCGTAGCAATCCACGACTCTGTTGAACAATTCTTTTTCAAAATCGTTCAAGTTCGGATTCAAATCCGGGTGCAATCTTTTGATTAATTTTCGGTAGATTGATTTTATTTTTTTGGTTTCTTCATCGGACAACTTCGGAATTAATAGGCGCATCTTCGCTTTTTCGATGTCGTGCAATCTTTTTTCGAGATTTTTGTAGAACTCCTCTAGTTCGTCGTCTAGTATCGAGTCAATTTCTGCGAGGTCAATTTTTTGGTTGTGGTTTCTCTTTGCGATGATTAGTTCTAATTTCGCACGAAGCCTCCTGAACTGACATTCTTGTTGCATAACTTCGTACTCCAATTTGCCAAACTTCAACATATACTTGTCCTCGATGTTTTTTAGCTGATGAAAAACGAGATTGTCGTACTCACTCATCAACATCGACAATTCCACACGAAGCTTGTCAAGTTCGTCGTCGTGTTTGTTTTTGTTTTTAAGCTTGGTGATTTTTTTAATCATAAAATTCTCCTAAAAGCCCTGTCGTTTCATTTACTTATTTTACCATAATTATTGCGAAGTAGCTTGTTTTTTTGCTTTTTTTAAAAATTTTGAAAAATGTGTGAAAATTTATAAAACAAAAAGACATAACTTTTTTTGTTATGCCTTTTGAATTTTTTTACTCTACGGATTTTAACGCTTCGAGCATATCAACTTTTTTGAGTTTGTGGTTGACGACTATTTCCAAGAGATAGAGTATCGCTACGACCAAAATCACCGGTGCGATGTAGACCCACGTTTCGATGTGTGGGTTGAACATTATCTCGGCTGGTGCAACTTTTTCGAGGATTATTTTGTGTAGCAGTTTGCCGCCGAAAATTCCCACTATTATTCCTATCAATGATAGGCAAATAGTTTCACGGTAGATATACATCGTGACTTCTTTGTTGAAAAACCCCAATACTTTTATCGTGGATAATTCTCGGATTCTTTCTTGTAAGTTGATGTTCGTCAAGTTGTAGAGAATTACAATCGCAAGTAGCAACGACATTATCGTCAAGACTGTCATTACTTTTGTCAACGATAAAATGATGGTGTCAACTTGTTTGATGGTGTTGGTGTTTTGTTGTACGCCTTTTACTTTGTTGAGTTTCATAAATTGTGCGGCAACTTTTTTTATGTTGTCGGTTGAGCGGTTATTCTTTAATGTGATGAAATAACTGTTGTCATTGGCTTTTTTTGCGAATGATTTGGCGTAGTATTTGTCGTTCATAAATATGAAATGCCCTGCGTACATTTTCGTTATGTTGTTTATTTTCAATTTTTTTGTTTCGTTGTCGGATAGGTTGACTGTGATTGTGTCGCCGATTTTTCTTTTAGAAATATCTGCAAGTTTTTCGGAAATCACTATTCCATCGTCTGTTATTTTCAATTTATCCGTTGATTTTCTGTGTTCCAAGTTTATAAACGGCGAGAATGTGTGTGAATTTGTCACCAACATCGAGATGGTTTGTTCGTCTTCGATTCCCTTGATTTTTTTCGTCACTGTTTCCGAGTGAATCGGCGTGTAGTCTTGGATTGAATCGGATTTCAATAATTTATCAATTTTTTCTTGTTCGGTTTTGTTTAGAGAATCTTTCTTTGCCACAACTGCGTCGTATTGGATTATTTCCCCGAATTGTTTCGTTCGTATTCCGTTGATTGACGATGCGATTCCAAGCCCTGCGAATAGTAGCGCTACTGAACCTGCTACTCCGAAAATCGTCATCAACATTCTCTGTTTGTAACGGAAGATGTTTCTCGCTGTGACTTTGTGAGTAAAGCTCATTCTGTTCCACAACGGTTTGATTCTTTCAAGCAAAATTTTCGAGCCTTTTGTCGGTGGCTTTGGCAGTAGCAATTGCGATGCCGATTCTTTGAGCTCTTTTGTGGAGATGTAAACCGCCGGCAAGACGCTGGAGATGAGCGAGCAAATTATCGACACTGCAAAGATTTTGAAGAAGAAATGGTATTTGACAGCCGGTAGCGTCATATTCTGCAACAGCGACGAACACAAAACATACGGTAGTGCGTACATTCCGAGTATTGTCCCGAAAATCGTTCCGAGTATTCCCGAAACCAATCCGTAGACCACGAATTTTTTTATCACATCGTAGTCGTTGTAGCCGAGCGCTTTTAAAATTCCGGCGTTGTTTCGTTCTTCTTGTACAAATCTCGTCATCGTTGTCACCGTCACGAGTGCCGCCACGAGGTAGAGCACAACTGGAAATAGGTTGCTGACTTTTCTGATTCCGGAGGAGGTTGTCTCGGTCAATTTTATTCCGTCGCCTCCCGGCATTGTCCTCCTCGTGAATGTCGAGTATTCAGGAATTGACAGTCCATCTATATCCTTTTGTGCGTCTGCGATTTTCGATTCTGAATCTTGAATCTTGTCCTGTGCTTTTTTCTTTTCGGAGACGAAAGTTTTTTTCTTGTCGTTTAATTCTTCCTGCTTCGAACTTATAGTTTTGTAACCGGTTTGAATTTTCGATTTCGCCGATTTTATCTGCACGAGTCCGTTTTGATATTTTTTCTTGGATGCGTTTAACTGTTGCAAACCGCTGTTGTATTTTGAAATTCCGTCCTCGTAGAGCTTCTTTTTTTGGTTCAATTGATTTTGCGATTTGTCAAATTCGTCGATTTTTTTCATCCCGTCTTGGTATTTTTTTAAGCCCTGATCGTACTCGGTCAACCCCTCGTTGTACTTGGCTTTGGATTGTTTTAAAACGAGTTCTTGCTGTGCGATTGCTTGCGAACTTTGAGAAATTTCGGGGACGTTTTCGGGAATTATCCCCTGTTTTGTGAGGCCCGATTTTTTGTTTTCGAGTTCCTTCTTCGCATTTGCAATTTGTGATTTTCCCTGATTTATCTGGTTGAGGCTCTCATCGAGCTTTTTCTTGTTGGAATCGAGCGTTGACTTCGCCTTGGACAATTTATTTCTGTTTTCTTCGACTTCTGGTTTTTTCGAATCGAGTTGTTTTTGTCCATTGGCAATCAAAATCTTCGCATCGTCCAACTGTTTTTTCGTGACTTCGAGGGTTTCTTCTGCAGAGGATATTTGATATCGTGAAGATTTTATCTCGTACTCTTTGTTCGCCAGTTGTTTTTTCGATGAGTCCAGCTTGGATTTTTCTTCGTTTAATTTCTGCTGTCCGTCGTTCAATTTCTTCTGTGCATCTTCCAATTCTTTCTTGGCGTCGGCGATTTTCTTCTTTGATTTTGATATTTTTTCGTTCGCCTTCTTTTTTATTTCATTCAATCTCGATTTGCCGTTGTCTTTGAGCATTTCATCGAGAACTTTCTGATGCTGTTCAACTCGTTTGACGTATTTTGGGTCGGTGTAATTGAGCCCTCTCAAATCGTCAAATCTCATACGAACTATCGTGTAAACTTCCGAATCGAAATTTTCATCCGACACCACGCCGTAACCTTCCAAGCTTCCCGAACCTGCCGAGGAGTTTCCGAGGGCGGTCTTCGAGATTATCTCGCTGGAGTTGACGAATCCCGTTATGGTGAATTTTTCCTGTTTTAATATTTTGCTGTCTTCGTCTTTTTCTTTTATCACAATCGTGTCGTTGATTTTTTTCACACCGGAGTATTGGTCGGTCAGAGCGATTTCTCCGATTTTTTGCGGAAATCTTCCCTTTACGAGTTCAAACTCGGATATGTTTTTCGTCTTCGAAAAAATCCTAAACGCTTGTGGCGTGTTGTCGATTGTGACGTCGGTAAAATGCCCACACTCAATGTCTTTCAACTTTTCTTTCGTGCTCAATTCCCTGACGTCATTTTTTGAAATTCCATAATTGCAAACCACATTTACATCGGACAAATTGTGTTCTTCGTAGTACTTGTTCGCCGTCTTGTCGATGTCGTCTCCTGTCACTTTCAACGCAATCAATGTCATCGACCCCAACATCATCAACAGCATTATCGACAAAAATCTTCCCTTTGATTCCCTGAACGATTTTAAAACCGTCTTGTTCAATGTCTTCTTGTTCATTTTAATATTCCAACGTTTCTATGCTTTGTGGGTTGTCGTTGATTACAACTTTGCGAACTTTCGCATCGTGCATATAGATTACTCGGTCGGCGATCGGTGCGAGTGCGTGATTGTGCGTGACAATCACAACGGTTGCCCCGTCTTTTAGTGACATTTCTTGCAGGATTTTCAAAACCTGCTTGCCTGTGTTGTAATCCAACGCTCCGGTCGGCTCATCACACAACAAAAGCTTCGGGTTTTTCGCTACGGCACGGGCAATCGCCACACGCTGTTGCTCGCCACCTGACAACTGTGCTGGGAAATTATTCATCCTGTGTTCAAGCCCGACTGATTTCAATGTTTCTTCTGCGTCGAGCGCATCGCTCACGATTTCGGATGCTAGTTCGACATTTTCCTTCGCAGTTAGGTTTGGGACGAGATTGTAAAATTGAAACACAAATCCGACGTCGTTTCGTCTGTAATTCGTGCGTTGTTTTTCGTCAAATTTGCTGATATCTTTTCCATCGATTAAAATTTGCCCCTCGTCATTTGTGTCCATTCCGCCCAAAATATTGAGCACGGTCGATTTGCCAGCTCCAGATGAGCCCAAAATTAAGGCGAGTTCTCCTTTTTCTATTTCAAAAGATATGTCATTGTTGGCAATTATTTCCGTGTCGCCAGATTTGTATCGTTTAAAACTGTTTTTCATTTCTATATATGCCATTATTTCACCTCTTATATGAACAATGTGTTGATTTTTTATATATTTTATTTTATATTAAAAGCGAAAGCTTAACAAGAAACAATTTTGAACGATTTGTTCATTTAAGGAGATTTTATGTCACAAATAAGAGAAACAAATACAAAACAAAAATTAAAAGAGGCGTTGATTGCTCTGTTGAACGAAAAAGATTTGAGCGAGATTTCGGTCAGTGAGCTCACAAAAAAAGCGAAGATAAACAGGGGAACTTTTTACCTGCACTACGTCGACAAGATGGATTTGGTGGATAAATTGGTCGAAGAATTATTGGAAGAATTGAAAAATATTTTGACGAATGAAAAAGTCGGCAAAAAAAATTCCTACGATATTATAAAAAAAGTCCTCGATTGCGTGAAGGACGATTTCGATTTTATCTACACGTTGACGATGAACAGCTACAAATACATCGACGATATTTTGAGGAAGTTTCTGTTGGCGTTGATTGATGTTTTGCCGGAGCTAAAATATTCCATCGAGCATCATCCGTTTTTGCCGAAAGATTATTCGACGGAGGTTTTTCTGTCGGTGAACTCAGGTATGATTCTCCACTGGATTAGAAAAGGCGGATTGGAGGAACCAGACGAACTCGCGGATTATTTTTACAAAATCAGCAATTCAAAAACGGCTTAGAAAATCCAAGCCGTTTGTCCTTTAATCTTCAATTATATAGCTGTCGACGATTTCACCGAAGTATGTTATGTGAGAATCTTTGTTCGAGCCTGTAAATGAGCTGTCGACATCTTGTGGGTAAAATCTGTCGAGAATATCGTCCTCGAGAAGCGACAAATCCTGTTTTTGTCGGTAAATAACTTTGCATTCGATTGTGAGTGGAAGTTCTTTTATTCCGTTTACAGAAATTTTCTCCGGTTCGACGAGAGTGAGGTTTGCTTTTTCCACTTTGTCGACGTCTCGTCCACTTTGGCTTCCACAAACTTTCATAATTTTCTTGTCGTAATCTCCGATTGGAACGCTAATTGTAAATTCGGGATTTTCGTCGAGCAACTGTCTGGTGAATCGTCCTTCTCTGACGTAGACAACAAACACAGGTCTGCTCCAATTGTACCCAATCGTCCCCCAAGCAATCGCCATACTGTTGAATTTGCCGTTTGATTTTGTATTCAAAAATATTCCCTTCGGAAGTTCTCTCATAATGTCTGGCGCGTAGTCCATTATTTCAATTTTTCTCTTTTTCATAATTTTCCTTTCGTCTGATTTGATATTACATAAATGAAACCGTCTGAGAAATGTCTTTTCTCTTGTCGTGAAGCGGATTCATTTCAGAATCTTCTGCCGGATAACCCAAATCCAACATCATAAGCACTTCTTCATTTCCCGGAAGCAAAAATTTCTTGTGAGTCAAATCTGGGTCGAGGAAATTAATCCAACAGCTTTCCACTCCTTGGTTTTTAGCTTCTAACATCATATGTGTCGCAACTATCGTCGCATCTTCGATTCCGGAATTTCTACTGTCGCCGGGATATGTAAACACGTTTGTCTTGTCAAACGCAACAAGCAACACCGTCGTCGCTCCATATCTGCAAGGCGTCAACTCGTCAACTTTTTTCAAATTTTTCTCCGATTGTATCACATAAATGTGCTGTTCTTGAAGATTTTTCGCAGTCGGTGCGATTCTTCCAGCTTCCAAAATTTTCTGTAGTTTGTCATTTTCAACTCTTTTATTGCTGAATTTTTTGCAAGAGTAACGATTTTTTATAACTTCTTCAAAATCCATACTCAATTCCTCCCCATAATTTAAAATCTACTATTAATATATCATATATGACAATGACGGAAAACAAAATCTCGCAAGATTTTTGCGAAATTTTTTTAAAATAAATTTGCAATAAAAAAAGTCCAACCCACGCGGATTGAACTTTCTGTCCTATAATTTAACTACGTTAACGGCTCTGTCGCCTTTTTCAGTAGCTTCAACATCGTAAGAAACTTTTTGTCCTTCTTCCAATGTTCTGAAGCCTTCTTGTTGGATTGCGCTTTGGTGAACAAAAATATCCTTGTTGTCGTCACCTGTGATAAATCCAAATCCTTTTGCAGCGTTAAACCACTTTACTGTTCCGTTACTCATACTATCCTCCTTGTCATTCTCGAAAGAACGACTGTACCTGTGTACTGTTTTTATTTTTGTGAGCATTAATTAATAAAGAGAATAAAATATTTTTACAAAACTTTAATCTACTACTTTTAATTACTTACTACCCTACAATTATATCTTGAAAAAGTTATACTGTCAAGTTTTTTTGAAAAATAAATATTTTTCTGTATAAATTTATTTGTGCATTTCTTTGTGTTTGCCCGTCATTGATGTCACAGTGAGTTTGAAAACTCTCGTCCTCGGAATCGCCTTGGGATTAAATTCAAAATGCTCGATGTGATATCGGTCGGTCATCACTGTGAGCGCTTCGAATTTTTCATCGGGCTGTGTAACATATTCAATCACGCCCTTGCCCATAATGCTCGAATAATTCATCGTGCAGTATCCTTTTTCTCTATCGGAGTACAAATCGTGCGAGCAATCCATCTCGAATGAAACTTTATTGTTTTTGTCAATCAGAGAATATTTGTAGCCTTCCATCGCCCCGTGAAAATACAATTCAAGCACGCCATTCTTTACTGCATAGCCGAAATTGAGCGGCAAAATATACGGATAGCCCTCATCGTCAACGAGGCCAATTCTGCAAACATCGCACGAGTCTACAATTTTTATCTGTTCGTCGAAATCTTTTACTTCACGATTGCTTTTTCTCATATTTATTTTCATAATTCACCTTCTTTTCAATGATTTCAAATATTTTTTCTCGTCAGCGGAGATTTTGAAGCTCTCTGTGGATTTTTGAATCGTCTTGTTGTGCGTCCAAGTGTCCAATAAATTATCTTGAAGAACAAAAATGACATCCTCCCAGTGTTTTGCGAGTGCCTCTTGAAAAAACCACGCCATCATCATTTTTACATAATACTCATCGCTTTTTATCGCCGTCACTATTTTCAAATTTTCAACATCAAAACTCTCATCGAGATAATATTTCATCAACAGGCAGATTGCAACTCTAACGGTGTAAGTGTCGGACGATTTTGCCCATAATTTTATCTTGTTGATTAATGGCTTTTTGTTTTTCTTGAATACAGGAGGACTTATAGCATCGCTCACAGCCCAATTGTCGACAAACGGCAAAAATTTTCCCAACATTACGATGCAGTTGTCGAAGTTTTTCTCGTTGGAAATCAAAATCGAATGGAGCATATTTTCCTCGTAGTACTGGTGTGGCAAATCGGACACAAATTTTCTTATAGTATCTTCGTCAAGCGATTTCGCAAATTTTCTCAAATGCGGTACTCTAACTCCGATGATTGTTTTCTTGTCGATTGTAGGGATTAATTTTGCTTGGAAATCTCGATATTTTAAATCTTGAAGACATTTGAGTTCTTTAAACACGTCCATTTTTTTCTCTCATAAATGAGTAAATTTTGTAGCCGACACTTACCGTCATAAAAATTCCAAACGCAAACAATTTAACAGCCACAGAAGTCTTTCCAGCTTTGAAATATCCAAACCCTGACCAGTACAACAAGACTGTGGCAACGGCTGCTATCGCCCAAAAAATCCCCATCAACGTTTTGTATATTGTGTTTTTCGTCGGATTGTCGTTTCTGTCTTTGAAAAATCTGTCAAAAATTTCTAAAACTGCCACGACTAAAACCACAAATAAAACTTTGTAAATTATTTTATTCATTCTGAAACTCCTTTTTTCGCTGACTGATAAATTCGATTATTTTCAATTCAAATTTTGTCGAAAATAATATGTACAGCGTTTTATGTTTATATTATAATATGAAAAGGTGATTAAATGAAATACGTATTTTTGTTGAGTAGCAAAGCAGGCAAAGGCTCGTTTTTAGAATTGGAACACTCCATCGCAAAATGTTACGGCGAAAATAATTTGAAATACACGATTGTGAAAACAAAACACAAAGACCACGCCAGAGAAATCGTCAGAGAACACAAAGACGAGGACGATTTGATAATGTATGTTTGCTCCGGCGATGGCACGCTTAACGAGGTGTGTGACGAAATCAAAAAAACCGATGCGAAGTTTGCCGTGGGATTGATTCCTGCGGGAACTGCGAACGATTTTGCCAAGAATTTTGACTACAAGAATTTTAAAATAGAAAACACGATTAATCCTTCGATAGAAGACATCGACATCATCAAAGTCAATGACAGATATTGTGTCAATGTGATGAGTTTCGGCTTCGATACGATTATTTTGAACACGACTTACAAGTTACTGGAGAAAAATCCAAATCTTCGTGCAAATGCCTATCCGATTGCGATTATGAAAAACTTGTTCAATATTCCAAAATTCAATCTGAAATCTTCAACTCAAAACGGCGACAACGACAAAGTGGATTTGAATGGGGAATTTTTGTTAGGAGCTATCTGCAACGGTGGTTTTTACGGAGGTGGATTCAATCCTTCTCCTTACGCAAGAGTAAATGACGGCGTGTTGGAGTTGTGCTTGGCAGAGAAGATGAGTTTGTTGAAGTTGATTCCACTTATTTTCAAATACAAAAAAGGCAAACACTTATCGAACTCGTTGATTCATTTTCAAAAATTGACAAATGGTCACATCGAATTTGAGCAAAAATTGATGGTAAATGTTGACGGGGAGATTTTCACGACCGATTACTTGGATTACGAAGTTATGAAAAAATCTCTGCGATTTGCGAGAGTTTGCGATTATAGAATGAAGTAAAAAAACCAGAGTCAAATGACTCTGATTTTTTTTGTTGTTATTTCGATTATTTTTTTGCTTTTCCCAATTCACTGACTACGAAATTTGGAATTGATTTTTCGCCACCAACAACGACTAAATTGTGGTCGATGTTTTTGTTAACGTAGTCTTTTACTTCTTTTGAAACTCCGTATTTGCTGACTAGCAATATAGGCATTTTTTGACTTGCAGCCACAGGTGATGCGACTAATGCGTCTGCGAATACTTCTCCGCTTGCTACATAAGCTGATTTTGCTTTGAAAAGTTTGTCGGCGATTTTTGCAGATGTTTCGTATCTGTTCTTTCCTGCGATTCTTTGCGTGTCATTTGGCAATTCATCTTTTACATATTCAGAAATGGAGTTCACGCCACCGGCAAGTATAGTCTTGTTGATTTTGTTGTCGTTGATAACTTTCGCAACTTTTTCGTTTATCGAATATTTTTGTACCAACAAAATCGGATAATTTTCTCCTGCTGCGTATGCTCCTGCTGTGAGTGCGTCGGCGAAGTTTTCTCCGCTTGCAATTATAGCTGTGTTCTTGTTGCCGGCAACTTTTATCAATTTTTCTGCCAACGCCGCAGATGTTTCGTATCTGTTGTCGCCCGCAATTCTTTCTATGTCGCTGTCTTTGTCGTAGTATATCAAAGAATTTTCTACACTTCTAGTTATAGAATTTATTCCACCGACGATTATTACATTTTTGGCTTTTAATCTTACGATTTCAGATTTTACTCTGTTGTCCAAATTGTCGCTTTCAGTCAACAAAATTGGCGCTTTCAATTTGCAAGCAAGTGATGAAGCTGCAAGAGAATCCGGATAAATGTCGCTTCTCGCAATAATTACAGTATCGGCTTCTTTGTATTTTTTCTTTGAAACCTCAATTGCAGTTGCGATTCTGTCGTATCCCGAAATTCTGTTTATTTTTGATTCGTCCTTGTCCGAGAATTTTACGTTCATAGTGACTTTTAGTTTGTTTTTGGAATTGATATTGTAGTCAAATGTCACCGTCTTTGCGTCTTTGTCGACTGTCAATTTGTTTTTATCTATTGTTGCCGATTTCAAATTACTAACTTTCGTAGCGTCGAATTTTCCAGGAAGTTTTGTCAAATCAAACGAATTATCTTCCTTGTTTATTTCAATATCCAATTCTTGTAAAGTCAGATTGTTCAAATCCAAAGAAGCATCTCTTGTCTTCGAAAAATCCAAGTTGCTCAATCTATTGTCTCCACAGTAGAGAGATTTCAATCCAGTGCTTTTTTCGAGATTTAAATTAGTCAACAAATTTTTGCTGCACTTCAATTCCAACAATTTATAATTTGATGTGATGTCGAGATTTTCCAACTTGTTGTAGCTACAATCGAGTTCTTCCAAGCTCGAACAAGAATTTACATTCAAATTTTTGAGCAAATTATCGTGACACTTCACGAATTTTAAAAGAGATTTGTTGCTCAAATCCAATTTTTCGAGAATGTTGTTCGTACACTCAATCTGTTTTAACAATATGTTGTTGCTCAAATCCAAGTTCGAAATTCTGTTGTAATCGCAATACAATTCTTCAAGTAATGTATTATTTTTCAAATTCAATGTGTTCAAATTGTTGTTTTTGCAACTTAAATACTTTAATTTTGTGAGTTTGCTCACATCTAAGTCTCTGAGGTTTGTTTTGTCGCAGCTCAATGTTTCTAAGTCTGTGTTGTTTTTTAAATCTATTTTTCCCAGATAATTTTCATCGACATAAAGCTTCTTTAATTTTGTGAGTTTACTTAAATCCAAATCGGAATTTGCGTTTCCCGAAATTCCCAATTCAACAAGTTCAGTGTTGTTTTTCAAATCTATTGGCACCAGTATTTTATTGTAATCACAATTTAAAACAGTGAGTTTTTTGTTGTTGGAAACATCTAGCAAACCAAGGTTGTTGTATGAGCAGTCCAATTCTTTTAGAGCTGTGCAGTTTTTTAAATTCAATTCATTTAATTTGACTTGCATACAAGTTAATTTTTCAAGTTTGCTGTTGTTTCCGAGTTTAAGTATACTCAAAGAACCATTCATTATTTCCACTTCGACGAGTTCCGTGTTTTTTGTTAAATCCAAAGATTGCAAACTAGTTCTGTTGCAAACTAATTTTGTAAGCTTTGTATTGTTGCTCAAATCGAGTTGAGTTGCATAAATCTGAGTGGCGTTCAAATCAGTAAGCTCTGTGTTTTTGCTTAAATCGAGTTGTGCCATTGGATTATGCGATATGTTCAATTTCTTTAATTTTGTATTCTTGCTTAAGTCTATTTTTTCCAAACTCATACCTGAAAGATTTATGTTTTCAAGTTCAGTAAAATTTTCAATTCCCTTGACATCGAATTTGTCAAAGTTAGAATCTTTTGGGAAAGAATATCTCGACAAATTTAGTTCTTTGATGTCTTTGATTTCCGACGGACTGAATTTTCCATCCTTGTTTTTATCGTATTTTTCGCCTTTTAAAAGCTCTCTGAAATTATTGTCAGGAAAGTTTGTTCCATTGATTTGCACATCATCCGCCTGTGCAATCGATGAATTAAACGAAAACGCTCCTACAATTATCGCCGTCGCTAACAGCAGTTTGGCGAGTTTTTTTGACTTTTGGTTCATATTGCCCTCCTATTTTCACAAATTTATTTTTGTGTATATTTATATTTTAACCTATCGACGCTTTTTTTAAAACAAAATACATCTTTTATTTTTAATTTTTTCTTCGAGAATAAAAAAGCTCTTGGAATAAACCAAAAGCTTTTGAAAATATTTTAATTTGCGAACAACAACTGCAATCCCATTGCTATCATCCAAATGTAGGCACAGGTTTTCGGCATCATTAACGCTCCTATTTTCGGAAATTTTTTGCTGAAAACTGTCACCGGAATGTAGCACAAAAACGAGATTATTATTGCCCACACCATTTTCCCCATTTGAATGCCGTTTGAATTTCCAGATATCTTGTACAAAATTATCACGCAAATTCCCGTAACTGCAAACACCGTGTTTCTTATAATGGATAATTTGAGATTTCCAGCTCCCGTCCAATCATTTTGCGGCAACAAGCAAATTGCAATTCGAATTATCGCACTCGCCCAAATCAAAAAATCCAAAATCTGCGAAGATTTTATTTCGGGAAATGTGAGCTTCCAAATATACAACAACAAGACGTAGAAAACAGTCATCGTTATGGACGAGATTTGTAGTCCGATTCCAAGTTGTTTTTCGATTTTTTCGCTAGTTCCGTTCAATGCTCTTTTTACTCGTGGAATCAAATGGAACGCATCTCCGAAGCACAACGTCAACGTCAGTACTCCGTACATCACAAACAACGGATTGTTCTTCGAGAAAATAAAAAACAAAATCCCTGCGACCAAATCAAAACTCAAATACCCAATGTCGAACACAACTTCAAACAAATCAAAAAAACGTGGTTTGTATTTTTCTTCTGTCATAACTATCTCCCCTTTTCAATTTTTTCACAACAAAAATAATTCACGATGAAGACAACTCCGCTCATAGCCAGTGCAGCTCCCAACCCCGTGTAGAAAAAAGCTATAAAATACTGCGGAAATATTCCCATATTTCTTATCCCTATTCCGAAAGACATCATACAAAACATTATTAGGTATGATTTTGCATCGAAAAAATTCCAGAAAGGTCTGTCGCTTTCGTATTGCAAAATTCTTTTCGTGTGCTTTTGTGTCATTTTGTAAAACATCAATCCAAACAATCCAAAAATCACAACACTAAGTGCATACCAATACAATTTTTTATCTATTTGAAAATAAGAAATAATTCCCAGTCTCGTGACGTTAGTTCCAGCGATTAACCACACAATTCCAGCAATCAATAAAAGAGTTTTCTTTTTTACTTTGAACATAAATCCTCCTCATATCACAGACACTCCTCGGCGTTTTTGCAAATCTTCGAGAAAATTTCCGTAAACACATTCATCTCATCATCGCTCAAATTTCTGAAAAGACTTTTCATAAATTTTTTCTGACAATTTACTCCGTCTACGACAATATCATTGGCTTTTCGTGACAAAAAAATCTCGACGTATTTTTTGTTTTCTTTTCTCGGTTTTTTTTCGATAAATCCCTTTTGCTCTAAATGTTTCAGCGAAGTCGACACGTGTGATTTCGTGGATTTTCTAGCTCGTACGATTTCGGCGAGCGTGTTTTGTTCTGGTTTGTAGTGAAGAAACATCATCGTGTCGTATTCCATTTGCGTCAAATTGTATTTGTCCAAAACAGATTTTGTGAGCGATTCGTACAAAAGTGTAATCGACTTGTGCTTGTCCCAAAAATTCATTTAATAACACCTCATTGTTCTATTTAGAACTATTGTAGTTCTTTTAATCTTTTTTGTCAACAAAATTTTAAATTAATCAAAATCATTGGCAAGTTTCAAAAATTTTTTCGCAACAAAAAACCTCTGCAATTTCTCGAAAAAATCACAAAGGCTTGTTTTTAAAAATTATTTTCTTTTTCTATATCCAACACATAATCACTTGTTTCGTTCAAAAATTCCACATCGTGCGAAACAATGAAAATTATCCTGTCGTCGTTTTTCAGTTCTTTTATCGTCTTCGATATCGCCATCATATTTTTGTAATCCATTCCGCTTGTCGGCTCGTCAAAGAAAATAAAATCCGCCATATCGCAAACGCTCGTCAAAATAGCGACTCGCTGTTTTTGTCCGCCGGACAAACTCATTGGGTGGTCTGTCTTGAACGATAAGAGATTCAATTTTTGTAAAAGTTCATCTATCATCTCTTCTTTTATTTCTTGGTTTTTGAGTTTCAATTCAGTATCCACCGATTCGCTGAACAATTGATTGTTCACATCCTGCATAACAAGTGAAGATTTTTTCAATCGCTCGTTTTTGCTGAGAAGTTTTCCATTGTAGTAAACTTTTTCTTTTGATTTTTTCATCACGCCAATCAATGATTTTACAAATGTCGACTTGCCACATCCGTTTGCCCCGACTATTCCATAGACGAAGCCATTGTTGAAGTGAAGGTTTTTCAATTCGAGCTTTTTGTCTTTTGCAAACTGAAAACTCAAATTCTCGAGGTAGAGCTGTCCATCATCAGTGATTGAATCGACTTTCATTTTTTCTTTTACAATGCTTCGAAGACCCATCTTGTGCAACTCATCCGTGCTAAACTGCAAAAATTCTTCTCTCGAGTAGATTTCTTTTATTTCTCCATCTTTTATATACAAAAGTCTGTCGAAGATATCCATAAGATAATACAGCCTGTGTTCGGCAATAATCAAGCTTATTTTTTCTTTTTTCAAAATTTTGAGCATTTTTTCGAGGATATCTATATATTTTCTGTCCAAATTTGACGTCGGCTCGTCCAGCAACATAAACTTGCATCCGGAAATATACGCACTTGCAAGACACAAAACCTGTTTTTCGCCTCCAGACAAATCAAAAATATTTCTGTTGAGTAAATATTCTATTGGGAAAATCTCCAACATTTTCTCCAACCTCTTGTCCATTTCTTTTCTGTCGAGGCCAATGTTCTCCAAGAAAAACAAAAGCTCCTGTGTCGTATTGATGTTGAAAAAATGGGTTTTTGGATTTTGAAAAACCGACGACACTAACATCGCTATTTCATACATTTGTTTGGATTTCACATCGGTGTCGTCAATTTTTACGCTTCCATCTATCTTCGCAGTGGTGAATTTTTCCAAAATTCCGTTTATCGAATTTAATATCGTCGTCTTGCCACAGCCGCTTTCACCGGTGAGAACAACACATTCTCCATCTTTTATTTGCAAATTAATGTTTTTTAGTACTTGTTTTTCTCCGTAAGACACGTTTAAGTTTTCTATTTTAACCATAAAACACCTCCGAAAAACAAAATCGCAAACGAAATCACATAAATAAAATCGACAAGTTTGAATTTAACTTCAAAATATCTTGTTTTTTCGCATGGATTGGAGATTGCTTTGCACTCCGCTGCCTTCGCTATGTCATCGGCTATATTTGTCGACACGATTATGAGCGGAACGAAAACATACTCCAAGTACTTTGCGAAATTTTTCTTGGATATTCCTCGGATTTTCATCGCCGTCTTGATATTGTTTTTTTCTTCCTTGAACGAAGGAAAAAATCTGAACATAACTGCCAACGGAATGGAAAGTTGTCTCGGAACTTTCAACATTCCAAGGGAAGTGATTATGGAGCTAACATCTGATGTTCTTAACAGAAAACTTCCCGCAAGATATGGCAGATAAAACATTCTGACCATCAGAAAAAGTCCGAGAAAAATTTTTATCGCAAATGGAAGCTTCCACAGTCCTTCGTAATTTGGCAGATAAATCAGTGCCAAAAATAATAAAAGTGATTTTAACGCAAATTTTTTGTAATCATTTATGAAGAAAAACACGCAAAATAAGATTGCAATTGGTATTTCGGTGTGAATTTGGTTCAAAATTGTAAAACTCATCAAAATCAATACTATAAATTTGCTTATAGGATTTGGATTTACGATGGAGTTTTTGTAGATAGGCATTAAACTATACCAGCTCTTTCAAAATGTTTTTTGAGCAATTTTTTGCCGATGTATGCTCCTATAAGTCCACCGAGGAACGCTCCCAAAAATACCAACGCCATATTCGGATATGTTATCAGTTTTTCCAAGGCGTGCGTGTATTCGTCACCCATCATTTTGCACATTTCGATGTATTTTTCTTTGGCTAAAAGCATTTGACTTAAACTTGCGCCAATCCACATTGAAAATACCGCACAAGAGAGCATATTGTATTTCATACTGTTGTAGTTGCCAATCTTTCTTATCAATTCTGCGATTAGAATTATGATTGCCGCTATTACAATTACAATATAAGTGTGTCCCGCCAAAAACATAATGCCTGGCATTATAATTCCAAAAATAAATAGCGCAAATGGTTTTTGTTCCTTCGCCATAAACAACAACACCAACGGCCCGCAGATAATCCCCGCGATTGTCGGATACACTAGAAATAGTATCGGCACGACTCCAATCATTCCTATTCCGAACATCAACACGAAATATATTACAGCAAAAATTCCTATCAATACTAAATCTTTAATCTCCAATTTTTTATTCATTTTTTCTCCTAGTAAACAAATTCTTCAGCTGCTTTGGTTTTTTCAACCAATTTTTTATAAGTTTCACTCACTTTCAATAGTTCATCGTGAGTTCCAATTTCTTCGACTTTTCCCTGCTTTAAAACGACAATTTTGTCGGCATTTTCGATTGACTTCATCCTGTGAGAAATAATTATTACAGTTTTGTTTTTTATCAATTTGTTCAACGATTTTTGAATTTTTCTCTCATTGTCAACGTCCAAGCTCGAAGCTATTTCATCTAAAATAAGAATCGGTGAGTCCTTCAAAAATGCCCTCGCTATGGAAAGTCTCTGGCGTTCTCCTCCGGATAATTGCTCTCCATTTTCCCCGATTTCCGCTTCAAAACCGCCTTTCAAATTTTCGATGAAATCACAGTTTGCTAGTTTTGCCGCAGCGATGACTTCCTCATCGGTCGCATCTTTTCTTCCGATTCTTATGTTTTCCATAATGCTGGTGTTAAAAAGTTTTACATCTTGGAAAACTATCGAAATATTTTTGTACAGACTTTCCGTCGAAACTTGTTTGATATCTTGATTTCCAATCAAGATTTCTCCCTCGTCGTAATCGTACAATCTGGAAATCAATCGCAAAATCGTAGTCTTGCCACAGCCCGATTCTCCCACAATTGCTGTCACCATTCCCTGCGGTGCAGTAAAACTTACTTTGTCAATTATCTTCTTGTCCTCGTACGAAAATTCTACATTTTTTAATTCGACATCGAAATTATCAAATTCCGTGTCCTTGCCTTTCAAAACATTTGCGTTTCGTATTTCGTTTATTCTCGTTACTGCGGAATCTATATAGAAAATTTCCATAAAAGATTCCGTATTGGAGTCAACAACTTCTTTTATTTTCATCGCCGCTAAAATATATCCCAATAGATAAAGAATAGAAATTTCTCCATTTTTCATCAGGAAAATCCCCAATATTATCGTCAACGGAAGTGAAAAGTGAGCGAAAATTCCCGAAAACAGCATTATAAGAGAATTGTTTTTCTCTGTCGACCAGTGAATTTTTTCGCTGTCGTCAAGTTTTGCGTAGAGATTTTCTCTTATTTTGTCCGAAAGATTGAAAGCGCTGATTTCTTTTGAAAGTTCGATTCTTTGTTGAAAAGCGTTGGAGTTTTCTCTCAATCTAACGTAGTACTTGTTGAATTGTCCTTTGCTGTAATTTTTGGACAACAGATAAAATAAAAACGATAATAATGTCGGCCCAACAGCAACGATTGTCATCTTCCAATTTCCAATCAACATCAAAACGGTGATGAGCGGCATAAAAAACACAAATCCTATCGCTTTCGGAATAGCGTGGCTACTCGCGTGTTCTATCGCGGAAACATCCGCCATTATACTCTGTGCGAGGTCTGACAAATCGTGTTTCGAAAAGTAGGACATTTTAAGTTCGGACAATTTTTTTGCCAAATCAATTCTGAGTTTCGCAGATTCCTTGTACGTTTCGTTGTATTGAGATTCGTATTCCATACTCAAAAGTATGAACATAATTATCAATGTTGCAAAAGAGAAAATCAGGTAAAATTTTCTGCTCTGTGCTTTATCCAATAGAAATTGCTCCATTAAAATCATAAGTAAAATTGCGGGACACATATTTATGACAAAAACCAAAAAACTGTAAAAGCTTGCCTTTATCGTTCCTTTTACTCCATCATCTGTGAGCGCAAATTTGTTTTTAAGAAAGTTCTTCATCGCTAACCCTCCATTCATTTGCCATTGTGTACATATTGTAGAGCTTTTTGTATTTGCCATCTTGTTCGAAAAGTTGTTGGTGCGAACCTCTTTCGACAATTTTTCCGTCTTCTACGAGGAGAATTTCATCCACTCCTCTTATCGCCGATAGCCTGTGTGCAATCATAAGAACCGTTTTGTCTTTCATCAAATTTTTGAAAGCTTTTTGTAGCTCGTATTCATTATCCGGGTCAATCGACGCAGAAGCTTCGTCCAGTATAACTATTTTCGAATTTTTCAAAATAGCTCGTGCAATTGCGATTCGTTGACATTCTCCACCAGAGAGATAAATTCCATCAGTTCCTATCTTCGTTTGCTCTCGTTCTTCGAGCCTGTCCAATAGGCTGTCGAGACCTGCAAGCGAAATAGCTTTTAGCACTTCTTCTCTCTTGGCTCCATCTTTCGCCAACGCTACGTTGTTGTAGATTGTGTCAGAAAAGAGCTTCGAATCTTGGAATACAAATGATATTTCCCTCAAAATTGCATCTTGCGAGTAGGTTTCTATGTTTTTCCCTCCGATTAAAATTTCTCCTGAATCAATCTTGTAGTACGCACAGACGAGTTTTGCGATTGTCGATTTGCCTGAGCCTGATTCTCCGACAAGTGCGTAGATTTTGTTTTCTCCGAGTTTGAGCGAAAGATTTTCGATGACTTTTTTCTCATCATAAGAAAATGTTACGTTTTTAAATTCTATGTCGTGATTTTCAAAAACTTCTTCATTTCCAAACGTAATCTTTTCTTCTTGCATTTGCGTGTATAATTTTTCCAATGAGTCTACTGCATAACTTCCTTGAAAAGAATACATGCTGACGTACATAACAGCCATAAGTGCGGAGAACATCAATCCCGACAAGAACATTATCATTATCAAGTCAAGTGCGATTAGCTTGGGCTGTCCTAATTTGTCTAAAAAGAACACCAAAGGTATTGTAAGTATTGCTATCATTCCAAAAAATAGTTCTTGATATACCACATAAGTAGGTTTGCATTTTTTTGAGTACTTGTAGGCGTAATCCGAGTATTCATTTATTAATTTGAAAAGTTGTTTCATCGAGGAAACTGACACGCCGAAAATTTTAATAACTGAAATTCCCCTGATGTATTCGACGGTTTCCGCCGACAATTTGTCCAAAGCTTCTTGATAAATTTTCATAAAATCGCTTCCTCCCATCATACTGAACAGACACAGAAGCGATAAGATTGTCAAAAACAAAATGCACAATCCAACTCTTAAACTTATAAAAAATCCCAATACCAAAATAATTATCGGCATCGTAAATGCTTTCGTATTGTCCGGAATCATATGTGCTACTATTGTATGAGTTAGCGCTGCGTTGTCATCGATTATTTTTCTCGTACTGCCCGATGAATGTGTGTCAAAAAATTTGAAGCTCGCCTTGCTCAATCCCTCTACACCTTTTTTTCTTAAAACATTCTCCAAGTGAAATCCGATTTTGTGTGCTATAAGCACCGATAAAAAATAAATTACAGCTCCCACAAAAATAAATCCAGCTATTTTAAATGCGAAGCTCTCCGCCGAAGTCAAGTTTGAATCGACAATAAGGGTTTTCAAAAACTTGTAAATCAAGTAGTAACCATAATTTATAAATACGCACGAGATAAATGAGCAGAGTATAGCGACAAATACAAGAGGTTTTAAATTGGAAACGTAATTCAACAATTTTTTGTATACTTTCATATTTTCTCCTTTCTAAAAGATTATGATATTCATTATCAGTAAAAAATAAAAAAAATTATCCCTCCTTCAAAATTAGCAAAAACATTTTTTCAATCAAATCCTTTTTCTTCAACAGAAGTTGTCTGGATTGTAAAATATTTGATGACAGTATCGTAGAATTGATAAAAAAAGTCAGAATTTCAAATTTCTCGGCTGCAATGCTGTACTCTTTGAAGTCAATATTTATCGACTTGAAGGCTTCTATTGTTTTACGCACTAAAATTTTGTAAATTTCTTCAAGTTTTTTGTTTCTTTTTTTCGTAAGCAAAAACTCCACATAAACTCCTGTTAGCGTTGTATCGTCTATTACTTTTTTTGTCATTTCTCTTGCCAAAAATTCGATACTCAGTTTTTTTTCTGCATCCAAAGATTTTTTTATAATTTCATTTCGGTAATTGATGCCATCGACCATCAAATCGTAAATAATGTCGGTTGTGTTCTTGTAGTAGTGGTAAAATCCTCCCTTTGATAGACCGGTTTCTCTGACCAAATCTTCCATTGTGGTGTTTGAAAATCCCAGCTCGACAAAAACTTTCGCCGCAACTTTTTTTATTTCTTCTTTTCTCTGTTCGTATGACATTCTTTTATTTCTAACCATATTTACCTCTATCGACGCTATCGTCTATAAGAAAATTATAGAACAATTTTATCTCGTTGTAAATAGTTTTTTTTAAAAATGATGCCAACAGATTTGTTGGCACCACCAAATAAATATCGCTGTTGATTTTTTTGAATTTTTAAAATTTATGGTAAAAACACGCCGAATCCGACAAATCCCATGCGCCTTGTTTTTTGTAAAAATTATAAGCTGGGCTGTTTTTTAAAGTTGTAAAAAAAGCTCCGCTGACTTTTTGTTTTTTCAATTCGTCGATGGTTGTCTGATACAATTTCGTAGCGACGCCTTTTCTCCTGTATTCTTCAGATACAAAAAATTCATAGATGTAGTAGGTCGTTTCTTGTGAGTATTTTCTCGTGTGTCCCATTATCGCCGCAATTATTTTGCCTTTTTCAACTACAACATTTCCGTAAAATTTTGGAAATTCTAAAATAGTGTTAAGCGATTCTTTTGCTGTTTCTTCTGTCCAATTGTCATTCCAGGGTTCTTTATTGTATGTTTCGACCATAAGATGAGATAATTCATCGAGGTCTGATTTCAAAATTTTTCTAACTTCCAAATCAATTCTCCTCCTATTATTTTATTAATTGTTGCAATTCAGCTTTTATTGATATTCATTATTATTATACACGCTAAAAAAAACTCACACAACTAGAAAATTTTTTTGAAAACCATCGAAGAAAATCCGTTATTTTTTTTCAGATTTTTTTGTTGTAGTTTTTTGTCGAAGATTATATTATAATTGAAACAACAAGGAGTGGCTTATGGACGAAAAAAGGAAACTGAAATTTATTTTTTACGCGTTTACGCTTTTATTGGTTGTCGGCGTAGTTGGATATATGTTTTTGTTAAAAGTAGACTTTATCGATGCTTTATATATGACTGTCATTACAATTTCGACCGTTGGTTTCGGTGAGATTGGCACTACGAGCAATTGGTCGGAGCTTTTTTCGATTGTGATGATTTTTTTGGGCGTCGGCACTGTCGGTTACGCTTTTACTACGATAGTTGCGATGTTTGTTGAGGGAAAAGTTAAAGATTTGTGGAAGGGAAGTAAAATGGACAAAAAAATTTCTGCTCTAAATGCTCACTACATTATTTGCGGTTCTGGAGAATTGGCAGAGGTAATAATCAAAAAATTTATTGACGAAAATTTGGATTTTGTTGTAGTCACAGACAATCGCGAGGACCTCGATGATTACAGCCATGACGATATTTTGGTGGTGGAAGGCAATTCCACAGAAGAAAGCGTGTTGGAGCAATGTGGAATCGAGAAAGCGAAGGGACTTGTGTCTGCTTTAGATTCTGAAGTGGATAATATCGTAACGGTTTTGACGGCGAGAAATCTCAACAAAAATATTTACATAATTGCAAATGCAATCACAAAATCCGGCAGCGAAAAATTGCTAAAAGTCGGTGCCAACAAAACACTGTCCGCCGTGGAAATCAGCGGAAAAAGAATGGCTTCGTTGATGATAAAGCCAAATATAATCTCGTTTTTGGACGTGGTTACGAGAATCGGAGATGTGGAATTGGATTTGGAAGAAGTTGTCGTCAAAAGTGGCTCTTATCTCGAAAACAAAAATCTTCTCGAAGCGCAAATTCCGAGCAAAACCGGTCTCATTGTCCTTGCGATAAAAAAAATCGAGGACGACAAAATGCTTTTCAATCCACCGGTCAACTACACATTTAAAATCGGCGATGTTCTAATCGTTCTCGGAAGAGAAGAACAAGTTGAAAAATTAAAACACTTAGGTGATGAAATAAAATAAAGGCTAGCGTCAAGCTAAGCCTTTTTTCGTTTTTATCGTATTTTTTCGAGAACTTGTTTTGTTTTTTCCTTGTCCATATGATGATAAAATTTGCCATTAATCATTATGTTGGGGCCATCTTTGCATTTTTTGAAACAATTTTGCGACCTGAGACTTATTTTGCCGTCAGGTGATGTTTCGTTAAAATCCAATCCCAGTTCTTTTTTCACCGTTTTCAAAACTTCCATAGAGCCATTTTTCGCACATCTCGGCCCAGAACAGCACACTATTTCGTATTCAACTTTCGACTGCTTGATGGATGGTATAAATTTTATTATCGTTTTGATGAATTTCTCGTCAATTTCGAAAGCTTCTGCGATTTGTTTTTGGTGGCTGATTGAAACGCAGCCGAAAAAATCTTGGCAATTTCTAATCGAAACCTTCGCCCCTTCTTGACTTCCCTTGCCAAAACTTTCAACAGTTTCGTCCAATTTTTCCTTAAAAATCAATTCTTCATTTATATCTTCGTTCATATTTTCCCCTCAAAAATTTATTTTGCACACAGGCTAAAATTTTTCACAAAAAATCCCCTTCTTTAAACTATTTATACCCACAACTGTTTCATTCAAGCAAAAAATAGATGAGTTTTGTCCCATCTATTTTGATATTTGCAAAATTTTCGACATCAATCGTTTTGTTTTTTTAGATAGTCCTTGTAGAAACTCATATCCTGAACAATTTCAAGAACTCCTTTGTAGATTTCGTTTTTGTCTCGCACTGCGTAGTAGCTAACTTGGTAGTCTTTGTCCCCGATTTTTTTGACAAGCTTCAACGAATCTCTCTTTTTCTCTTTGAAATCTTTTATGAGTGCTCTGACCATCGGTTCTATTTGTGGCGGATGACAAGTGTAGACTTCTCGTCCCAACGAACTCATCGGCCTTTTAAAAACTTTGGCTTCTTTGTTGTCGTTGTAATACGAATTTATATCATTGTCATCGACAAAAGTTATTTCAAATTCCATCGTATCCAACATAGCCTCTAACTGGTCGACTCTCATTTTACCCTTTCTGAAATGAATGTAGTCGTCCTCTCTGATATTTTTTTCTTCGACAACATCTGCGTAGGAAATCAAATTGTGTTCGTAGTCTTTGAGATCCTCGTACAACATATCCAAATCATCTTTTGTAAATGTGTCTTTCAAAAGCGGATAGAGAATGTTTTCTTCTTTGTAGGTCATTTCGTCGGCTCTCGTCAGACAATCCTCGAAAAGTTTTTTGTTTTTATCTTTTATTGCCCTTTTTAAGTTTTTCGATATCTCAACATCAACTGCCCACATTATATCCGATGGACCCGGTTTGTTGTACTTCACTTTCAACAGCGGATAAATCAAATCGCCTTTTTTCTTGTAGTGCGAACAAATTTTTAGGATTCCATCGTCAAAATCCATTTTTGCGATGGCTTTCTTTATCAATTCTTTTACTTTTTCATTTTCCCTCGCCATATACGAAATAAATTTTTGTCCGTCGTAATTTTCTTCGTTTTTTTCGTTGTCTGTCATCCCGTGAAACAACGCCGAATGCACATCGCACAATTTTCTGACTTCTTCTTTGTCTATTCCCGAACTCAAAAGTTCTTCTTCTGCATCCATTATTTCAGACGAAGACACCCCTTCAAAATTTGCCACAAAATCCTTTCTTACGGCTTCGAGATTTTCTCCGTTCGACAGTCTTTCAATGTAATTTTTCAAAAGCAATTTTCTATGCACAACTTCATCGTCATTTGACGAATCGACTACCTCATACCCAAACTTTTCAAGTTTTTCAGATAGATTTTCGATTCCCATTATCTTTGCTCCACGTTTCAGCGAAACTTTTTTTGCCATTGTGTTGAACATTAGTGGATTGTCCAACGCTTTGAATCCCATATTTATGAGAATATCTTTTAATTCTGGATTTTCTGTAACTAGAACATAAACAGCTTTGTTAATATCAATTTTCATATTTGCCTCCTATTTTATTTCTTTATTATAAAGTTTATGATAATTATTATCAGTAACATTTGTTACAACTTTACAAACTATTTTGTGTCGAAAAACTTTCTAAGCTTTTTCGCATATTCTCGTGGATTTTCGTGCAGAAATTGTCCATGCCCCATTTTTTCAAAAACTTCGCTATTCATTTGGACGAGGTGTTTTTTGAGGATAGTTTCACTTTTCAGAGGTAGTGGCTCATTGCTCCCTCTCCAAAATAAAACCGGATTGGTGAAATTTTTCAAATTTTCTGAAATTTTATAGTGGTAAATGAATTTGCAGCAATTTTTGATTGTCTTTTCAGAAATTTTCTCGTAGAACATTTCCACAACGCTTTCGTTGTCTTTTCCCATAACCATATTCAATAATGGCCTTGGAATTTGTCTTTTGCTTTTAATCATATTCGCTCCAAAAACAAAAGCTCTCGTCAGTAGAGGTGCAATCCATCCGAGTTCAACCGTGATGGCGGCATCGAGCAAAACTTTTTGTGCGGAGATTTTCCCCCTTGAAATTAGTTCAACGGCAATCGTCGCCCCCATGGAAAAGCCACAAATTCCGTAGACTTTTCCGCCCATTTCATCCAGTATGTAGTTTTCAACTTTATCAATGGTTTTTTCCAAGGATGATACGTCGTTGGGCTTTGTAGGACAATGGCCGTCCAACTCACACAAAACGACATAATAGTCTTGTAGATAAGGCAACAGTTCGCCAAAACACAACTGTGCAGTCGATGCCAATCCGTGAATAAATAAAATCGATTTGTCGTTTTTGTTTCCGTACGAAATAAAATTCATCGTCTTTTCCTTTCCTATAAGTGATTTTTAACTCTAATCCGACTTTAAAACAATGTCAACAAATATCCATCGACAATTGCCACCAAAAAATGCAACGGCACGGCTCTCAAAAATGCGTGGACGTGTTTTTTCGGATTTTGGTACAGGGATTTTTGTGGAATTTCTGAAAATCTTATTCGGCTCGTGTTTCTCCACCACAACAAGTCGATTACCACGAGGTCAAAAACATTCAAACTTTCTCCCAATATGAAAAGCGATAAAAAATTTTTGTCAAAATTTCTAGTTCGTATCGCCAAACCCATAAGAAAAAACAACACGCAAAACAGTACAAAATTTGCCAACCACACTGCAACCTTTCCTCTTTCCACAAACTTCCCACGATATTTTTCTGTTTCTTTGATGATTTGCTGAACTTCGTCCGGATATGAGCTGTAATTTTTCAGATTTTTCGCATCAGTTCCCGTTCCAACGACACATAAAACAAAAAATAATAAACACAAAATCAAAGTTTGTAGCAAAAGCATATTCCACCTCCAAGGATTTCACTGACTTAAATTCAACAGTTATATGATTTGTATTCAAAAAGCAGCTTCACATTTTTCGATTTTTAAACCATTAATGATATTCATTGTCACTTTTATTATACACCTTTGATTTCTCAAATTTTACGCTATGTGATGATTTTTATCAAAAAAACTGACCTCCATCAGTTAGCTTGGCTACTAACTTACGAGGTCAGTTGAAAATCTGCGATTTTTTTTCATAGGATATTAATGAAGATTAAAAATCATCGCATATTATTTATTTTTTTTCTTTGAAATGCAAAATCCGCTAACCACTGATAAAGCAGCCGCTGCCAAAGTCATTACTTCGTTTTCATAACCAGCTTTTGGCATTTTTTTCTTGCGAGAAATTTTTGCTTTTTGTGAATCTTTTCTGTCTTTTTTCTCAACATTTATCACTACTTTTGTTTTTATAACCGTGTCATTTTCTGTCGATGTTGTCGGCTCGTTTGGTTGAGTTGATTTGCCAGATTCTGTGAACAAAGCGAATACTTTTGTCGTAGAACCTTTTATTGTGGCAACAACAGTCAGCTCTATTCTGTCGCCATTTTTGTAGCCAGTTGTGTCAAATGTCAACTCTCCAGTTTTTGAATTGATTTTTGCATTCGCTGGAGAATTTTTTTCCAATGAGAACACAGTTCCTTCTGGCATTTTTATAATTTTTCCATCTTTGTCCCTGAACACCGCATTGATTTTTACCACAGAACCTTTTCTAACTGTTTTTTGTTCGTATTGCAATGATAATCCTTTGTTTTTGTTGTTAACTGATGGTTTCTTTGCATTTTTTTGTGGTTTTGTTTGTGGTTTTTTTTCAGGAGTTTTGTTGTCTGATGGTTTTTTAACCTCTGGCTTTTTCACTTCTGGCTTTTGTTGTGGCTTGTTTGGTTTTTGGTTTCCAGATTCCGGTGTTGATTCCGGCTTGTTTGGCTTTTGGTTTCCAGATTCTGGTGTTGATTCTGGCTTGTTTGGCTTTTGGCTTCCAGATTCCGGTGTTGATTCCGGTTTATTTGGCTTTTGGTTTCCAGATTCCGGTGTTGATTCCGGTTTATTTGGCTTTTGGTTTCCAGATTCTGGTGTTGATTCCGGTTTATTTGGTTTTTGGCTTCCAGATTCTGGTGTTGATTCCTGTTTGTTTGGTTTTTGGCTTCCAGATTCTGGTGTTGATTCCTGTTTGTCTGGTTTTTGCTCGATTTTCTTGGCAACGGACTTCACTACTTTTGGCGAAGACTTTTTGTTTGCTTCTGTTTGAGTTGCTGTCACGTCATCTTCTGGTTGCAATTCTTTTTCCAAATCAACTTTCCAAGTTCCGTCGGAGTTTACTTTCGTAGTGTATGTTTTTTCTGTTGATTTGTCTTTTGAAATTACAGTTATTTTTATTTCTGCTTCGGCAATTCCCTTTCCACCAACTTGTTTGTCACCAGCTTTCACATCAAAAACCAATGGGAATGACGAGTACCATTTTTGTTCGTTGTTTGGCTTTTGGTTTCCAGGTGCTGGATTTGATTCCGGTTTGTTTGGCTTGTGCTCGATTTTTTTGGCAACAGACTTCACTACTTTTGGCGAAGATTTTTTGTTTGTTTCTGTTTGAATCGCTGTCACGTCATCTTCTGGTTGCAATTCTTTTTCCAAATCGACTTTCCAAGTTCCATCGGCGTTTACTTTCGTAGTGTATGTTTTTTCTGTTGATTTGTCTTTTGAAATTACAGTTATTTTTATTTCTGCTTCGGCTATTCCCTTTCCACTAACTTGTTTGTCACCAGCTTTCACATCAGAAACCAACGGAAACGTTGAAGATTCTTTTTGTTCGTTGTTTGGCTTTTGGTTTTCAGGTGCTGGATTTGATTCTGGTTTGCTTGGCTTGTTTTCTTTCGCTGCAACTACTATATCAGTCGAATCAGATACGCCTTTTCCGTCTTGTTTTTGGAATGCGGAAATAGTGTCTCCTTCTCTGAAATTTTTAGAAGCATCAATTGTAACCGACCATTTTCCTTCTCCATTTACAACAACATCTGTTGCCAAGATAATTGCCTTGCGAGACTCTTTGTCTACTTTCGAAAGACTTATTTTCGCCCCAGCTACTCCAGTTCCAGAAATAACAGCGTCACCTTCTTTTACTTTATTTACATTTGGCGATTGTGATTTTTCTTGTTCAACTTCACTAGTTGGTTTCGCAGTTACTTTTAATGTTCTTTCAGCGTTTTTATAAGTGTTTTTTCCAAACTGAGTGACAATTATTTCATCGCCAACTTTTAAAGCTTCATCAGATTCTGCTGTCCAATTTCCCTTTCCGTCAGTTGTCTGCTTAGCAGTATAAACGTAAGTCTTGTCTTTGTGTCTGATTTCAACTCCAATTGTATCACCAGGATTATAAGTTCCAGAAATTTTTATTTGACCCTCATAAGCTGGATTTATAGTCAATTTTGCTTGTGCTTGTTTATCAGCTTCATCTTCGTCTTCTTGTGAAGGTTGATTATCTTGTGGTTTTTTATTTGGTTCTTGACTGTCGTCCTTCTTTGCTGCTACAACAGAACTTACTTGTTGAGAAATTTCCTTGCCTTCTTCTTGTTGAACAACCAAGACAACGTCATCCTTTTTCAATTCTTTGCCTTTTGGAACACTCAAAGTCCATTTTCCACTGTCGTCCACCACAATATTTTCTCCCATTATAAGACCTTGTGGGCTATTTCCAATTGTTTTTGTAACATGGATTTTGGCACCTGCTTTTCCTGTTCCTGATATAGTTGCATCTCCCTCTGCAACAGAATTTATTGTCGGAGTTTCTGATTTCTCTTTTGCAGTTGTGTGTCCATTGTCTTCTGAATTTTCTTGTCCTGGATTTTTTTTGCTGTCTTGTCCTTCTTCTGTTTGTTGTTTGTTTTTGTCAGATTTTTTTTGAATTACAAGTTTTTTCACGCTCTTAGCAAGTTGGTTTTCTTGTGTATATTCATTAACTGTTATCTCGTCACCAGCTTCTAATTTTTCCTCTGCGTTTACAGTCCAAGTTCCATTTGGGTCTAAAACTCCACCAGTTTCAAATTTCTTTTCACCAGTTTTTGATTTTATAGTTACAAGAAGAGTGTGCTCCTTGTCATAGTTTCCAGTAATCTTAGCATCGCCTTCAGTCACATCATTTATAGACAATTTTAATTCTTGTTGTGGTTGTTGCTCTTGTGATTTTTTCTCCTCAACCAACTTGAATGTTGGTGTTGGAGCTTTCCCTTCTTCAGTTTGTATGGCACGAATTTTGTAATTTTTCTTTATCAATTCTCCACTAACTGTAACTTCCCAAGTCCCATTGTCTTTTACAGTTGTATTTCCAATTAAATCACCTTCACCATCTGTGCCTTTCACTACTTTTAGTTCAATTTTTGCCCCTTTTTCTCCAGTTCCAGTTATTTTTGTTTGTCCTTCGAATATTTCTTTTATCAATGGAGCCTTTGAAGATACTTTGTTTACTTGAATCGTAGCTGTGATATTTGCTTGTGATTTATCATTAAATACTAAAACAACATCAAACGAAACAATTTTACCGGCTTGTTTTTCATTTGGCGTGTAACTAATAACACCTGTTGAAGAATTGATTTCTGCTCCCTCAACATTTTTGCCTAATTTGAAAGTAGCACCTTGTGGAATTGCTTCTGCATTTTGATTGACTTTATTTTTAAATTTTGGTGAAATTGTTGTAGCTTTGTTTACATCAGTTAGTCCTGGTGAATATGTCACTGTGTATTTTGTGTTGTCTTTTACTTCGTTTTTCTTTTCTTCAACTTGATCATCTGGGTTTGATTTGGAATCAGGGCCTTGAGGATTGTTTTTCTCATCACCTGTTCCATTTTTTTCTTGTGGAGAAGGCGATGCAACTTGATTGTCTTCTACTAAAACAGCAGAAGGATTCTCAATATTTGCGCCTGATACACTTGGTGCGAAAACACACGCATATCCCAAAATACATGACACTACACCGATTGACAATTTTCTCAATCCGTATTTTGGCGTTCTATTCTTCGTATTTGCAAATTTTTCTTCAACGATTTTGTTTAATTTATTTTTCATCTCTTTTCCTTTCATTTTTACAATTTTTATCAACTCGTCAAATAATTTAGAATAGATTTTTTAATAAAGCCCGGTAATAAAGAATTGTAAGCCGCAATTATCATTCTCCAAGTTTTATTAGATAATTTATTTTTCAAATTGACGAGATGAAATTTTTTCATTGCATATTTTACCATATTGATTTTAAAATTCAAACCTCCAATTCTGTCTCTTATACACATCTCCGAGCCCACGAGACCGTTATTCTAATCTC
>NZ_CAMXVC010000022.1 GCF_947252345.1 uncultured Finegoldia sp.
ACGGTCTCGTGGGCTCGGAGATGTGTATAAGAGACAGATCTAGTATTTCTGGGGATGTTGTTTTATATTCAATTTATCGAGATTTAAACAAGTTATCTTGTGATTATAAAAAATTATTTGAATACGATATAAAGTTAAGTCAGCTTATTTATTCAAAAAAACAAGTAGATGATTTCTATGACTTTCCAATAATAAAAAAATAGAGAAGATAAATTATCTTCTCTATTTTTATTGTCCTTGTTGTTTTGAAAGGATTCTTGGTCCATCTTTAGTTATGGCCAATGTGTGTTCGTATTGGCAAGATTTTTTTCCATCTAGTGTTCTTGCCGTCCATCCATTATCGTCAATGGTAAGTTTATAATCGCCCATATTTATCATAGGTTCAATTGTTATTACCATTCCTTCCTGAAGTCTTAATCCTCGATGCTCTTTGCCATAATGTAAAACCATTGGATCTTCGTGCATTCCTCTTCCAATTCCGTGTCCTGTAAATTCACGAACTACAGAATAACCATTTGACTCTGCTATTGATTGTATTCTAGCTCCAATATCTCCTAATCTATTTCCTATTACAGCTAATTTAATTCCTTCGTACATACACTCTCTAGTGACATCCATCAACCTTTTTGTCTCGTCATCTATTTCTCCGACTCCATAGCTCCAACACGAGTCGCTCATCCATCCATTAAATTCTACAACAGTATCAACCTTTAGTAAATCTCCGGATTTTAAAACGTAATTGGATGGAAATCCATGGCAGATTTCATCATTTACAGAACAACAAGTAGCATAAGGAAATCCCTCAAAACCTATTTGGGCAGGAATTGCTCCTTTTGACCTTATGAATTTTTCACAAAAATCATTTACTTGCAATGTTGTAATTCCCGGTTTTACATATCCTCTTAATGCTTCGTGCATTCCTGAAATAATATTTCCGGACAAATCCATTTTTTCTATTTCATCTTTGTTTTTTATTATTATCATATCTCACCTACTCATAAAAATTTTTAGGCAGTGTGATTTTGACTTTCTTAATTCTCTTGTCTTCAACGAATATAATATTGTACAAAACACCATCTATGTCTATTTTCCTCTTGAATCCATCATCAGGAATATAGCCTAGAAAGTTTATCAACATACCGCCTAATGTGTCGTAATCATCCGACAACTCATCTATTTCTAATCCAATATTAGAATTAATCTCTTTAATCGATGTGCTACCTTTAACTATGAAATTAAACTTATCAACTTGAATAATATCAGGTGCTTCATGGTCATATTCATCTTCAATATTGCCCACAATTTCCTCTACAAGATCTTCCATTGTAACTATCCCAGAAAACCCGCCGTATTCATCTATTAGTATCGCTAAGTGAATCCTTTTCTTTTTCATATCATAAAACAAATCATTGATATTTTTAGTCTCAGATACAAAATAAGGTGGTTTTAATATTTTCCTTAAATCAACATGACCAAAGCCATTTTTATATGCTTCACTCATATAATCTTTAATATAAATAATACCTAGAATGTTATCAACATCACCTTCATATATCGGTATTCTCGAAAATTTTAGCTCCATCAACTTATCCAAGTAATCGTCAATATCGTCTTCTAAGTCAATTGCAAAAACTTCAGTTCGAGCAGTCATTATCTCCTCTGCTGTTTTTTCGTTAAAAGTTATTACAGCATCAATCATATCTTTTTCTTTTGAATTTATAAGACCTTGTTCTTTTCCAACTTCAACCATTGATTTTATTTCTTCTACGGTGATTTTACTTTCAACATTTAATGTTTTAATACCAACAATGCTCAGAATTAACTTTGTTGATTTGGAAAGCAAATATACAAATGGTTTTAAAAGAAAATAACAAAATTTAACAATATTTATGGAAAATAATGCAAATGAATCAGCCACACTAAGGGCTATTCTTTTCGGAATTAATTGTCCGAACAATATATAAACGAATGACAATATCAAAAGAACAAATAATACCGAAATCCAATATGTTGTCTGTCTTGTCAATCCTAAGAACACAAGTTTTTTCGATAGACTCACACTCAATCCAGATGCGCATAATGACGCTGAAAAAAAACCGATATATGTCAAAATAACTTGTATTGTTGACAAAAATTTAGTGTGTTTTTCAAATTGCTCCAATACAGATGTAGCTCTTTCGTTTCCATCTTCACTCATATTTTCCAATTTGTTTTTGTCACAAGAAACTATTGCTATCTCGCTTGCTGAAAAAAAAGCATTAATAGCAATTAAAAAAAACAAAATAATTAATTCTACCAATAAATTGGGCCCGACTTCGTCCATTTAATCCTCCTAAAGTTCTAGATATTATTATTATACAATATTTTGAACTCAAAATAAAATTATCCGATGTGAAATGCACTTTTGATGAGCAAAAATTTATTCATAATTAATTTCTAATTATTAATTTAAAAGAGATGGCATTTTTAACTACACCATCTCTTTTAGATTATTTAACGGAAGTTTTTAATCTCTTATTTTTTTGTTTACGCAATCTCAATACTACATAACTTGTATATATAATTGTGTAGATTATTATCCCTGATAAATGTGCCTTCCAATCTTGTGAATACAAAATCATTATATGAATGTAGATTCCAATGAAAAATGGATACGCAAGCTTTTGCAGTTTTTTCCAATTTGTAGGTTTCATTCTCTTTCTCACACATTGAAAAGATGTCACAAAAAGAGGAATCAACATCAGTAACAATAAAATCGTGATTATTGTCGCTATAAGCGTTTTTTTATCCATTGAACCAGGATTTGTAAACAAGACCGGAAAATAATGCACACTAAATATTATATTGTGGCTTATAACCAACAAGCTTGATATGATTGATATTTCTCCACGTGCTTTCATTAATTTTTTTGATAAGCTATTGTGTTTTGTAATTGTTCCTAAAAACATAACAATCATAAAAGTTGCCGTTGCGAATATCCCTCTCGAAAAAATATTCATAAAATATTTGTTAAACCAAGCAGGCAAAAGTCTATCATATCCCATATTAAAATAGAATATCACTAAACCTGTCCATACATAAACTCCAATATAAAACGCACCCGCATGTTTTTTAATAGAATCAGCAAATATGCCATAAAAAACAATTGTAAATAAAATTCCAATAATTAATGTCATAAAAATCTCCTTCTAATTAGTATTTTCTTTATTGCGAGAATTTTTTTCTGCAAGATTTTTTCCTTCAAATGAATTTTTTTCTTGCTTTTCAGTTAATTTTTCGTGTTTTTCGAATTTTTCTGATTCTTTACTTCCCGCTTTTGAAGAATTTGCTTCTAACTTTGTTGCCGGAATTTTATTGTTTTTTTGCTCAGTAGAGTTCTGTGGTGTATTATTTCTTGTTCTTTCTTTGTTGTTTTCTAAATTCATATCAGCATTCTTGTTTTCTTTTTTCTTTACTGGGTTATTTATTTTTACATAAACAAAACTTTCGATTGTTTCATTTGTACGTTTTACTTTGAATTGTAGAAGAACTTTCTGTAGTTTATCAGCCTTTTTAGTGAAATCAGGCTCTCTTATTATTGTAACTTCTACAGACCCATCATTTGGTATATTAGAAAACATTGATTTATAGTCAGCAATTGTAGGCGCAACTCCATCTACTATTATTGGATTAAAAGATTTTCTAACTGGAGTGAAATTGTTAACTTGACCCTCTTCAGAATCTGCAATTCCATTGCCATCTTTGTCCCTGTAAATCCAATAAGTTATTGGTCTTACTAGTATTTTGTCACCCTTTTTAGCTTTGAGTTTTAGTGTAATAGTTTTTGTTCCACTTCCATCATTTGGCCAACTGTTTTCTTCTACAATCGGACTTCCACTTATAGTTGTCCCATCAAAAGTCATTCCTTTAGGAAGACCATCTATCTGAGGTAAAATTGTTGTCTCTTTATCTAAACTCGTCACAGTCGCTGGTCGAATCGGTCTATTTTCAATCCATTGTTGTCCATTTGATTCCATCAAGCTTGTGTCTATTATTTCTTTACCTACTTCTATTTCTTCTTTAGGTTTTTCATCTATGGATTCAGTTTCTCCTTCAACTTCTTTTACTACGTTGATAAATAAATACGATTTTCCATTTTCTTTTATTCCATCAACAACAAATTCTAAATTAACACGTTGTTTTCCTTTTTTCTTGTAATCTGGTTTATTAGTGAATTTTATTTTCACTGAGCCGTCACTTGGAATATTCGAAAATTTTGCTTTGTATTCTTCAATACTTGGCGCTTTTCCATTTACTATAATAGGGTTTGAGTCTTTTCTTAGTGGGTTAAATTTAGTTCCTCCATCTTCATCAGCATCCGCCATTCCGTCTCTGTCTTTGTCTCTATATACCCAATAAGTTATTGGTCTTACTAGTATTTTGTCGCCTTTTTTAGCTTTGAGTTTTAGTGTAATAGTTTTTATTCCACTTCCATCATTTGGCCATTGTTCGTCAGTTATTTGTGGAACACCTGTTATTGTTTTTCCATCAAATGTCAATCCTTTTGGTAGTCCTTCAATTTCCGGCAATATTTCTATTTTATTTTCTAAGCTTGTTACGGTTGCCGGTTTTATTGGTTTTCTTTCAATCCATTGTTGTCCATTTGATTCCATCAAACTTGTGTCTATTATTTCTTTGCCTACTTCTATTTCTTCTTTAGGTTTTTCATCATCTCGTTTCTTATCATCATTTTCAACAATATGTTTTTCTGATTCTTTACCAGATAATTCAAAATTAACGTATATTTTTTGTAAAGAATTTGGATTATCGGATTTAACTAAAGAATATTCAACTTTTTTGTTTACTGGAAGCAGAGTAGCAGTGTATTCATATTTTTTTCCTTGTTTTGATACTGCTCTAATTCTAACTTTTTCAAATTCAAATGATAATGGTGCATTAATGATTTGATGGTCAGATATATTTCTATCGTCTACAAAATCCATAGCGACATTATCAACCTTATACCATTTTGAACCATCTTTGCTGTACTCTAATCCAATAATATAATCTTTGCTAAAGTTTCCAAAAGAAATTTTAAACTCATCATAAGATAGAGAAGGTTTGTGTAATACTCTAGCTTTTATAATTTTTCCTTTCTTTGAACCTTCAAAAACACTTCCATTTGATATTTGATGACCTTTTTCATCAGTAATAGTTATATCTTTTGAGCCAAAATCTTTCCATCCAACACGTTCAGCAGAGCCGTCTTTTTTGATAATATTTAGCTGCATATTAGAAAAATCTACTGGACTATTTTCATTTACTTCTATATTCTTACTTTTTGGTGCAACAATAGATATTTCTTTAATATCCGTGTTCGTTTTATAATCGTTTGATGATTTTTCGGATGCCTCTCTAGTTGCAGCAGAAATACCACTTGCACTTACAGTTGCTCCACTTACACTATCAAATAATTCATGTGCATTATATTTTTCAGACATATAAGATTTTACAGTTCGAGATAGTAATGTTAAATCTGATTCGGAATTATCGCTTCTATATCCAGTTAGATTTTTCAAATACTTTTCACCGAAAAGTTCCTTAACTTTTGCTTTAGGGTCACTACTATTTCTAATTGTTTCAAAATATTCTCTGTAAAGACCCATTTTTGCAAGATTTAACCTACCTTGTTTGCCTTTTAATAGTTTCAAAACTTTTTCAGCTTTATTTCTGAAAGGTCCCATATCGTCACCATATTCAGAATTACTTCCAACTCTAATATTTGTTATTTCCCCATTTTCTATCTTGATATATACTTTTGTTTTTCTAGTATTAATATATCCAATTCCCAATCCAGTATAATCTCCATTTTTAAGCGGCTTTTCATTATAATATTTTTTAAGCCATTCATCAATTACTTCTTCAGTAGAAGATTCATTTGGGTTTTCTTTTGGATTTTTCTTATCATCTATTGGATTTTCTATTTGAGGATTATCTTCGGTTTTATTAGGCTTATCATTTTCTGAATTGATTATAGCCTGACTAATTGCATTATTTACAGCATTTATTATGCCATTACTTGAATAAGTTGCTGTAGTAACTGTATCTACTCGTTTTCCTGGCTTTCCTAGTAGTCTTGATATAACTGACATAGCTTTAGTAAAATACGAAATATCCTCCTTGTGAGATACCACTTCTATACCTGATACAAGTCCATTTGTAATCGTAACTTTTACTTTCATAGCGCCGTTGAACCCTTGACCATATCCTATATATGTTCCATCTTTTAATTTCTTGTTGAATGCACTGCTACCGCTATCACTATTCCCATGGAAATTGTGTTGATTTGAATTTCCACTATCATTTGGGTTGTTTAGTTCATTGTTTGTTTTTGAATTATGATTTGAAAATTTGTTACTCGATTTTGCAACTAAATTGTCTTGTTCACTAGCACCTGCTTGACTAATAGCATTATTTACAGCACTTATTATACCTCTGCTTGAATATGTTGCAGTAGACACTGTATCCACGCTTTTACCTGGTTTTCCTAGTAAATCAGATAATACAGCCAAAGCTTTGGTGAAATATGGAATATCATCTTTGTGAGATAGTATTTCAACATTCGCTATCAAACCGTTTGTTACAGTCACTCTAACTTTTATCGGACCATTAAATCCTTGTCCAAAACCAATATATGTCCCGTCTTTCAGCTTCTTATTTTCTATGATTTCTGTGTTTTCTTTGTTATCATTAACTAACTTGTTTTTGTTTTTTTGTGGCTTTTCATTTTTTGTAGGATTATTTGAATTTTTTTGTGCTTTTGCTTTTACAATGTTTTTATTTTTCTTTGTGCTTGATTTTAAGATTGCATTATTTACAGCATTTAAAATTCCTCTACTTGAATATGTGGCCCCCGAAATCGTGTCTACTTTTTTACCAGGTTTTCCCAAAATTTTTGAAATCACTTGAGTTGCCCTATTAAAATAAGGATTATCATCATTATTCAAAATAACTTCAACGTTACTTATCAATCCTTTTAAGACAGTGACTTTGACTTTTATCAGACCGTTAAATCCATTTGCAGCTCCTTGATAAATGCCATCTTTTAATTCTTGGGTTTTGATTGCTATAGATTTTTTGCCGAGTTTTGTTTTTGGCCTTTTGACGTTTTTTACATACGTTATTCTAGGCTTTTCTTTTGAACCAGCTTTTCTTAAAGCCTTCGCCACCGCTTGTTTTATGGCATTAGAGGATATTGTTGCGTTTGAAACAGAGTCCACATTCACACTTTGTGATTGCAATATTGAACCGATTATAGAGGAAGCACGTCTTAAGTATTGCGGTGTTTCTCCATGGGAAATAATTTTGAAGTCTTGTAGTTTTCCATTTTCAACAATAACTCTGACGGTTAATACTCCTCCGTATCCATTAGCTGATGCTTCGTATTTTCCATCTTTTAATTTTCCACTTTCTACTTTTGTAGGATTAGGAGCATCTTTTTTTGAACTAGAAGCTATCTTTTTAATCTGTTCTTTAAATCCGGCTTTTAAAAGAGCATTTCTTACCGCCGTTTTAATAGCCTCAGAAGTGATTGTCGCGCCTGAAATAGAATCAACATTTGCATTTCCTTGATTTAAAATCTGTGCAATAATTAACGATACCTTCTCATAGTACTCAGGCGTTTCATTGTTTTCTAGCACGTTTATAGCTTTTAATTTGCCATTTTTTATGCTAATTTTAACTTTGAACGACCCTCCATAACCTTCTGCTTTTCCATCATAATCTCCATCCTTTAATCCTTTTACATAGCTATCAGAAGCTGTTGCTAGTGTATTTTTATTTAAATTTGAATGTAAATTTTTCATTCTTATTGAAAAATTCACAACAGAAAACACTATTGCAACTGTTACCAATGTAACAAGAGTAAAAGATAACCATTTCTTAAAAATTTCTCTACTCATTTTTTCTCCTTTCAATGAATTTATTAGCAAAATATCAATTATAAGCTAGTCATAACGTTGATACTCCGCTGTTTCGAGAGTTGTGATAAATACTCTCAATTTTGAATTGTACAGAAATTTTTTTGAAAAAGCAATAGTTTTTTTAGATTTCGAAAACATTATTTTAGAAAAATTATCGGGAATTTTTTTCGAAAAATATATTAAAATGAAATACATTTTTTCAAAAAAACATTGTTTATTTTAAAATTTTATATCGTTTTATTATTCAATATAAAAAAAATAGCATAAAAGAATCATTCGATTCTTTTATGCTATCTAATATTTTTAGAATAATTTTAGCAATACTCCACCATATTGAGCGATTAATGGTGCAAATACTAATGCTACTACTGTCATTAATTTTATTAAAATATTTAATGATGGACCTGATGTGTCTTTGAATGGGTCACCTACAGTATCTCCAACAACCGCTGCCTTGTGAGCATCTGAGCCTTTTCCACCATGTTGACCTGATTCAATATATTTTTTAGCATTGTCCCATGCTCCACCACTGTTTGACATAAAGATTGCCATCAATACACCTGTTACCAAAGAACCTGCTAACAATCCACCAAGAGCTTCTGCACCTAGCAAAAATCCCATAACAACTGGACAAATTACAGCTAGTAATCCAGGAACAATCATTTGTCTTAATGCGGCACCTGTTGAAATATCAACGCATTTTTTGTAATCTGGTTGTTGTGTTCCTTCCATTATTCCAGGAAATTCTTTGAACTGTCTTCTAACTTCTACAATCATATCATTAGCAGCTGTTCCTACAGCATCCATTGTCAAAGCTGAGAACAAGAATGGCAACATACCACCTATGAACATACCAGCAACAACTTCTGGGCTAGTAACGTTAATTTGTTTTAATTGAACTACTGCAGTATAAGATGCAAATAATGCTAATGCTGTCAACGCAGCGCTTCCTATAGCAAATCCTTTACCAATTGCTGCAGTAGTATTACCAACAGAGTCTAACTTATCTGTGATATCTCTGACATTTTCTGGCAATTCGCACATTTCTGCGATACCACCAGCATTATCTGCGATAGGACCATAAGCATCTACAGCTATTGTCATACCACAAGTAGAAAGCATTCCTATTGCCGCTACTGCAATACCATATAAGCCTTCTGTTGGGTTAGCTGCACCATTTGATGCGAAGAATGAAGCTATAATTCCTATGGCAATTACTATAATAGGACCAGTTGTTGATTTCATACCAGTTGCCAAACCAGAAATAATGTTTGTAGATGAACCTGTTTCTGATTCTTCGGCAATTTTTTGTACTGGTTTTTTGTCTTCTGAAGTGTAGTATTCAGTAAATTGAGAAATAATCAAACCTACCAATATACCAGCCAAAACAGAGAAGAATGCGTTATTTGTTCCTAAAATGTGATTAGATAGGAAGAAAGAACCAATTATAGCCAACAAAGAGCTTATAATAGTTCCTAAGTTCAGAGATTTTTGTGGATCTTTTCCACCTCTTACAGCAAATACACCAATTATTGAAGAAATAACTCCAACTGCTGCGATAGCAATAGCAAATGAAACACCGGCTTCTTTAAAAGCTAGTAGTCCTAGAGTAATACCTGATAGAATACTACCTGCATAAGATTCAAATAAGTCAGCACCCATACCTGCAACGTCACCAACATTATCACCAACGTTATCTGCAATAACAGCAGGGTTTCTAGGGTCATCTTCAGGGATTCCCGCTTCTACTTTACCTACCAAGTCAGCACCAACGTCAGCTGCTTTTGTATAGATACCTCCACCAACTCTAGCAAATAATGCGATTGAAGAAGCTCCAAAGCTGAATCCTGTAACTATTTCTGCGTCTTTAAATAATAAATAAGAAACTGTTATACCTAAAATTCCTAATCCTACAACGCACATACCCATTACAGCTCCACCTGAAAATGCGACGTTAAGTGCACCATTCATTCCTTCTTCTTTTGCAGCATTAGCTGTCCTAACGTTTGCCTTTGTTGCTGCTTGCATACCGATATATCCAGCTAATACGCTAAATAAGGCTCCTGCTAAAAAACAAATTGCAGTTTTATAATCGATTGCAATTGCCAGAATAACACAAATTATAATTACGAAAATTATAAGTGCCTTGTACTGGCGAGAAAGATATGCCATTGCTCCATCGTGAATAAATCCTGATATCTCCCTCATTCTTTCATTACCAGCACCTTTTTTACTTATGTTACTAAATTTTATTGCAGCAAATAGTAATGCGATAATTCCTGCTGCAATAGCTAAATAGTAATACATATTTTCCATGATTTACTCCTTTCAACTATTTAATTTAAATTATTTTATATATGCTAACGCCAAAGCCGAAACCAAGAATATAACAGATGAAACAATAACTACTCTATTAATATAATTGTCTTTTGTTAATCTTCCACCATGTCCACCGACATTAGTTTCTCCTGTCAACGCTGCCATTCCTTCTGATTTAGTTTCTTGACTCATTACTGCAATAATCATAATAATGCTGACAATAACTAAAAGCACTGAAAAAACAGTTTTCAAATTTCCACCTCATTTCAATTACTTGATATATAAAATATAACATAGACATTCTATATTATCAAGATATTTGCATATACCAAATATCACAAAAATATTATACCATAAATTTCAGCTTTTTTAATTGATAATTAATATTGATTTCTCAGAGAATATGTGTTATGATTTTCTTGATAATATTTATCAACAATTTATAGAGGTGTGCATGTTAAATGAAATAATAATAGAACATTGTTATCCTACACTTAGCAATTTAAAAATTGCAAATATGGTAAACGTTGATATTTACGATACAATTTACCAAGACATAATCAAATTAAACGAAGAATTATCAAAATATAATTTTAGTTTAATAATTTTGAAGCAATCAAATAAAAAGTTATTGCTGTACTTACTTAATCTAAATTTAATAGAAAATTATAATGATGAGAAATTAAAGAACGCTCTAAAAAGTTATGGTTACCCTACCGATAATTTTAATAACAGCATTACTTTCTTGAAACAAAGATTACTTCAAAATGAATTTCCACATGAAATTGGATTTTTCTTAGGTTATCCTTATGATGATGTGCTAGGATTTATTAATTACAATGGAAAAAATGAAATTTTTACAGGAAAATGGAAAGTGTATTCAAATGTTGATAAGGCAAAGTACACATTCGAAAAATTTGAATACGCTAGAATCATTACACAACAATTATCACTACAAGGAAATTCCTTGTTT
Organism: uncultured Finegoldia sp.; assembly: GCF_947252345.1. Classification (GTDB taxonomy): domain Bacteria; phylum Bacillota; class Clostridia; order Tissierellales; family Peptoniphilaceae; genus Finegoldia. The sequence goes on from NZ_CAMXVC010000022.1 coordinate 11,254, forward strand.
GATATAATCAATTATTTTAAGGAGTAAAATATGAATTTATTAATTTTGTACTGGTCTCAAACTGGTAACACAGAAAAAATGACAAACATTATCAAAGAAGAATGTGAATCAAAAGGTTGTAAAGTTGATGTTGTATTCAGCGATGATTATGCAAAATGTGATATCAATAATTATGACTTGATTGCATTTGGTTGTCCTGCAATGGGAGATGAAGAATTAGAAGATACTTCATTTGAGCCAATGTTTAGCGATTTGGAGCCAAAACTAGGCGATAAGAAGATTGCTTTATTCGGTTCTTATGAATGGAATAATGGTGAATGGATGGGCTTTTGGAAAGAAAGATGTGCAAAAAATAATTTGAACGTTGTAGATACTGTTATTTGCTATGACACACCTGATGATAATTCTACAGTTGAAATCAAAAAATTTGCTGATAATTTAGTAAAATAGTAAAACAAAAAAACTTAGCAGTTTTATTTAACTGCTAAGTTTTTTTATCCTTTTAATTCATTTCTATTTTCTTGTAATTCGTCCAACAAGACTTTTAATTTATCTTGTGTAGTTTCTAGCATTTCATCTATATATTGTATAGATTGACTCTTCAATAATCTTGCATTGTTTTCTGCTTGAGAAGTAATGTCTTCTGCATTCTTTTGAGCTGCGATTGTAACGTCATGTTCGTTAACCATTGTTTCAAATCTAGAACGAGCTTCTTGATCGATTTTTTCAGCTTCCTTGTAAGCTTGTGTTCTGATATTTTCAGCTTCTCTATTAGCTTCTTCAATTATTCTGTTCTTTTCTGCATTGGTCCATTGAGCTTGTTTAATTTCTTCTGGTAAGTTTTCTCTCATATCTTTTAATACAGATAATAATTCTTCTCTTTCAACCATTACTTTTTTTGAAAATGGAACTGCTGAAGCTTCATCAAGTATGTCTTCCATTTCTTCTATTAATTTAATAATATCCATATAACCCTCCCACATTGAGCTAATTATTCTTACATTTATTATAATAGAAATATCAAATTATTACAAGATAAAGTATTTATTTGTCGTCATATTTTCGTCTTATTATTTCTACAATTTCGTTAGGAACAAGCTCACTAATATCAGCACCATAAGAGGCTATTTCTCTAACTATTGATGAAGATAAAAAAGCATATTTACCGTCGGATACTAAAAATATTGTCTCCAAATCTCCATTTAATTTTTTGTTGGCCAATGACATTTGCATTTCCGATTCGAAATCACTCACAGCTCGAAGACCTCTTATTATTGTACTGCAACCTATTTTTTTCGCGAAATCAACTGTTAATCCTTCGAACGAATAAACTTTTACATTTTTCAGATGTTCACATGATTTTTCTATCATTTTTACCCTTTCATCAAGAGAAAAAGTGCTTTGTTTTTGTTTATTTTTAACTACGGCAATGTTTACTTCATCAAATATTTTGCTACTTCTTTGAATAATATCCATATGTCCATTAGTAATTGGGTCAAAGCTTCCAGGGTATAATACTTTCATTTTATTCATAAAATTTCCTCAAAAAATAAATATTTTTTTTATTTCCGTAATTTTTATGTTTTTCTAATTCTAATTCATTAAAATAACTACTATCCAATTCGGTTTCTGACTCTAAAATTACGAGAGCATCTTCATTTAATAATTCATTATCTATCAACATTTTTACTGATTCTCTGTAATAATTAAGTCTTTCATAAGGAGGGTCAATGAAAACATAGTCGAACTTAATGCTCTGTCTTTTAATATTTAACAAATTTTTCTTAAAGTCTCCTTTGAAAACTTTAGTGTATTCTTGTGTTTTTGTGTGCTTTATGTTGTCGTTGATACATTTTATATTATCGCTTGAGCCTTCACTAAAAACTACTAAATCACAGCCACGACTTAAAAACTCCATCCCTACTGCTCCGCTTCCAGCAAATAAATCCAAGGCTTTCGAGTTTGTCTTGACTTGAAATATTACACTAAATATAGATTCTTTGATTTTTCCTTCTGTAGGCCTTGTAAATCTATCTACGTCAGTATTTATATTCATTCCCCTCAATTTTCCAGAAATTATTTTCATTATTCACCTCAATTAAAAATCACATTTTCAAGTAACTTATCTTTGAATTTTGTTACTTCGTCCTTAAGATTCGAGTACTCTTTTGTTTCTAATAATTTATTATTTAATATATAGTCACATATAACCGAAGACTTTTCTATCAACTCACAATCTTTCTCTATATCAGCAATATTTAAAAGTGGTATTCCCGATTGTCTTGTTCCAAGCAAGTCCCCACTTCCTCTCATAATTAAATCTTGTTGTGATAATTCAAAGCCACTATTCGTGCTAACCATAATACTCATTCTTTTCATTTGTTCATCAGTATGAGCGTTGTTTATTAGAATACAGTAAGATTGGTCAGATGACCTCCCAACACGTCCTCTCAATTGATGAAGTTGAGAAAGTCCAAAACGTTCAGCATTGTAAATTACAATAACATTTGCTTTTTTTACATTGACACCAACCTCTATAACAGTCGTTGAAATTAGAATTTTAGTTTTCCCTGCTACAAAATCCTTCATAACAGATTCTTTTTCATTTGATTTCATTTTTCCATGTAGTATTCCTACATTTAAATCCGAAAAATATTCTTTTTTTAATCTTGCATACAATTCAGTTACATTCTCTAAAATCAGAGTTTCAGATTCATCTATCAATGGACATACGATGTAAGCTTGGAATCCATTATCGACTTGTTTTCTGATGAAATCTGCAATTCTCTTTTCGAAACTAAAACCAACAGAATATGTTTCGACTGTTTTTCTTCCTTTAGGCATTTCATTTATGGTAGAAATATCCAAGTCCCCATAATAAGACAAAGCTAAAGTCCTTGGAATCGGTGTTGCAGTCATAACCAACACATCCGGATTATTACCTTTGTCAGAAATTTTCTTTCTTTGACCTACTCCAAAACGATGTTGTTCATCAGTAATTACAAGACCTAACCTATAAAAATCTACAAAATCTTGAATTATTGCGTGCGTTCCTACAATTACATTATAATATCCAGATTTAATTTTCTCGAGAATATCGTCTTTCTTCTTTTTAGGTATATCTGATTTTAATAAACACACTTTGATTCCGATATTTTTGAAATCTTCAACTAATCCTTCATAATGTTGTGTTGCCAAAATATCTGTAGGTGCCATAAAAGCAGACTGATATCCGCTGAAATAAGTTTTTACAATCGCCGCTTCGGCAACTATTGTCTTACCGCTACCTACATCTCCTTGAATTAGTCTATTCATTTTTTTTGGACTAATCATATCATCTTCAATATCTTTTATCGCATCAATTTGACCTTTTGTCAATTCAAATTTCAAAGTTTTTATAAAATCACTAATAGAATTATCGTTTTTAAATTGCACATACCCATCTACACAATTTTCCTTTTTCATTGAACGCATAGCAAGCTGCATTATAATGACTTCTTCAAGTACAAGATAAGTTCTCGCTTGTCTGAAATTAGCATAGTCAACAGGTTTGTGAATATTCTTCAAAGACTCTCTTTTATTGGATAAGCCGTATTTTTTTATCATACTATATGGAATTACATTTTGCACATCATCTAAACAATTAGCTAGCGCATAATCGATAAATTTTATCATATCATTGTTCGTAATTCCTTTCTTGAGCTTGTAAATAGGATAAATTATTCCTAATTTACCACCAAAAGTTTTGCTCAATATCGGCGATGTTATTTTTGTCTGGTCTTTAATTTTGGTGATTTTCCCGTACAAATAATAAGTGGTGTTTGGGGAAATTTGATTTCTAATAAATGGTTGATTAAACCAAGATACGTTTATTTTTGAAGTTTCATCATAGCAAATTGCAGATGTCAAATTCATATTTTTTCTTAAATATTTTGTTATAGGTTTAGATACGAATTTTACTTTCAAAACACAAGACTCTTCGTTTTTAGTATCTATTATATTCTTAATGACAGCTCTATTTTCATATCTATAAGGATAATAATTTAATAAATCGTTAATTTTAAAAATACCCAAAGAGTTTAAAACTTCAAGCTTTTTCTTGCCTATTCCTTTTATTTCTGATAATTGCATAACTCACCACACAAAAAAATCCCTGCATTTAAAATACAGATAATAAGTCTGTTCAACAGAACCTATTATCTGTAAATATGCACAAGGAATTATTCTATTGAAAATACATAATAATATAAAGGTTGAGAACCTTCCACAACTTCTATATCAATATCTTTATACTCATTTTCTAATTCATCTTTTAATTTACTAGCAGCCATTTCATCACAGCCTTCGCCATAATAAATAGTTACTAGTGAATCATCTTTTTCAATCAGTTGTCTTAGCAAATCCATTGACACTTTATTGATATCAGTACCAACTGCTCTGATATTTTTCTGGTCAAGACCAATAATGTCATCTTTTTTAACCTTTATGTCTTGCATATTCAAATCTTTTACAGCAAATGTAACTTCACCAGTTTTAACACTTGAAATAACATCATTAAAACTTTCAAAATTTTCTTCAGAACTTGCTTGTTCGTTAAAAGCGAGAATTGCTGAAATTGATTGTGGAACAGACTTGGATTCAACTACATAAACATCTTTTTCAACGATTTGTTTTGCTTGGTTAGCAGCCAAAATTATATTTTTATTATTTGGAAATACAAAAACAGTCTTTGCGTTTACTTTTTCAATAGAATTTACGATATCCTCAGTAGATGGATTCATTGTTTGTCCACCAGTGATTATTTCATCTACATTAAGCATATCAAAAACTTTATTGAATCCTTCGCCGCTACTTACCACAACAAAGCCAAAGTCCTTTTCTGGTTCATCTTTTTTATCTTTGCAATTTTTAATTTCTTCTTCTGTTGAATGAAGATTTTGATGTTGAAGCCTCATATTGTCAACTTTAATGTCTTTTAATGCTCCAATTTCCAATGCAATTTCCATAACTTTTCCAGGATGATTTGTGTGAATATGTGTTTTTATAACTCCATCACCTTTTACAACGAGAATACAATCTCCAAAATCCTTTAATTTATTTCTGTATTCATTTTCATCTTCATCTGTCATTATGAAAAATTCAGTACAGTAACCAAATTCTATATCCTGATTAAGATTTTGTGTAGAATCATCGTTAATTGTTCTGGATGATTCGTCTATTGTTGTCTCAGAAATCAACTGCTCATTGTCATAATTCAAGACACCTTCGAGAAATAACATCAATCCTTGGCCACCAGCATCAACTACATCGGCTTCTTTTAGAACCGGTAGCATTTCTTTTGTTTTCAAAAGCGCCTTATTTCCTGTTGATATTATATCCGTCAAAAATGTTTTGATATCTTTATAGTTTTGGTAGTTTTCTTCTGCAAACTCACCCATACATCTAGAAACTGTCAAAATAGTTCCCTCTGTTGGTTTCATTACAGCTTTGTATGCAGTTTTGTAGCTTTCCACAAATCCATCTCTTAAAGCAAAAACATCGAACTTTTCATAATCCTTAAAGCCGTTGTAAAATCCTCTCATAATTTGAGAAGTTATTACCCCTGAATTACCTCTAGCCCCCATAAGAGAACCATCGCTCATTGCCTTTGCCAAATTAGCTATTGTAATATCTGAAACACTGTTTACTTTTGAAATAGCTGATTTAATAGTAAGTGTCATATTAGTACCAGTATCTCCGTCTGGAACAGGAAAAACATTTAAACTATTTACAATTTCTTTTTTATTTTCTAAGTTCTTAAATCCCGCTAGAAGGCAATTCTTGAACAGTATTGCATCATTCTTCATTGTGCCTCCTATTTATTTTCGTTTACTCTCATATCTTGAACCAATATATTAACACATTCCACTTCAAGACCAGTTTTGTTTTCTACGCTGTATTTAACCGTATCTATGATGTTTTGGCAAACAACAGCAATTTTTGTACCGTATTCCAAAACTACAGTTAAATCAATTACAATTTTATTATTTTTTGTATATACTTTTACTCCTTTACTCATATTATCCTTGTTGAGTAAAATTAATAAACCATCCGATAAATTTTTGTAAGCTAATCCTACTATTCCATAACAAGTCATAGCCGTTTCACTAGCAATAGTTCTGACAATATTATCTGATATTAATATTGAACCATATTCATTGTCAATTTTAGTAGTCATATTACCTCCTATTTTTAAGATACACGATTAAATTATATTCTTTCTAAATTTTAATCATTCTAATTTCATTTTAATACTATAATATTATAACATATTTTACGTTTAAAAGCTTGAAATTGCATTTTAAAATATGCTATAATATCAAGAGACATTTGAAAAAGAACCAGGAGGTGTAATTATGTCCAAAAAATGTGAAATTTGCGGTAAATCAAGAACTTTCGGAAATAATAGATCATTTTCTTTGAGAGCTTCAAATAGAAGCTGGGCTCCTAATATCAGAAAAGTCAGAGCTTTAGTTGATGGAAAACCAAAAAGAATTAATGTTTGCACTAGATGTTTAAGATCAGGTTTAGTAGAAAGACCTCAATTTATCAAAACAACAGAAGAAGAATAAAAATAAAGAGTCGTTAATGAACTATTCCCTCAAGTTGACTTTGAAGTTCAACTTCAAGGGTCGGTTCACAGTCGACTCTTTTTTAATCTTTTGAATCAATCAACAATCCAAAACCATCTATTAATTCAATGTATGCTTTTTTATCTTTTACTTTATTGCTTATAGTAAGCGTTGAACAATATTCTACATCAAAAAAATCCCCATCATATTCGAATCCATTTAGTCGAACACTCAATCCATTATTCGACAAAACAACTATCGAAATATAATTATATCTCATATTACATTCAGTGCTTTTTCCCAAAAATCTAACTATATTATTATCGCTGACAAAAACCAAATCAACACCTAAATCAAAACATTTTTTAGAATAGATTAAATTCGAAATTGTGTGATCCAATCTTGTCCCTGTCGCTCCAAAGCAGTAAATTAAGTCGCAATTTTTTTTAATAAGAATATTAATAGCCGCTTCAAAATCTGTGAAATCCTTCCTCTTATTGTATTTTTCGAAGATTTTATTATTTAGTTCCAAAAATTCTTTATCTTTGACTTGAACTGAATCAAAATCTCCAACGGCAAAATCAAAATCTTTTTTGTATTTAGTAAAATATTTAGTGCCACCATCAACAGCTATTTTAATATGAGATTTGTTGTAAAATTCCTCAAAAAGTTTTTTATCTGACAATTCTCCAGCACAACAAATTAATCCAATCATTTTTTCTTAACCTTAGACATAGGCTTTATTAAAATCAATATTACAACAATAGCAATTATTCCATTTGGTAGTATATAAGTTATATTATATAAGAACGAGCCCAGTAATGCTGGAATATCTTTTGGTAGTGTGTCTTTGAAAAAAACATATCCGCTAGCAATTGCAAAAACAGCTCTCATGACAACGGCTAATAGGCATGATAAAATCATTTTTACATTGATTTTGCCATTTTCGGTATCAGCATTATAACCTAACCCTGCCAATCCAAGAGCCATATAAGCCAATGGATAATCTAAAATATACTGAATAGGATGAATAATATAAGAATCTAAGAAACTATCTAAAATTCCATACATCAATCCTATTAATAGCCCTTTTTTTAGTCCCCATCTTAAACCAAATAATAAAATAGGAACATATCCTGCTAAAGAAATCGAGCCTCCTCTAGGCATTCTAAAAATAACAATACTGTTTAATACAAAAGTTAAGGCTAAAGTAATTGCTCCTTCAACCATAAATTTTAAATCCTTATTCATATCTCCTCCTAATTACATAATAATTTGTTGTACTGGTCTAATTTATTTTCAATATTTTCATTAAATACATCAGAACCACTTACTATCAAATTTGCACCACATTTTATAACTTTGTCTATATTAGTCGTCTTTACACCACCATCTACTTCAAGAATTATGTCGAGACTAGAGTTTTCTATCAATTGCTTGGCGTCTTTTAATTTTTTGTACTGACTTTCAATAAATGATTGCCCTCCAAAGCCAGGATTAACACTCATCACTAATATTATATCCAAATCATCTAAAATATATTCACAGCATTCCAAACTTGTAGAAGGATTCAGAGCAAGTCCACATTTCTTACCTGATTTATGCACGGTTTGAATTATTCTATGAGGGTGAAATGTTGCTTCTGGGTGAAAAGTTATAATATCAGCACCAGCATCTAAAATATTGTCTATTATATTTTCTGGCTTATTAACCATCAAATGACAATCAAAAATAAACTCGGGATATTTTTTTCTGATTTGCTTAATTATAGAAGGTCCAAAAGAAATATTTGGTACAAAATCACCATCCATAACATCTAAATGAAGATATCTTATTCCTTTTTGTTTCAATATATTTAGATTTTTTTCCAAATCAAAAAAATTACACGACAATAGAGACGGGCTCAAATTCAACATTAATACCTCCTAATTTTTTCATATTCTTGTATTATTTTTAAATAATTGTTATATCTGCTTGAAGAAATTTCTCCTTTTTCAAGAAGTTTTTTTATTTCGCATTTTGGCTCATTTATATGCTCGCAATTATTAAATTTACATTTTTTGCTATTTTCTCTAAATTCCACAAAATTATTTTTAATATCTGACTTATCAGATAGAAAATTCAGGTCAAACGAACTAAAACCTGGTGTATCCAAAACAAATGTATTGTCACAAACCATTTTTATTTCTATGTGACGAGTAGTCTGCTTTCCTCTTTTGGTTTTGTTGCTGATTTCACCAGATATAAATTCTTGATTTGGAAACAAATTTTTCAAAGTGCTTGATTTCCCTGCGCCACTAGGGCCAATTACGCAACTTATGTGATTTTGAAATTCAGCCTTTAATTCTTCGTTTTGGTTTCCATCTTTATTAGTATTAAATATAACTTTATATCCTATTTTTTTATATATATTAGAGTAAAATTTTTTCTCGCTTTCTGAAACAAGATCGCACTTATTAAAAACAATAACACAATCAATATTGTATTTTTCAATCATCAATAGATATTTATCCAATAACATAAGATTAATATCTGGAGATTTAATACTTGTCAATACAAAACACTTATCTATGTTACTAACTTCAGGCCTGTGTAGAAGCACATGTCTTGGATGTATTTTTAATATAAATCCAAGACCGTTTTCAACTACTATATCTACTTTATCGCCCACTACAGGCGTTATTTTTTTATTTCTGAAAGTTCCTTTTGCTTTAGAAGGAAAAATATTTTTGCCATCATTTACAAAAAATAATTCTCTCTGAATTTTAGTGATAACTCCTGATTTATCCGACATTAACTAGTTCTCCATTGATATATACTTTGATATCGTGTTCTGGATTGATTTTCACTTTAACTTTAATATTTCCATCAGATGCGTCATAATTTTTTTCGTAAACAATATTTCCATCAGTTTCATCTTTAATTGTAACAGTATATATTCCCTTTTCTACAGGCTTACTAATTCTAAATGTTTTCTCAACTAAATCATTCTTTTTCTTACCTTTGCTGATGATTACATCCACGGAACTATCTTTTTTTAGCTTCTTTTCAGGGTCAAATTGTTGCCATATTACTTGATTTTCTTCAAAATCATTACTGAATTTTTTTTCTATGTTTCCGATATTTAAACCAATAGCTTTTAATTTATTGCTAGCTTGACTAATATCTGTTCCTATTAAATCCACCATTTCAACAAGTTCTTCTTTTTTCCCTAAGGAAATTGTGATATCTATCTTGGTATCCTTGGCAACACTAGTACCTGGTTCTGGATGTTGTTTCATTATTTTACCAGCTTCAAAATTTTCGCTGTTTTCTTTTGTGGTTTGTCCAACTTCTAATCCTAGTTTATTTAGTTGAATCTTCGCGTTTTCTGGAGTCATATTTGATAAATTCGGTACGGAAACTTGTTCTTCTCCTTTGCTTACAACAAGTTTTATTATCGTTCCTTTTTTTACTTCATTACCCGAATCCGGATTTTGTTTCAATACTTTACCAGGCTCCATATCTGTAACTGTTTGATATTCCGAAACTACAGCTATCAAATTACTTTCCTTCGCTTTATTTATAGCATCATTTTCGCTAAGTCCTGTCAACGCTGGTACTATTACCATATTTTTACTATTTTTATCCAGATATTTTTTACCAAAAACTATTCCACAAAATACTATAAATGCAAGTACTATTGGAATTATAATCCAAGCTAGTTTTTTTGATTTGGTTTTTCTATCATTGTCAGAATGTCTTTGAGGTGTTTTATAAATAGCTTCTTTTACTTCTGGTTGTTCATCGACATCTTTTATAATAGGACTTTTGGTAGTTTTTTCCATCAAATCTGATGCGTAGTTTTGATAGTTTTTCAGCATTTCTTTTAGTTCTGTAGCTGATTTGAATCTATCATTAGGGTCTTTTGCCATCGCTTTGACAATGATATCATTCAAGCCTTTTGGTAAATCATGTCTCAATTTTATTGGTGGAACAAGAGGGTCTTGTATGTGTTTTAATGCTATTCCAACTGCATTTGGTGCATCAAAAGGAACCTCTCCTGTTGACATTTGATATAAAACGACTCCCAGTGAGTAAATATCACTTTTTTCGTCGATAAATTTGCCCTTGGCTTGTTCTGGTGAAATGTAGTGGACAGTTCCCAAAACAGTTGATGTGTATGTCAATGTTGCTGAAGAAGATATTCTTGCTATTCCAAAATCGGTTGCTTTCAAATTATTTGATTTGTCTATCAACATATTGTGAGGTTTTATATCCCTGTGAATTATTCCGTTTTTGTGTGCACATTCAAGCGCACTTGCGATTTGAACTCCGTAATTTACAATATCCTCAATTGGTAAAATTTGTTTTTCATCAATTATGTCCTTAAGAGTTTTACCATCGACATATTCCATTACGATATAATTGTATTTTCTTCCATCTACATAACTACTTCCAACATCAAATACACTGACAATATTTGCATGAGTCAACGAAGCTGCAGATTGTGCTTCCATCGCAAATTTTCTGAGAAAATCCTGATCTTCCATATATTCATTTTTAAGAACTTTTACGGCTACATAACGGTTAAGAACAGTATCCAATGCTTTGTATACTTTTGCCATTCCTCCTACGCCGACTTCTTCGATTATCTCGTATCTATCTCCTAAAACTTTACCTATCATAATTTTCCCCTTCGTATAAATAAAGTGTTATAGTTATATTGTCAATTCCATCTATGTTATTTGCTTTTTCAATCAATTTATCTGGAATATCATTTATGTCTGAATTTTCTTCAATTATTTCAACTATTTCATCTTCGTCCAATTGTGATGTTAAACCATCTGAACACATCAAAATAATATCATTTTTCTTCAACTTCAAATTAAAAATATCAACATCAACGCTGTCTTGTATACCCAAAGACCTCGTTATAACATTTTTTTGAGAGAAATCTATAGCCTCATCTTCAGTTATAGTTCCAGATGCTAATAAATCATTAACCAATGAATGGTCAATAGTAACTTGTTTTAGTAGATTGTTTCTGTACAAATACAATCTACTATCACCAACATTAGCAACTATAGCATTATCCAAATAAATCAAGCACGCTACAATCGTCGTCCCCATATTTCTATGTTCAATGTTATTTATACTGTCATTGTAAACCTCTGCATTGGCAAGTTTTATTCCCTTAACAAGATTTTTCTCATAATCTTTATCTTCATCATTCTCTTTTACATAATTTACAACAGTTTCTACAGCTTTTTTACTTGCAACTTCGCCAGCTTTATGTCCTCCCATTCCATCGCAAATTACTAACAAACTGTAATCATCCGCTATATAATTCATATGATAATCTTCATTTAACTTCCTGACTATTCCAATGTCTGTTTTTGAAGCATATTTCATTTCACACCTCTTTTTATCATATTGTTTATCCTCAATTGCCCACAAGCTCCGTCAATATCAATTCCCTGTTTTCTTCTAATTGTTGTATTGACTTTATTATTTATCATATAATTCATAAAATCATTCATTTTTTCTTTGTTCGGTGATTTTTGATTAAACTCTTCAATCGGGTTTAACGTAATCAAATTCAATAGGCAGTTTCTACTTTTAAGTAAACCAACAAGTTTGTCCATATATTTTTTTGAATCATTTATATTCTCAATCACTGTGTATTCAAATCCAATCCTGCGTTTTGTTTTTTTGAAATAGTAATCACAAGCATCTAGAATATCATCTATTGGATACTTATTACCAATTGGCATCAATAGACTTCTCTGTTCATCAAATGGATTGTGCAATGATATTGTAATATTTATTCCTATATCATCATCAGCAAGTTTTTTAATTTTATCAACCAAACCACAAGTTGACAATGTGATATTTCTTATAGACATATCCTGGCCATCTTTATTGGTTATAAGATTGATAAATCTAACAACATTATCGTAATTATCTAATGGTTCTCCTATTCCCATAAGAACAATATTATTAATTCGTTTACCTAAGTCATTTTCAACCAAGTAAATCTGTGCGCACATTTCATAAGCCTCAAGATTTCTTACGAAGCTTTTCTTAGTTGAAGCACAAAATTTACAACCCATTTTACATCCTATTTGTGTGGAAATACAAATAGATGTATGAGTTTTGTATTCCATAAAAACTGTCTCTACTATGTTATCGTCTGATAATTGTATCAAATATTTTTTCGTATTATCTACATTTGAGTCTAATCTCTTGGCTATAGAACAATTTTTTATGCCATTATATTTATTTAATTTTTCTCTCAATTCTATTGAAAAATTAGTCATATTTTCAGGATTCAATATTCTGTTTTTATGAATAGCTTGAAAATATTGTTTAGCTCTAAAAGATTTCTCTGATAACATTCCAAAAAATTCTTTTAGTTCTTCAATGCTTAAATTTTCCAATACACTTGTGTTGTGCATAATATTCACCAAATTAAATTATATCAAATATCTATGATTTTGTAATCTAATCGCATTTTATAAATTTAGAAATAAAGAAACCTTGAGTTCCATTTTGAAACGGCATAAGTTTTATAAATTTATTTTTGCTGCCATAAAATTCTATGTCAAGTCTGTTTAATTTCAAATTATTTTCTATAAAATCAGCATTTTTTTCATTTTCTTCGTTTAGCAATGAGCAAGTTGAGTAAACCAAAATTCCATTATTTTTCAAGTATTTGACGCAATTTTTTAATATTTTTCTTTGCGTGTCAACTAGTTTTTTTAAATCCATTTTGTTGCGAAACAATTTTATCTCTGGGTTTTTATTTATAACTCCAGTCGCCGAGCAAGGAGCGTCTACTAATATTCTGTCGAATTTATTAACCAATTCTTGTTTAAATTCCGTCGCATCAAAATTCAAATAATGCACATTTTTTACTCCACATTTCTCAATATTCTGTCTGATTTTATCAATTTTCTTTTTATTTATGTCATTGCAGTAAATAATTGAGTTATTGTTAGTCAGCTCTTGTATGTTACATGATTTTGAACCAGGAGCTGCACAAACATCGAGAATTATTGAGTCATTTTTTGGTTCTAAAATACTGGCACACAAGCTACAAGAACCGTCCTGAATTAAAAATTTACCATCTTTAAATTCATCAGTGTGCATTATAGAACCCGGATTTTCAACTATATAGCTGTCGTTCAAAAAAGGATGGTTTATAATTTTATATCCTTGTTTACTTAAATTCTGTTCGATGTTACTCCCTTTAAGTTTATTTTCTTTTATAACAAAATCAGACTTATAAAAAAATGACTTTAGCAGTTTTTTTAATGTTTTTTTTGAATATGATTTACTGAGCATATCTAAAAGTTGCTTATTTATTGAGTATTTAATATCATCATTTAATTTTTCTTTCGATGAATCAAATTCACACACTTTTCTCAATACAGCATTTACAAAATCTTTGTGTTTTGTCATTTCCTTAGCTAAGTTTACCGCTTCATTGACGACTGCATAGTCAGCATTGTTCATAAAAAGTATTTCTGTAGTTGCCATTCTAAGTATTTCTAAAACAATTGTATCAAGATTATTTATTTTAATATCACTGCACTTGCCAATCACATAATCTACAAAAAATCTGTTTTCGATTTCGGTAAATACACATCTTTTTATGTATGCAATATCTCTTTCATCCATTTCTCCATAATCATATGATTTTAAAATTTCCGATGAATATCCTGACCTATTGTTTACCAAATTTGTAATTGTGATTATATCCTTTTTAATATTCATTTTCGCCTCTATTACTGTTCAAAATCCATAATTTATAAAAAAAAGCAAAATAAATCGACCTAAAAAATATTTTAATCAATTTCCCATGTCGATTTATTTTGCTAACTAGTCTCTTTCTCTCGATAAAATTAAAAGTCTAACTAATTGCAATAGTGATACTAGAGCACTGGCAACATATGTCAATGCGGCAGCACGTAAAACTTTTTTTGCTGGTTCGATTTCTTCTTTGTTTAATAGTCCGTTCGATAAGGCCGTAATCGCTCTGCTACTTGCATCAAATTCTACTGGCAATGTAATCAATTGAAATAAAACTGTCACGGAAAATAATATAATTCCAAATTCCAGTAGTGGTCGCATACTCAATAAAAATCCTAAAACTATTAAAATCCAAACAGATTTTGATGCAAAGTCGACCACAGGAAATAAAGATTCTCTGAATCTTAGAAATCCGTAATTTTCCTTATCTTGAATTGCATGACCAACTTCGTGGCTTGCAACTGATACAGCCGATATTGACTGACTATTGTATACATCATCAGATAATGCTAAAACTTTTTTTGATGAATCATAATAATCAGTAAGACTTCCTTGAACATTTACTATTTCAACTTCATTTAGTCCTTCATAGTCAAGCAAAACTCTAGCCATTTCATTGCCTGTTAAACCTTTTGAATTTTTAATTTTTTTGAACTTATCAAATGTGTGATTGACTTTGTACTGAGAATAAAATCCCAAAACCAAAGCTGGTATCAGCAACAACATTGTTCTATCGTAATAAAAATTAAACAAATTTTCCTCCTATAAAATTATCCCCTCATCAAATGAATTACCATTCAAAAATTCACTAACATCAAGAGGCTTTTTATTTGGAAATTGTAATCTTGTAATAATAATATATCCATCCTGGCAAGAAATTTTTATTCCATTCTTGTCAACTTTTACAACTTCACCGTTTATATGGTCATTGTATTGTTTGATTATGTTTATATTATGAATTTTTACGATTTTTTCGTTTAATTTAAAAAATAAACCAGGCCAAGGAGAAAGTCCTCTGTATTTGTTGTAGATTTCATCAGCCTTTTCATTAAAATCAATTTCTCCCATTGTTTTTGTGATTTTACCTACAGTTGATGACAAACTGTCGTCTTGCTTTCTCTTTTGTGAAAAATACTCATCGTAATTGTCTATAACCTTATTTATTAATTTTGCACCCATAATCATTAGTTTATCGTGCAATTGTTCAAGCATAATCTCGTTATCTATTTTGACTTCATCAATGGCTAATATATCTCCAGAGTCTAGCCCTTCTTCAACTAACATTATGCTTACTCCAGTTTTTTCATCTCCATTTATCAAACTGTAATTAATCGGCGATGCTCCCCTATATTTCGGAAGAATTGATGCGTGAACATTTAATATTTTATTTTTAAATCTATTCAAGATTTTTTTCTTAATTATTTGTCCATATGCAACCACTACTATAAAGTCTGGGTTTAATTCATCTAACAATTCATAAACTTCTTGGTCATTTATGTTTTTTGGAGTTATAACGTCAATTCCCAATTCCATTGCTCTTTTTTTAACAGCTGTTGGAGAAAATTTATTCCTGTTTCTTTTTTTATCTTGTTGCGATATAACCAATCGGATGTCATTATTATCATTTTCGAACAATTCTTGAAGACTTTCAACAGCAAAATCAGGCGAACCCGCAAATACGATTTTATTTTTCATTTTCCAATTTCTCTATTTCTTCTTCAGTAAGATTTAGTTTTTTGTCTATATACAAAACTCCATCTAAGTGGTCTAGCTCATGACAAAAACAATGTGCCTTGTAATCTGATGCTGTTTTTTGTATAACATTTCCATCTAAGTCCGTATATTCAACAGTAACTGTTTTTGGTCTTTCAACGTAGCCATTTTGTCCAGGAACAGATAAACAACCTTCTATGTTTATCTGCTTTTCATCAGAGCTATAAATGATTTTAGGATTAATCAATACCATTTTCCCATCTTCATCTTGCATATCAATTACAACAATTCTTTTAAGCATACCTACCTGAACACAGGCTAATCCAATTCCTTTGTTTTCATACATTGTTTCAAACATATCTTCTACGATTTGTTTGATTCTATCATCAATTTTTTCTACCACTCTTGATTTTTTTCTCAAGATTGGATCATTTTCTAATCTAATTTCTCTAATCGCCATATCTATCTCCTAAAAATAATTTTGAGGGTCGATTGTGATTTTCATCGTAATCTTCTCTAAATTAATGTTATAATCGTTGTTTATTAAAACTTTTTTTATTATTCTTATTATTTTATCCTCACCAGCAGGAAATTTATAGTACAAATCAAACCTGTACATATTATTAATCCTTTCTATTGGTGATGGATGCGGTCCGTTTATTAAAGTTGTTGATAATTTATAATTTCTAATCAACGCACTTATATAATTTGAAATCTCTGTAATTTTTTTTTGTGCAAGATTTCTATTCTTACTTGAAATATTTACATTTACAATTCTAAAAAAAGGAGGATAATTGAATGATTTCCTCAATTTTATTTCTCTATCATAAAACATTTTATAATCATTTACTGCAGCAGATACTATCGCAAAATTATCCGGCTTATAAGTTTGAATAATTACATCACCCTCATACTCTCCACGACCTGCTCGACCTGCTACTTGTGTTATTATTTGAAATGTTTTTTCGTTTGACTTGTAATCGCCAAAGTTTAAACTTATATCAGCTGCCATAACCCCAACCAATGTCACATTCGGAAAATCAAAACCTTTTGAGAGCATTTGTGTTCCAATTAATATGTCAATATCGTTGTTGTTCATCTCTTCATAGATTTTTTCGTAATCTTTTTTTGTGTTGGTTGTATCTCTATCCATCCTGACTATTTTCGCTTCTGGAAACAAATTTCTCGTCTCTTCTTCTAATTTTTGTGTGCCAGCTCCAAATTCTTTTATGAATTTTGAGCCACAATTTGGACAAATTTTTGGTTTTAAAGAAGTTCTTCCGCACATATGACAAATGAGTCTGTCTTTGGTTTTGTGGTATGTCATTGATACGTCACAACTATCACATTTTAAAACATATCCGCATCTTCTGCAAGAAATAAATGATGTATGACCTCTTTTATTTAAAAATAAAATAGTCTGCATTTTTTTATTGAGATTTTCTTGAATTTTATTAAGAAGAACTTTGCTGAACATTTTTGTATTACCAGTTTCAAGTTCTTTTCTCATATCTACAATCGTACAATTCGAAGGAATAGTTTGGTTGGCTCTTTTGTTCATTTCAACAAGATTGTATTTTCCATCTAAAGCTTGATAGTACTCTTCAATTCCAGGAGTAGCAGAGCCCAATAAAAGTATGGCATTGTTGTAGTCTGCCCTGAATTTTGAGATTTCAATAGCGTTGTACTTTGGATTTTTTTCACTGACATAACTTGTTTCGTGTTCTTCATCAACTATTATCAATCCCAAATTTTTAAATGGAGAAAAAACTGCACTTCTAGCTCCGACAACTATTTTATATTGACCGGTGTACATTTTCCTAAACTGCTCAAACTTTTCATTCAAAGATAATTTTGAATGAATAATAGCAACTTTCCCTGGAAATCTTCCTTCAAATCTGGAAATAGTCTGTGGTGTCAGTGATATTTCTGGGACCAATACAATGCTATCTTTTCCTTCTTTAAGGATTTTTTCAACTAATTGCAAATAAACTTCTGTTTTACCGCTACCTGTTATTCCGTGAAGTAAGTTGAAATGATTTTTAAGAATAGAATTGTATGCTAGTTGTTGCTGCTCATTTAATTTAATCTTATTGTATAATTTCGTGTCATCTACGACTACCCTATCAACTTCTTTAAAGTAAATTTGGACAATTTTATTTTTTTCTAATGTTTTAATTGCACTAGATGTTGTTTGAGTTTTTGACAGAAGGTTTCTGTAGGATAAATTGTTTGTTTTTTTTAGCTCTTCAATAATTTTTAATTGTGATGTCGCTCTTTTAGAAATATTGGGATTTGTGTCTATTAATTTTACGTATTTTTCAAGTTTAGGTGTAATTTTTTTATCATAAACAAAATCAATTTCTAGCAATCCTTTTTTTGCATATTCGATTAATTTTTTATGACTAATTCCTGAAATTTCTTTTATTTCGCTGTATTCTTTTTTATCCTTCAAAATATCAAATAAAAATTCATCTATTTTTTTTAAATTTTCATTTGCGTGAAAATACTCCTTGAGTTCTTCAAAATTACCCGGAGGTAAAATTGTCTGAAAAGCAGAACTGTAATCACTCAAATATTTATCTACCATAAAAAAAGCAGTATCTATTGATTCTTGCGTAACAATTGGATTTATGTCTACTACTGATATTATTTCTTTGTAATTGATATCTTTCATCGGTTTTTCGTTTACTTTAACAACTAATGCCAGCTTATTAATATTTGATTTCCCAAAAGGAACAATAACTCTACAACCTACTTCCACATCTTCTGATGAGAAATAAGAGTATAGCCTATTTGTCATTTTTGATTTGTTTTTGAAAATAACATCAATATACATTTTAACCTACTTTATCAAATCCAATATGCAATCAGCAATGTTAGATTTTGTATCTTTTTCTATCTCAATCTTATTGTTTTTGCTGATAATTGTAACTTTATTATAGTCTGAGTTGAACCCAATATCTTTTTTTGATACATCATTGAGAACAACATAATCTAAGTTTTTACTTTCTAATTTTTTCTGAGCATTTTCTAATAAATTATCAGTTTCAGCCGCAAATCCAACAAATACTTGATTGTTTTTTTTGTTTAAAGATTTAAGAATATCTGGGTTTTCTTCTAACATTATTTCATTGAATCCGTCAACTTTTTTAATTTTATGATCGCTCTTGTTTTTTACTTTAAAATCACATATTGCAGCAGCCATAATCAAACAATCAAAATCTCCAATAATCTTATCTATTTGGGCTTTCATCTCTAAAGCAGATTCTACCTTGATATTTTCGATACCATAAGGATTTGTAGCTGAAGTATTGCCAGAAATTATTGTAACATCAGCTCCGCGATAATATGCTTTTTTTGCAATCGCATACCCCATTTTACCACTTGAGTCATTTGTAATATATCTTACAGGGTCAATTCTCTCAATTGTAGCTCCTGCCGTAACTAATATTTTCTTGCCCTTTAAATCTTTTTTGCAAAAATATTTTTCTACTTCTTCTACAATTTGCCAAGGTTCTTTTAATCTTCCATTTCCAATTGTGTCGCAGGCTAGCAACCCACTATTAGAATCAACTATGATATTATTTTTTTGTCTTAAATCCTCAATATTTTTCTGAGTTGAAGGATTTTTAAGCATATTGCTATTCATACTTACGCAAAACATAATCTGTTTATCATAAGCCAGTGCACACGATGTCAACAAATCATCTGCTATTCCATTATTGATTTTCGCCATTATATTTGCTGTTGCGGGTGCAATCAACATCAAATCCGCCCAATTAGCCATATCAATATGTTCAACTATTTTATGTGAATCTTTGTGAAACATTTTGTTTTTTACATCGCATTTTCCGATTGTTTCAAAAGTCATGGGACTCACAAATTCACACGCCGAATCAGTCATTATGATTTTAATATTGTAATCTAATTTTTTAAGTTTACTGACCAAATCTACAACTTTGTATACAGCAATTCCTCCAGTTACACCTAAAAGGATGTTCTTACTCATTTGATTTATCTTCCCAGACTTTTTTCTCCATTATTTCTTCTAATGCAGTAGTAACTGGTTTTGCCTTAGCTTTTTTTAATTTTGTACTTTTGCCATCTATTAACATTCTAGCTCTTTTACTTACCATTACACAAAGTGCATATCTACTACTGTTTATTTCCGATAATTCTTTAAACGATGGATTAATCATATTTTTCTCCTTTTATAACTCTAAATTTTTCTGCTTCTATTATTGATTCAATATTTTTAACAGTTTCATCGACATCTTTGTTGATAACCGCATAATCATACTCATCAATATAATTCAATTCGATTTTTGCGTTTTGCATTCTAATGTTAATTGTTTCTTCGTCTTCAGTGTTTCTTCCTTCGATTCTTTTTCTTAACTCTATTAAATCAGGAGGAAGAATAAACACAAAAACAGCCTCTGGATAATTTTCTTTAACTTTTAATGCACCTTGTACATCAATTTCCAATATAACAATTTCACCTTTTTTAATTTGTTCAAATACAAATGATTTAGGTGTGCCATAGTAATTGTTATGAACATTTGCATATTCTAGGAAATCTCCTTCTTCTATTTTTTCTTTGAACTCATCAAGACTTAAGAAGTAGTAATTTTCCCCGTCAATTTCGTACGGTCTTTTCTTTCTTGTTGTCGCTGAAACTGAATATACGATATCACTTTTTTGTGAAATTAACTTTTCGCAAACAGTTCCTTTTCCAACGCCTGAAGGACCAGAAACCACCAATAAAAACCCGTCTCTCATACTAATCATCCTTACTATTTGATTTTTCTAATCTCATCTGCAATGTTTCTGGTTGCAAGCAACTCAAAACCACATGACCTGAATCCATAATTATTACACTCCTAGTCTTTCTGCCAAAAGTCACGTCAATCAATGTATTGTCTTCTTTCGATTTTTGGACAATTCTCTTGATTGGATTTGTTTCAGGGCTTACGATTGCAATGACCCTATTGCAATTTACTAAATTTGAAAATCCGATTCCTAAACTTTCCATTTAACCTCTATTCTATGTTTTGAACTTGTTCTCTTAATTTTTCAATTAAACTCTTAACCTCTATTACACATATTGCAATTTGTTCATCATTTGATTTTGAAGAAATAGTGTTGATTTCACGATTCATTTCTTGAATTATAAAATCCAGTCTTCTGCCAATTGACTCTTCCATTTCCATCGCAGACTTAAATTGACTTAAATGTGAGCCAAATCTTGCAATCTCTTCATTAATATCCACTTTATCAGCTAACAAAGCTACTTCAAGATACATTCTATCAGCATCAATTTTTTCTTCTGCAATTACATCAGATATTCTTTTGAATAAATTGTCGCGATAATCATCTACGCTCTTTTTTGTGAGGTTTGATATTTCATAAATTTGTCTTTCAATTTTATCCAAATTAGTCATTAAATCTCTTTTTAGATTATCACCTTCGGTTGTTCTCATTAATGTGATACTATCTACAGCTTCATTTAAAACTTTTATCACATTATTTCTAAGAAAATCTGAATCTATATCTTTATAGCTAAAAGATAATACATCATCATATTTAATCAAATCTCTGACATTTATGTCCGAGTCTATGCCTAATGAATTATTCAAAAATTCCAATTTATCTTTAATCATCTTAGCTAATTCTATATTTACATCTACATTGTCAACAGAAAGTTGAAACTTTTTTATTTTTATATAAACGTCAACTCTTCCTCTTTTTAACTTTTTTTTAATTAAAGTTTTCATATCTTCGAGCATAAAATTCAAATAATTTGGCATAGAAAAATTAAAATCTAAATATCTGTTGTTAACAGATTTTATTTCAATGTCAATACTGAAATTATCTAATTCTAAACTAGAAGCTCCAAATCCCGTCATTGACTTCATTTAATCGCCTCCTCTTATCTAATATTTTATATTAACAAAATTAGTTTATCAATAATTTGTTACATTTTTTAAATAATTTCTTTTATATCATCTATTTTGTGTGCAGTCATATCAACTCTAACCGTAGTGAAATTATTGTAGAACACCATTCCAGGCTTTGCACCCTTAGCTTTTTTTACGTTTTTCTTTTCTGTGTAATCTACATCTACAAATTTTTCTTTGCTAAGTGAAGAGAAATACGCGGCTAAGAAACAAGCTACTTCGTAATCTTTTGTCGTCAAATCATCATTTCTCATAATGACGTGAGAGCCTGGCATATTTTTTACATGTATAAAAATATCATCCTTATTCGCTTGTTTTAATGTCAAATTGTCATTTTGAAAATTATTTTTACCAACGTATATATCCACATTATTCTCTGTTACAAAATGTCTTGGCTTTGATGGCTTTACTTTTGCAGTTTTTTTCTTGGATTTTTTAATCAGCCCTATTTTTACCATTTCCTCTTTTATTTCCGATAATTCCTGATATTCAGTGATTCTATCCAAGCTGTCCAAAAGTTGCAACAAATACTTGTTTTCTTGTTTTATCTGTGGAAGTTCTTGTGTTATTACTTTCTCTCTCGTTTTTAATTTACTGAATTTCTTGTAGTAATATTGTGAGTTCTCATTCCCCGTTTTCAATGAATCAAGAGGAACACTAATTTTATTCATATTATCGTAAAAATTATCTACAATAATTTCTTCCATCCCTTTTTTAATCAAGTGCATATTTGTACTTATCAAATCTGCATAAACTTTGTAAATATCGCGCTGCTTTGCTTCGTCCAAATCATTTGACAAGTTCGATATTTTGTTGGAATTTCTCTGGATTTTATTCGATACGATTTTTTTAAGATGTGATGTTCGTTGAGTTATAGAATCATTTGAAGAGTGCTTTTTGTAATAAAAATCCAGCATTTCGTGAATATCCGAAAAGTATATTTTTTTAAAGCCTATTTTTTTCAATTCAATCACATGAAAATCTTTTAATTTGTCATCTTCGTCAACGATTATTGAATATTTGTAGTTTTTATTAATAATTTCGTTCCTAATATTTTCAAAATTTTCATCCAACCTATTTTTCTCAATTTCTTTCAAATCATTGTATTTGATATCAAAATCCAAATCGGCTCTCAAACAAATTTCCTTGGCTATTGT
>NZ_CAMXVC010000023.1 GCF_947252345.1 uncultured Finegoldia sp.
AACCTGAAATTAATTTCAGGTTATGCTTGACTTTTGTTAGCAGGTTTTTGTGGGATAAATTAGTCTGTGGTGTTGAAAAGCCGTTGTTTGCAAACGGATAAAATTTTTGGTACAATTACAAATGCCTAGTTAAAACTGAACTTGTTTCAGGACTTGTTTGAGAGCTCCAAGTATAAAAAAACCAAGGCGTTATTTTTGAGTTCTCCTATATTTTATTAGGAGGTTTTTTTATTGAGAAAAACAAATACAAAATTATTGACTACTATTGCAATTTGCATTGCGATAAATTGTCTGGGTTCGTTCGTCGCGGTTGCCACGAAAATCCCTCTGCTACTCGACCACATCGGTTCGATTATGGTGGTTATGTTGTTTGGATGGAAATACGCAGTTGTCACAGCTTTTTTGTCATCTGTGATGAATCAAATTATGTTCGACCCTTTTGCACTTCCATTTGCACCGACGGGGATGTTGATGGTTTTTATGGTGGGAATCCTCCACGACAACGGATATTTCAAAAAATTCACCACGGTTGGCGCACTTTTGTTGGCGGTAATTCCGGGTGCGATTTTGGGAGCAATTATCCAGGGGTATATTTTCGGTGGTGTGACGAGTTCCGGAAGCGATGTAATTGTGAGATTTATGATTAATATGGGGGTTAATCCTGCGGTTAGTTCGCTGGTTAACCAGTATTTTATGGAATTTTTCGATAGATTGATTTCATTTACAATCGTAAGTGCTATTTTGAGGAGAATAAATGCTGAATCGCTACGCTAAGATAGAAGAAAAATTGAAACGAGAGATTGTGCTTTTGAAGGGCAGACCTTGTTTTTGGGGCAAATGCGCTTTTTGTGATTACATTGAAGATAACATCAAGGACGAGGACGAAGCAGCAAGACAAAACAGAAACGTCCTACAAAATGTTACAGGCGAGTTCGGCGTCTTGGAGTGTATCAATTCGGGAAATGTGTTCGAGCTTCCCGAACAGACGAAAATCGACATCAGAAATTTGATTCACGAGAAAAACATCCACACGCTTGTTTTCGAGGCGCACTACATTTTCAAACACAGGCTCGACGAAATCAGGGAGTTTTTCGGTTGCGAGGTGTTGTTCAAGACGGGAATCGAATCGTTCGACTATGATTTCAGGGAAAATGTCCTCAACAAAAACGCGAAGTTCACTGACGTCAAAGAAGTGTCCGATTATTTTGATTCTGCTTGTTTGATGGTTGGAATCAAAGGGCAGACGAGGGAAATGATTGAACGTGACATCGAGATTGGGCTTTCCAATTTCATGTGGATTACGATAAATATTTTCATCAACAATTCGACATCTATTAAAAGAGACGAAGAACTTGTGAGGTGGTTTATCGACAAGCACTACGATTTGAAAGACAATCCAAAAGTTGAAATGCTAATACAAAACACCGATTTGGGAGTTGGTTAATTCTCGGTCGGTGTTTTTTTCTTGACATTAATATATAATAATATTAGAAAAAAAACGGGAGGAAAATATGAACACAAAATTACTGAAAATAATGTTGGTGCTGATGAGTGTCGTTTTTGTTGTAGCTTGTGGCAAAAAAGAAGTAGAGCTGACAAAACAACAGAAATTATACGTCGGAAATTACCTCGAGGAGGCATTCACAAATGTCGACACGCTACAAGATGGACGAGTTGAAAAACAGAGAGTTGCGAAAATCGCACAGAAATTCAACAAATCCAAAGATGCCGACACCTACAACTCAATCGACAATTTTTTCTACGGGGAAAGTTTTGAATCGCCACAGGATATATGCTTGAAGAAATTTATTCAGCATTTTCCAAGCGGGGATGTAACAAATGACAAGGACACCATCGACAAGCTAAAATCGTTTGAGGAATTTCAGCGATTCACAAAAGTAAAAAAAGATTCGAAGATTTTGAAGGTCGACAAGAATTTGGTCGATGGCGTGTTGTTAAAATACACCGAAATCTCATCAGATGCTCTCAAAGACAAGGAAGATGTGATTTATTTGATAGAGACCAACTCGTATTATTTTGCAGACGACATTGACGAAAAATGGGCTTTCGAGCCGGCTAGTTGCATTATAAAATCCGGCGAGATAATCTTGGAAGATGACATAAAATCACAGCTCAAATTGGACGAAAAAAACGGGGAGTTTTTCATCAAATCATTCGAAATTTCTCCAAATGCTTGTTGTGAATAGAGAAGTATTATGCTATAATGTAATAAAAGGTACTATACAAAGCATAGGGAGGCATTATGATTACTTTGGCACTTGTTACATTGATAGTTATTTTATCAATAGTTTTTGCAGCTATCTTGGGAGCTTTTGGATTGGTATTGGGATTAGTCGGAGCCATTGTAGGAATTTTAGTAGCAATTGGGGCAGTAGCGTTCTCGTTTTTGAAAGTTTTCATAAAAATAGCGATAGTAGTTTTGGTAATTAGATTTATTTACAGAAGATTTTTAGTAAAAGAAGAGATATAAAGGAAGTGGAGTATGGATAACAAATATTTGAAATACATTTTGTATATATTCTTGGCTATTTTGGCTTTGAATATATTGATGGGAATTATGGGAATAACTGTCAGCATATTGAAATTCTTGATGAAAATTTTCATAGTTTTAGTTATCATAGGATTTGTTTCAGAATTTTTCAAAAAAAATCGATAATTAATAGACTGAGCACCGAGTACAAGAATCAACTGAAGATTGTGCTTGGTGTTTTTTGTGTGAGCTTTTCGACACGGCTACAATGTGAATTTTAAAGATTATTTTTTATTGCAATTTACATTGTGGTATAGGATAATTAGAGTACAGAGGTGAATTATGAAAAAATACAAGCGTACATTATTTTTAATTCTTGGAGCCATTCTTTTGGTGTTCTGTTTTTTCTTATTGAACTTGCGTGGCTATAGAATTTTACAATCCCGAACTTTTAGAAAATTTTACGACAGAATTGATTTCAAATTAGACACTAATGAGTTGAAGATTCCCGAAGACGCACTTGCTTTTTCGGTGTATGACATAAATCAAGAAAAATATTTGTTTTATGAAGGCGGTGGACAATTACCTACAGTTGCGAGCTTGTCGAAGCTTTTTGCGATTGATTACGCACTAACAAAGGTAAAATTAGATGACACCATCGAAGTAAACCGAGAATTGCTAGCACTTGTTCCCGAAGGCTCATCGCTAGCTCATTTGAAAGTCGGAAAGTACACAGCCGAGCAAATAATGCAGGCTATGCTTGTGCCATCTGGAAATGATGCGGCTTATGCACTGGCATACAATATTGGCAAAAAAGACTTGGGAGATGGTTACAGTGCAAAAAAATATGTGAATTATTTTGTAAAAAATCTCAGCAAGTACCTCGCAGATGAAGGTTACAATAAAACCCATTTGTTCGATCCGAGTGGATTTTCCATACTGGCAGATACCAATTTAAAAGATATCAACAGAGTAACGCTTAAGCTTATTGATTACGATTTTGTCAAAAAATGTATGGGCAAGAGTTATTTTACAATCCAAACTGCTCAGGGAGAAATGACTTGGAAAAACACCAACGAATTTTTGGATCCTAAGTCAGCGTTTTACAACGAAAATGTAAAAGGCGTCAAGACGGGCACG
The DNA here is from genome assembly GCF_947252345.1 of uncultured Finegoldia sp. GTDB lineage: Bacteria > Bacillota > Clostridia > Tissierellales > Peptoniphilaceae > Finegoldia. Next base: position 3,632 of record NZ_CAMXVC010000023.1, read on the forward strand.
ATGGCATCGTCCTACAACATTGTCGTCTTGTACGAGAAAAACGGAAAGAAGTATCTCATAACTTGTCTTGCATCGCACACAAATGAAGACAGGTATAAGGCTGTGCAGGCGGCGATCAACACTATTATAAACAAAAAATAAGAGATTAAAGCAGATTGGCGTTTTTGAAGATATTCGTGCGAAATTCTATCATGAATATAAAAAAATCAAAAAATGTTGTAAACAACCCCTACATTGACACGACAACATTGTTTGTGGTAAAATATACATTAATAAAAATGAATATTGCAGATGATGAAGACTTAGTAATTATTGGAGTATTTCAGAGAGCTTATGGCTGGTGAAAATAAGTATACGAAAATAATGAATCTACCTTCGATGCGTTATTAATTGAGAGAGCTTATGCTAATTAGGGTGGCAGTCGCGGAAACGTAATTTTCGTCCCTTGGGTATGAGTTTTTTTATTGTTTTATAAGGAGTTAGTTATGTTAGATATCAAAAGAATAAGAAAAAATCCACAAGAAATTATCGATGCACTAAAAAAAAGAAGAGGAGAATATCCAATTCAAAAACTTTTGGATACAGACGAAAAAAGACGTGAAGTTATTCAAAAAGTTGAAGCAATGAAGGCGGAACAAAACAAAATCTCGAAACAAGTTCCTCAAATGAAGAAAAATGGCGAAGACACGACTGAACTTTTTCTTGATTTGAAGAAATTGTCCGACGATATCAAATCTTTGGATGACGAGTTGAAAAACATCGACGACAAAATAAACGAATACTTGATGGAAATTCCAAACACGCCGAACAAGGACGTTCCGATTGGACTTGACGACACTGAAAACTTGGAAATGAGAAAATGGGGCGAGCCTCGTAAGTTTGATTTCGATATAAAAGCTCACTGGGATTTGGGCGTTGACTTGGATATTTTGGATTTCGAAAGGGCGACTAAGATTTCAAAATCAAGATTTTCTGTGTTCAAGGGAAAAGGTGCGAGACTTGAAAGAGCTTTGATGAATTTTATGGTGGATCTTCATACAGAAAAACAAGGCTACACTGAAGTCAACACTCCTGTTTTGATGAGCCCATCTGCAATGAGAGGAACTGGTCAAATTCCAAAATTCAGAGAAGATATGTTTTACTGCGAAAAGGACGATATGTTCCTAGCGCCTACTGCGGAAGTTCCAGTGACTAATTTGTTGGCAGGAGAAATTTTGGAACAAGGAAGCTTGCCAATTTATTACACAGCGTTCACTCAATGTTTCAGAAGAGAAGCCGGAAGTGCTGGACGTGACACGAGAGGGTTGATAAGAAATCACCAATTTGAAAAAGTTGAAATGGTGAAATTCGTAGAGCCTTCGACAAGTTATGACGAGTTGGAAAAATTGACAAACAATGCAGAAGAAATCTTGCAATTGTTGGAAATTCCATACAGAGTTGTCAGACTTTGCTCGGGAGATTTGGGATTTTCATCTGCAATGACTTACGACATCGAAGTGTGGATGCCAAGCTACAACAGATACGTCGAAATATCAAGCTGTTCAAACTTCGAGGATTTCCAAGCTAGACGTGCGAATATAAGATATCGTGACGAAAACAATAAACCACAATACATTCACACATTAAACGGGTCAGGACTAGCGATAGGTCGTTGCTTTGCAGCAGTAATAGAAAACTATCAACAAGCTGCTGGTTCAATAAAAATTCCGAAAGTGCTACAAAAATACACAGGATTTGATATAATAGACTAGTAAATTAAAATTATGATAGGAAAAGAAATGAAGGCTTATATAATCGCTAGGGGATATCCTACGGATAAATACAAAATGAATGGAATATTTGAATTGGATCAGGCAATCGCCCTCGCCAAAAAAGGCGTCGATGTTGTGTTGATTGCACTTGATTTGAGGTCTATTCGACGTTTTCGAAAATACAAAAGTGAATATTTCATCAGAGACAATGTAAAAGTGTATTCGTTCCATTTCCCAATCGGAAGATATATAATCAAAAGCCTTTATGACTTTTCTTATGTGGTGTTGAGACATTTCTACAAAAAAGTTGAGCAAATCGAGGGCAAACCCGATGTGATTCACACTTATTTTACAGACCAGGGCTACTACACATCGAAGCTTTGCCGTGAGATGAACATCCCATTTGTTCTAACGGAATGTAACTCCGTTGTCAACCAAGATGTAATCAAACCTCGCTACAAAAAAATCGCTCAGGAAACATACGACAGAACGGACGGATTGATAACCGTCAGTCCTAAATTCAAAGAGAAAATCAAACGTGAATTTGGCAAGGATTCCACAGAGATTGCGATTATTCCCAATCTCACGATTTTTCAAAATAACGAAAATTTCAAACGTGGAGAAATCTTCAACATCGTGTCGACTGGCAATGTAATCACGACAAAAGGGCCGAAAGAATTGATAGAAGCGTTTAATCTTGCGTTTGCCCACGACAAGAAAATTCGATTGACGATTTTTGGTGATGGATTTTTGAGAAAACCGTTGTTGAAAATGGTTGAAAAATTGAATATATCGGACCAAGTATTTCTTCCTGGCTCCACCAGAAGGGAAAAAATCGTAGAAGCGTACAACAACGCTGATATGTTTTGCTTGTATTCTTATTCGGAGACATTTGGACTGGCTTATTTGGAAGCATTGTCTGCTGGTCTTCCGGTGGTTGCGAGCAAGTGCGGTGGGCCTGAACATTTAATCAACGAAGAAAACGGAGTACTAGTCGACAGATTTGACGTTGAGAAGTTAGCTGGTGCGTTGAAATATATGCACGACAATATCGACAAATACGACAGAGCTAAAATTTCACACGACATTAAAGAAGTTTATTCTGAAGAAAAAATTACAGATGATGTAATAAAGGTGTACAAAGAAGTTATATCGAAAAGATGAGGTGAGAAATGAAGAGTATTAAAAAATTAATACCCTTGATGTTAATACTTACAATTGTATTTCAACCGGCACTATCAACAGCGGACTCGAGATTGGGATTTGAAGACAAGGTAAAATCGTATTACACAATCGAACAAGAATATTCACAAGAATTGTTGAATTACAACGAAAACAAACCGCTTGCAATAGCATCACTTACGAAAATCATGACTTATGTGTTGGTTATGGAAGATATCCACGCAAACAAGTACAAGTTAGACGACAAAATCAAAATTCAAACACAATACTCAAAGCCCGAAGCAAGCACCATGCAGCTTAAAAAAGGCGAAGAGTTGACTGTAAATGATTTGATAAGGGGAATGATGATAGTCAGCGGCAACGACGCTGCAGATGAATTGGCAATCAAATCAGAAGGCTCTGTTCAAAAATTCGTCAAAAGAATGAACAAAAAAGCAGCAGAACTTGAGCTAGATTCAGCGAAGTTCTACACGGCATCTGGTTATCCCGAAAACGACAAGGACAATTTGATGAGCGCAAAAGATTTGGCGAAGTTGACGAGCTACACTATCAATAATTTCCCACAAGTGCTCAACTACACAAAAACACAAAAACTATCAATGCCACAAAGAAAATACGAGGCAACGAGCACGATACCGTTCTTGGGCAAAATCGACGGAGTAGATGGATTCAAAACTGGAACGACAGAAAAGGCGGGATACTGCTTGATAACCACGATGAATTTGAAACCGAACGATTCAAAACACAAAGTCATTTCGGTCTTGATGGGCGCTCCTACGAAATACGACAGAAACACTTACCAAAAAATAATGCTCGAATATGTCAGAAACTCTTTCGAGCCAATGAAAATATTGGACAGAGAAAAGCCAATCGAGACGAAAATTGTCAACAGCGTTGTCGATGGAAAAGTTGAAATATTTCCAACAGAAGACGTATCCATTTTGTACAACAACAAAACAGGTCTGCAAGAAAAATTGGACATCAAAAAAGATTTGAAAGCGCCTTTGAAGAAAGGACAAATCGTCGGTAAAATCGTAATCGACACAGGAAAAGGCGATACCAGAGAAGTCAGCCTTGTAGTCAACAAATCCTACGAAAAAGCAGACACAATGACTAGAATAAAAAGAAGTGCAGCATACACATACGAACTATTATCTGCACTGCTACAATCATAAACCGATTAAATTCGGTTTAACAAGCTCCCATAATTAAGCAGGATATAATCCTCCCCTCCTAAGGGAGATTCCTCGGTTCGAATCCGGGTGGGAGTACCAAAAAACCTTGAACGAGTTGTTCAAGGTTTTTTTATGTTAAAAAATACGTCGAAAATCAAAAAATAAACGAGAGTGTTTTAGAAAAAATTGTTGTTTATCGGACAAATTTATGGTAAAATTGTAAAATATGATAAAAAATTAAAATAATTATACAGAGGTAATGATGAAAAATAAAAAATTAATATTTGTAAGTGGGTTTGCACTCTTCTCGATGTTTTTCGGGGCGGGGAATTTGATTTTTCCGCCGTACTTGGGAAACAAAGTCGGAGAGCAGTATTTGGTGGCGACGATTGGATTTTTGTTGAGCTCTGTGGGGCTCGTTTTTCTCGGATTGCTTGCAGCTACAAAATGCGGAGGAACAATCGAGAAAATAGCGAACACAATCAGTCCGAAATTTTCCGTGGTTTTTTCCACGATAATAATGCTTGCAATTGGACCTGGACTTGCAATACCGAGAACCGCAGCGACAACTGTCGAAGTACTTCAAAAAGGATTCATCAAAGATTCCAACTCGATTTTACTGACAGTATTGTTTTTCGTTGTGGTGTATTTATTTGTCAGAAAACCAAACACGATAATATCCAGTTTGGGAAAAATACTGACTCCTATTTTGATAACAATACTTGTACTGATAATTTTCAAAGGAATCATCCTACCGGTTGCAAAGCCCGTTGACACGCACCAAATCCAAGTATTCCAAAAAAGCTTTGAAGAAGGATACCAGACGATGGACGCGTTGGCATCTTTAGTGTTCGCCATAGTCGTGACAAAAGGATTTATGCAAAGTGGAATTAAAGACGAGGACGAAATCAAAAATTACACGATAAAATCTGCGATAATCGCATCCATTGGGCTTTGTTTTGTCTACGGAGGACTTTTGTTTATCGGTGCGACGACATCGAATTTGAATCTGGGCAAAATGGAGCGAATCGAACTTTTACTCTACATTTGCAACCAACAACTCGGCATCGTCGGCAAACTGTTGATATGCCTAGCGATGGTACTCGCCTGTCTCACAACGGCGATTGGACTTACAACGACAGTCGGACATTTCTTCGCTGATATGTTCCACGAAAGAACAAACGGAGTGATATCGTACGATGTGATAATAATAATCTCGACGGTTTTCAGTGCGTTTTTTGCAGTAGTCGGCGTAGAAAAAATCCTCAAAATATCGGCGCCAATACTGTCGGCGATATATCCTGTTGCAATCGTGTTGATATTGTTGAACTTGTTCAAAAAAGACACATTTGACAAAAATGTCAAACTTGGAGCAATCATAGGCGCATCAATTTTTGGATTTTTAATTCTTCTCAACAGCTTTAAACTGGATTTTGGATTGCTGAAACTAATCGAATCGGCATTTCCAGCTCAAATCAAAAGCTTTATATGGATAATCCCGGCGTTTGTTGGCGGAATCATTGGAAAATTCAAAAAATAGAGCAAATTGTAACTATAATGTAATACATTATACAATGCAATATATGGTATAATATTGTCGAGGTGAGAAAATGTTCAAAAACTTGATTAAAATTAAGAAAGATATGCCGACACTTCTCTACGCTTTTTTCGACAGACAAACACCATTGATATCGAAAATACTGCTGGCAGTCTCCGTCTTGTACGTAGTCTGTCCGGTTGATTTTGTGCCCGATTTCGTAGCTGGATTCGGGATAGTGGACGATTTGATAATCGCACCATCACTCATTCTCGCAGCGAAAAAATTTGTCCCATTAGACATAATCTCGAACAGCGAACAAAAAGCAGAACAGCTCAAAGAAAGACTAAAAACAACCGCAGTGCTAATCACAGCAGCCACAATGCTCGTGATAGGATGGGGACTCTACAAAATAATAGCAAAATAACCACAACAGCGTGCAAAAATGTGCGCTGTTATTTTTGTGATTGGAATAGTTGTCGGTACTTACAAAAAAAGTTATATATTGTATTTTTCAATAAATAAAAGCAAAAATCAAAGTGAAATCGATTATTAAACGCATCTTAATGAATAAAAAACTAGATTTACGAATTAAATAAGCAATTATTCAATCACAAAAAACATATATATTAATAAAAATCTATGAATAATTTATTGACAAATCTAATAAATTAATTTGCGAAAAGGTTACATTTCATAAAATATGATAAACTAAACTAAACGAATATTAACGTTAAAAACATATTAAATTAAATATTTATAAATTTATATTGAACGGGTGCTAAATGAGTTATATTAAAGTTGAGAACCTTGAATTTGCATATGAAAATAATTCAAAAAAAATATTAGAAGGTTTGAACCTAAGTGTAGATTTTGCAGAATTTGTATGTATTTTAGGCAAATCGGGTTGTGGAAAAAGCACGTTACTAAGGCTTTTATCTGGACTTGAATCGCCTACTAGAGGTAGCATTAAGTTAAAAGAAAAAGAAATTATGGATGCAGGTTTAGATAGGGCTGTTGTTTTCCAAGATTATGGGTTGTTCCCTTGGTTTAGTGCTGGTGATAATATATCATTGGCGTTGAAACAAAAATATCCACAAAAAACAAAATCAGAAATCAAAAAAATGGCGATTGAAGCATTGAATAGCGTAGGTTTGGAAGCTGATATATATGGGAAATTGCCAAAAGAACTGTCCGGAGGTATGCAACAAAGGTGTGCAATTGCTCAGGCGTTTTCTCTGGATTCTGAAGTTTTGCTAATGGACGAGCCTTTTGGTGCAATTGATGCAGTTACGAGGTCGAATCTTCAAGAATTAATAATCAATTTGTACAATAAATCGTTAGAAAAGAAGACTGTTTTCTTCGTGACACATGATGTTGATGAGGCTATTTTGCTTGCAAATAGAATTATTGTACTAGGTCAATCTCCTAGTAAGATTATTTTTGATATGAAGTTAGATAAGTCGACCATTATGACGAGAGAAAATCAATTTAATGATAAAAAAATGATTGAACTTAGAAATCTTTTGATTAAAAAAATCAATGAAGATATATCGAAGAAATTAAAGTAATCTATTAATTTAGTTTACATATAAAAATCATGGAGGGATTTTATGAAAAAGAAATTATTAATTGCAGTAGGTCTTATTTTTTGCTTGATATTAGCTTCTTGTTCTAATAAAAATGAAAACAAACCTAGTGAAAACACAGCAAATAAGACTGAAGAAAAAAAGGACGATTCAAAAAATGATAAGAAAGAAACAGTCGTTAAATGGAATTATGGAACTAGTGGAAATGTTTTAGTTACAATTGCCGAACAAAAAGGATACTTTAAAGATGAAGGTATTAAAATTGAGCCGGTATTTGCTACTGAAAATGCTGATGCCTTATCGCTTTTAGCATCTGACAAGGTAGATGTAGTATCAAATTCAGGTACTTCTAATCCTTTGCAACAAATCTCTGCAGGTGTTGACCTTCAAATTTTTGGGGGACATATGTTAAATGGAGCAATGCCTGTAATTGCAAAAAAAGGAACGAAATGGAACGGTGTAAAAGATTTAGTCGGTAAAAAAGCAGCTATTAACCCTCAGTATTACGCATTTACAGGAGCTTTGATGGATGCGGGAGTAAAAGACCCATTGAAAGCGGTAGATTGGGTACAAATTACTAAATACAATGATGCTTTGGCAGCGGTTGTTAGAGGTGAAGTTGACTATGCTCTTTTAGGAACACAACAAAACCAAGCTGTAAAAAATATGAAAGATGTAGACATAGTTACCTACCAAAGTGATGTAATGCCTAACTATTCTTGTTGTAGATTGGTAGCCAAGACAAAGTATATCAAAGAAAATCCAGAGACTATTAAGGCTATTTTAAGGGCGTTAATAAGAGCACAACAATACTATGAAAAAAATAAGAAAGAGGCTGTCCATATGCTTGCTAAACAAATAAAAGCTGATGATTCATTTGTAGCGGCTTATATGTTGGATAAACATTATGTAGTTCACATTGACCCATTGAAAAAAGGAGTTAAAAGAGCTTGGAACATTTTGGACAAGACTAATTTCCTTGACGCAAAAGCTAAATCTATAAATATTGATGAAAAAATAAATACAGAATTATACAAAGAAGCTTTACAAGAAACTAAAGAAAAATACGGTAAAGAAGACCCAGAATTTTATAATGGACTAGAAAAATTCTTTGAAGAAAACGACAAATAGAGGTAAGTTTTGAATAAAGTAAAAGAATTTATCCGGAAGTATTGGATTACCACTTTAATATTTGTTTCGTTAATCGTATTGTACGTTTTTTTGACAGATAAAAAAATGGTAAACCCTTATCTTTTTCCAAGTAAAGAAGCAATTGCGCAAGCATTTCAAGAAGACAAATCAGTATTGCTTATAAATATGTTTTCTTCGTTTGGATTAATGATTCCATCGATAATATTATCTTTGATTATAGCAATAGGCTTAGGAACTTTACTGGGAATGAGTGAAAGATTGAGAGAGATTTTTCATCCTGTAATTTATGCGTTTAGCGTTATTCCTTCGATTTTACTATCTCCATTTGTATTAATGCTAGCACCGAATTTGTGGTCAGCATCCTTGTTCTTGATTATTTATGGAACTGTGTGGACAACTATTTTTGCAACTATAACAGGAATAATGACAATCGATAAAAGATATCTGGACAAGGCGAGAACTTTAGAAATCAAAGGATTTGATAGGCTTGTTAAAGTCATTCTTCCAGCGGCAAGCCCATCTATTCTTGCAGGATTTGTAAGTTCACTTAGAAGTACATTCGTAATGTTGGTCTATGCGGAAATGTATGGTTCAAAATATGGCATGGGATTTTTTGTGAAGAAGTATACGGATTTTGGACTTTTTAATCATGCTTGGGTAGGATTTATATTCTTGGTAATAGTTTTAGTTATTGTAATGCAAATATTCGAATTAATAAAAAAGAGAATATTGAGTTGGACAATTTAACCACAACAGCGTGCAAAATTGTGCGCTGTTTTTTGTGTGTAAAAGCTCTTGAAAATTTCGAAAATTATTTCAAAATATTTTCGATAAAACTGATTTTATTCCGGGCTATTTTATTATATAATAAGGAAGGAATATTTTTTGTAAAAATTTTAGAATTTTCACAAAAAAACTCCCAAAAGTGTTGACAATGTGTGGCTAACATTGTATAATACCAGTTGTGCCTAAAGTTAATGAGCGTAGAAGTGGAAGGTTGCTCGGAGAAAGTGATTAATCTTCCGAGGTAATTTTCACCGAGAAGTCCTACAAGATTAGGGCGATGGGTTAAACTTTTTAAAAAAGTTTTTTAAATTTTAGGTGACTGTACACCCGGGAGGGTGTATGAATATAACCCAGCAAGACGCTTCTTCAAAAATACAGAGGAGGTGCCTACATGGCAAATCAAAAAATCAGAATTAGACTTAGAGCTTATGATCATGAGTTAATCGATCAATCAGCTCAAAAAATCGTTGAAGCAGCTAAGAGAACTGATGTTAAAGTATCAGGTCCTATTCCGTTGCCAACAGAAAAAGAAATTATTACAATCTTAAGAGCTGTTCACAAGTATAAGGATTCGAGAGAGCAGTTCGAACAAAGAACACATAAGAGATTAATCGATATCATTAATCCTAACGCAAAGACATTGGAAGCCCTTAAAAAACTTAATCTTCCTGCCGGCGTAGATATCGAAATTAAACTTTAATCTTAGTATGATTGTAAAGCAATCCGCTGTAAGTAAATTTTAATGTGGATATCACACTATAGGAGGTGTACTCAATGAAGAGTATTTTAGGTAAAAAAATCGGAATGACTCAAATCTTCGACGGAGATGGTAGTGTTGTTCCAGTAACTGTCATTGAAGCGGGTCCAATGGTTGTTACACAAATCAAAACTAAAGAAAAAGAAGGATATAACGCAATTCAAGTTGGTTTTATCGAAAAGAAAGAAAAACACGTTAACCAACCAATGAGAGGCCATTTTGGCAAGGCTAATGTTTCATTCAAGAAACACTTACAAGAGTTTAAAATTGGTGATGATGAACAATTTAACCTTGGCGATGAAATCAAGTCTGATATTTTCAATGACGGAGATGTTGTTGATGTTATCGGTATTTCAAAGGGTAAGGGAACTCAAGGTGCTATTGTTAGACACAACTATTCAAGAGGACCTATGGGTCACGGTTCTAAATCACACAGAGTTGCCGGTGCGAGAAGTGCGGGTTCTTATCCAGCAAGAGTTTTCAAAGGACGTAAAGGTTCTGGAAAAATGGGTCACGACCGTGTAACTGTTCAAAACTTAACTATTGTTAAAGTTGACAATGAAAGAAACTTACTTCTTATCAAGGGAGCTGTTCCAGGAAATAAAGGTGGAGTAGTTACTGTAAGAGAAGCTATTAAGTCAAAATAGGAAGGAGGATGAAATATGCCTAAAGTTCAAATTTTAAACCAACTAGGCGAAAATGTTGGAGAATTAGAATTAAATGAAGCCATTTTCGGCGTTGATGTTAATGAGCATGTTGTTTATGAAGTAGTTAAAAATCAACTTGCTAATAAAAGACAAGGCACACAATCTGCTAAAACTCGTAGCGAGGTAAGAGGTGGAGGAAAGAAGCCTTGGAGACAAAAAGGTACAGGTAGAGCAAGACAAGGTAGTATTAGATCTCCACAATGGAGAGGTGGTGGGGTAGTATTCGCTCCAAAGCCTAGAGATTACAGCTACGCTGTTCCTAAGAAGGTTAAGAGACTTGCAATCAAATCTGTGTTGACTTCAAAAGTTAGCGACAATGAAATGATTGTTTTAGATAAATTAAACTTAGATGCAATAAGCACTAAAAAAGCTGTTGAAGTTTTAAAGAATATTAAAGCTGACAAAAAAGCTTTGGTTGTTGTTGAAAACCACAATGAAACTCTTTACAGGTCATTTAGAAACATTGAAAATGTAGCTATTTGCGAAGCTAGATTGATTAATGTGTATGACTGTTTGAAATACAACTCATTGGTAATCACAACTGATGCGGTTAAAATTCTTGAGGAGGTGTTTCAATAATGAAATCACCATATGATATTATTTTGAAACCAATAGTTTCTGAAGATTCTATGGCTAAGATGGAAGAAAAGAAATATGTTTTCAAAGTTGAAAAAAATGCTAATAAAATAGAAATCAGAAATGCTATCGAAAAGATTTTCGATGTAAAAGTTAAATCTGTTAACACTATGAATGTCAAAGGAAAAGTTAAGAGAATGGGAGCTCATAGTGGTAAAAGAGCTGATTGGAAGAAAGCTATAGTTGCATTGAGTGAAGATTCAAAAGAAATTGAATTTTTCGAAGGAATGTAATTAAGGGGGTAAAACATGGCTATAAAAAAATATAAACCGACTTCTGCCGGTGTACGTGGTATGAGTGTTTTGTCTTTTGACGAAATCACAAAAACTACTCCTGAAAAATCATTAACTGTTAGCTTGACTAAATCTGGCGGAAGAAACTCTTACGGTAGAGTTACTATTCGTCACAGAGGCGGCGGAGCTAAGAGAAAATATAGAATTATAGATTTTAAGAGAAACAAAGATGGTATCAAGGCTGTTGTTAAGTCAATCGAATACGATCCAAACAGAACAGCTAACATCGCTTTGTTGCAATACGCTGATGGTGAAAAGAGATACATCATTCAACCAGTAGGATTGAAGGTTGGAGATGTTGTTGAAAGCGGTGCTGATGTTGATATCGTACCTGGAAATGCTCTTCCACTTAGAAGTATTCCAGTAGGTACTACAGTTCACAACGTTGAAATGAAGGTTGGCAAAGGAGCTCAATTGGTTAGAACAGCTGGTGCAGAAGCACAACTTATGGCTAAGGAAGGCAAATTTGCACAATTGAGATTGCCATCAGGCGAATTTAGATTGATTCACCTTGACTGCAAAGCAACTGTAGGACAAGTAGGAAATATCTCTCACGAATTGGTTACAATTGGTAAGGCTGGACGTAACAGACACTTAGGTAAGAGACCTTATGTAAGAGGTTCGGCAATGAACCCAGTAGATCACCCTCACGGTGGTGGTGAAGGTAGAGCACCTATCGGTAGACCTGCTCCTTCAACTCCATGGGGTAAACCAGCACTTGGACTTAAGACTCGTAAGAAAAACAAGAAGTCTAACAAGTACATTGTAAGAAGAAGAAAGAAATAACGGAGGGATATAATGAGTAGATCACTTAAAAAAGGACCTTTCTGCGATGACCATTTAATGAAGAAAGTGGAAGAACTTAACAAAAACGACGAAAAGAAGATTATCAAAACATGGTCACGTCGTTCTACGATATTCCCTAACTTCGTAGGTCACACTATTGCAGTTCACGATGGAAGAAAGCACCTACCTGTTTATATTACTGACGATATGGTTGGTCATAAACTAGGAGAATTTGTTCCTACAAGAACATACAAAGGTCACATTAAAAACGAAAAAACAAGTAAGGTTCGTAAGTAATATAAGGAGGTATGACAATGCAAGCTAAAGCTATAGCGAAATATGTACGTATTTCTCCTCTAAAAGTAAATTTTATATGCAAAGAAATTAGAGGTAAACAAGTTGATGAAGCCCTTGCTATATTGAAATTCACTCCTAAAAAAGGTGCTAGAATTTTAGAAAAAGTGCTAAATTCAGCAATTGCAAACGCAGAACACAATTTTGGATTAAACAGAGAAGAACTTTTCGTATCACAAGCATATGCTAACAATGCTCCTGTAATGAAAAGATGGAGACCAAAAGCAAAAGGTATGGCTTATCCGATTCTTAAAAGATCAAGCCATGTTGGCGTAATTGTAGAAGAAAGAGAATTATAAGGAGGAGTCTGATGGGTCAAAAAGTTAATCCTAAAGGATTAAGAGTTGGTGTTATCAAAGACTGGGATTCAAGATGGTTTGCAGACAAGAAAGAATTTGGGGACTATTTAGTAGAAGACCATAAAATTCGTGAACTTATCAAAAAAGAATCTTTTAGTGCTGGTATCAGCAGTGTTTCAATAGAAAGAGCATCAAACAAAATCAAAGTAACTATCAATACAGCTAAACCTGGTATGGTTATTGGTCGTCAAGGAGCAGGTGTTGAAGAGTTAAAAGCAAAATTAGAAAAATTAACAGGTAAAAATTTAATCATAAATGTAGAAGAAATTAAGTTCCAAGACTTAGATGCACAATTAGTTGCAGAAAACATTGCAAGTCAATTGGAAAGACGTGTTTCTTTCAGACGTGCTATGAAGCAAACAATGCAAAGAAGTATGAGAGCAGGAGCTTTGGGTATTAAGACTATGGTTTCAGGTAGACTTGGCGGAGCTGATATGGCAAGAAGCGAAGGATACAGTGAAGGAACTATTCCTCTTCAAACTCTAAGAGCAGCCATTGATTATGGTTTTGCTGAAGCAGACACAACTTATGGTAAGCTTGGTGTTAAAGTTTGGTTGTACAAAGGTGAAATGTTACCTGGTATGACAGAAGAAGATTTGCCTGTTTACAAAAACAAAAAGAACGACAAAAACAAAAAAAGAAGAAGTAACAACAAAAAAGGTAAATCCCAAGCAGCTAAAAACTAATTTGAGAGGAGGAATATTCTATGTTAATGCCTAAGAGAGTTAAATACCGTAGAGTTCACAGAGGTAGAATGAAAGGTAAAGCATTAAGAGGTAATACTTTATCTTACGGTGATTATGGTATACAAGCGTTAGGGTCTTGTTGGTTGACAGCTAATCAAATAGAAGCAGCACGTCGTGCTATGACAAGATATATAAAAAGAGGCGGTAACATCTGGATTAAAGTATTTCCAGATAAACCAGTGTCAAAGAAGCCTATCGGTATTCGTATGGGTTCTGGTAAAGGAGCTCCTGAATATTGGGTAGCAGTTATTAAACCAGGTAGAGTATTGTTTGAAATGGCAGGTGTTCCTGAAGAAGTAGCTCGTGAAGCTATGAGACTTGCACAACACAAACTACCAATTAAAACTAAATTTATAACTCGTGAAGAGTTCCAAGAAAAGGACGGTGAAGCTGATGAAAACTAAAGAAATCCGTAATCTATCAGATCAAGATTTACAAAAACAATTAGAACAATCTAAAAGCGAATTGTTTAATCTTCGTTTTCAATTAGCTACTGGGCAATTAGAAAACCCTATGATGATAGGACTTGTAAAAAAAGATATAGCTCGTATTAAAACTATAATTAGAGAACGTGAGCTAAACATTGGTAAGGAGGCATAACAATTATGGAAAGAAATATGAGAAAAACCATAGTTGGGGTAGTTGTTTCAGACAAAATGGATAAGTCAATTGTTGTAGAAGTTAAAACACTTGTCAAAGACCCTTTGTACGGAAAGCAACTAAGAAAAACAACAAAGTTTAAGGCACACGATGAAGAAAATATCGCTGGTGTTGGCGATAAAGTTAAAATAATGGAAACAAGACCTCTTTCTAAGACAAAGAACTGGAGACTTGTAGAAATTATAGAAAAAGCTAAGTAATTCTTATTACGAAAGGAGAATTTTATGATTCAACAAGAAAGTCGTTTGAGAGTTGCAGATAACTCTGGTGCAAAAGAACTACTAGTAATAAGAGTTTTAGGTGGTACTAAAAGAAAGTACGCAGCTATCGGTGACATCGTAGTTTGCTCAGTTAAATCTGCACAACCGGGCGGTATGGTTAAAAAAGGTGATGTAGTAAAAGCTGTTATCGTAAGAACAACTAAACCATTGGGAAGAGCTGATGGAAGTTACATCAGATTTGACGATAATGCAGCTGTAATTATAAAAGATGATAAAAATCCAGTGGGAACAAGAATTTTTGGTTCAGTTACTCGTGAATTGAGAGCCAATAACTTCATGAAAATAATCTCATTGGCACCTGAAGTATTATAATTGGAGGTGTAGAGAGATATGAAGATTAAAAATGGAGATACTGTAATAGTTATTTCTGGTAAAGACAAAGGCAAAACTGGAAAAGTAACTAAAGTATTAGCCAAAGAAAATAGAGTCATAGTAGAAGGAGTTAATATAGTAACTAAGCACCAAAAGGCTAACGGACGTGGTGTTGAAAGTGGACTAATTAAGAAAGAAGCTGCTATTGATGTTTCAAACGTAATGTATTATGATGCTAAAAACAAAAAAGGCACTAGATTAGGTTACAAGTTTGAAGACGGTAAGAAAGTTAGATTTATGAAATCTAGCAATGAAACAATTAAGTAACATAAGGAGGGTATAAACTTGACTTCCAGATTAAAAGAAAAATATACAAATGAAGTTGTTCCTTTCTTGGTTGAACGCTTCAAATACAAAAACATCATGCAAGTTCCAAGATTGGAAAAAATCGTGCTTAACATGGGTTTAGGTTCTTCAAAAGAAAACCCTAAGGCTATCGAAAGTGCTGTTAAAGAATTAGAAACAATTACAGGACAACACCCAATTGTAACAAAAGCAAGAAAATCTATAGCGAACTTCAAATTGAGAGAAGGTATGAATGTAGGTGTTAAAGTTACATTGCGTGGTGACAAAATGTATGATTTCTTAGATAAATTTATGAACATTTCTCTTCCTCGTGTAAGAGACTTTAGAGGTATTTCTTCTAAATCATTTGATGGTAGAGGAAACTATGCTGTAGGTATCAAAGAACAATTGATATTCCCTGAAATCGAATACGATATGGTAGATCAAATCAGAGGTATGGACATTGTTGTCGTTACTACTGCAAACACTGACGAAGAAGCTAAGGAATTATTAGACAAAATGGGAATGCCATTTAAGAAATAAGGAGGAGTTTTAGTGGCTAAAAAATCAATGATAGCAAAACAAAAAAGACCTGCAAAGTTTAGCACAAGAGAATACAATAGATGCAAAATTTGTGGTAGACCTCACGGATATTTAAAGAAATATGGCATCTGCCGTATATGCTTTAGAGAATTGGCTTATAAAGGCGAAATCCCTGGCGTAAGAAAAGCAAGCTGGTAAGAAAGGAAGGAGGAAGCTTTTATGATAACTGACCCTATAGCAGATATGCTTACAAGAATAAGAAACGCAGTTAATGCTAAACATAAAGTTGTTGAAGTTCCTGCATCTAATATCAAAAAATCAATCGCACAAATTTTGTTAGATGAAGGATTTATCGATGGTTTCAATGTTACTGATGATGGTAAACAAGGAATCATTACAATAGATTTAAAATATGGTCCTAACGAAGAAAAAGTAATTTCAGGTATCAAGAGAATATCTAAACCTGGACTTCGTGTCTATGCCAGAGCAAATGAAGTTCCTAAGGTTTTAGGCGGACTTGGTATTGCTATTGTCTCTACATCAAAAGGCCTTGTAACTGACAAAGTTGCTAGAAAAGAAGGTATTGGTGGAGAGGTAATTTGTTACGTATGGTAACACAAACATTATAAGGAGGTTTGACCATGTCAAGAATTGGATTAAAACCAATTGAAATTCCTAATGGCGTTGATGTAAAAATAACTGAAGACAATTTGTGTACTGTAAAAGGACCAAAAGGTGAATTAGTTGAACAAATGCCTAAGGAAATGATTATCAAAATAGAAGATAATACAATCACAGTTTCAAGACCTTCAGAAATCAAAAGACACAAAGCACTTCATGGTTTGACAAGAACACTTGTTTACAACATGATTGTTGGTGTTACTGAAGGATACAAGAAAACTTTAATTATAGAAGGTACTGGTTACAGAGCAGCTAAACAAGGCAAAAAATTGGTGTTGAACTTGGGATATTCTCACACAATTGAAAAAGAAGACCCACAAGGAATCTCTGTTGAAGTTCCTGAACAACACACACTTGTTATCAGTGGAATCGACAAACAATTAGTTGGTAACTACGCAGCAAAAATCAGAGACCTAAGAGGACCTGAACCATACAAAGGTAAAGGTATCAGATATGAAGATGAACATATTAGACGTAAAGTCGGTAAAACAGGTAAGTAGGAAAGGAGTAAGGTATGTTTAAGAAAATTGATAAAAATGCAAATAGAGTTAAAAGACATTTACGTATTCGTAAAAACCTTGCTGGTACTTCTGAAAAACCAAGACTATGCGTATTCAAGTCTAATACTAACATCTATGCACAATTAATTGACGATGTTAACCACAACACATTGGTATCTGCTTCAACATTAGACAAAGATTTCAACGGTGAATCAAAATCTAACAAAGAAGCTGCTAAACTTGTTGGTGAATTAATCGGTAAGAAAGCTATCGATAAAGGCATCGAACAATGCGTATTTGACAGATCAGGATATTTATATCACGGAAAAGTCAAAGAATTAGCTGAAGGTGCTAGAAGCGCCGGACTTAAATTTTAGTGCAAGGGAGGTATTTAGTATTGGAACTTTTAAATAAAGAAGTAGAAGGTTTAGAATTAGAAGAAAGAGTTGTAAATATTAACCGTGTAGCTAAGGTTGTTAAGGGTGGTAGAAACTTTAGATTCGCAGCCCTTGTAGTTGTTGGAGACAAAAACGGACACGTTGGCGTTGGTATTGGTAAAGCACAAGAAGTACCAGAAGCTATCAGAAAGGCTAGCCAAGATGCCAAAAAACACGTCTTCTGTGTTCCTATCGTAAACACAACTATTCCTCACCAAGTGACAGGAATTTTCGGAGCTGGTAGAGTATTGTTAAAACCAGCTGGAGAAGGTACTGGAGTTATCGCCGGTGGTCCTGTTCGTGCGGTATGTGAATTAGCTGGAATCAAAGACGTACGTTCTAAATCATTGGGAACATCAAACCCTCAAAACATTGTTAATGCAACAGTAGAAGGACTTAAATCACTTAAGACAGCTGAAAGCGTAGCTAAATTAAGAGGAAAGTCCGTAGAAGAAATTTTAAGATAAGGAGGGCTTTTAAGTATGAGTAAATTAAAGATAACTCTTAAAAAGAGCAAAATCGGCAGAATTGAAAAACACATTAGAACTTGTGAAGCCCTTGGACTTCATAAAATAGGACAAACAGTAGAAAAAGAAGACAATGATGCAATTCGTGGAATGATTAGACACATTGCATTCATGGTTAACGTAGAAGAAGTTAAATAGGAGGTGTTATAAGTGAAACTACACAATTTAAGACCTGCTAAAGGTGGAGAAGTTAAAGCGAGAAAAAGAGTTGGTAGAGGTTACGGTTCAGGATTAGGACACAATGCTGGACGTGGTAGAGACGGACAAAACTCAAGATCAGGCGGAGGCGTAAGACCAGGATTTGAAGGGGGTCAAATGCCTTTATTCAGAAGACTTCCTAAGAGAGGCTTCAAAAACCACTTCGCTAAGCAATACGCTGAAATCAACGTAAGAGATTTGAATTGCTTCGAAGATGGAGTAGAAATAACACCAGAAATCCTAGCTGACTGTGGATTCTTCAAACCATCTAAAGCAAAAGACGGCGTTAAGATTCTTGGCGATGGAGAATTGACAAAGAAATTAACTATTAAAGCTAACAAATTTACAAAATCAGCTGAAGAAAAAATTACAAAAGCCGGAGGAAAGGTAGAGGTGATTTAAGATGCTTAAAACCTTAAGAGACTCTTGGAAGGTTTTAGACATTCGTAAAAGAATCGGCTTTACTCTACTAATGCTTGTAGTTTTTAGATTAGGTAATTCAATTCCGGTTCCTTTTATGGATAAGGCCATCATTAAACAAATAATGAACGGTCAAAACGGCGGTATAGTTTCTTTATTGAATCTACTAAGTGGTGGGTCATTGAGACAAATGAGCGTATTCGCTTTGTCGATTTACCCTTACATTACCGCCTCAATCATTCTTCAACTTTTAACAGTAGCTTTTCCTAGATTGGGAGAACTAACTCGTGAAGGAGAAGAAGGCAAGAAGAGAATGGGAAAATACACTAAAATCTGTAGTATATTTTTAGCATTCATACAAGGATACGCTACGGTTAATGGTTTATTTAACAAAGCAATCGTAGACAGAAGTTTTCTAACAGGTTTTGTTATACTAATAAGTTTAGTAGCAGGATCGATGTTTCTTGTATGGTTAGGTGAGATGATTACAGAAAGAGGTATCGGAAATGGTATTTCAATCTTGATTTTCTTGGGAATCATATCGAATATGCCAAGACAAATTGGCTCGATGATATTCCAATCCAGACAAGGTGCGATTTCTTGGTGGAAAGTATTATTATTTGTTGTAATAGCAATTATAATATTGATAGTAGTAGTTTTGATAAACCAAGGTGAAAGAAGAATCCCTGTACAATACGCTAAGAGAGTAGTAGGAAGAAAAATGTATGGTGGACAATCAACTCATATTCCAATCAAGGTCAATATGGGAGGTGTAATGCCTGTAATCTTTGCATCAGCAATATTACAATTGCCACAGACAATAGCATTATTATTCGGCAAAGATATGCCGGGATGGCTAGCCCACATTTTCACAGTACAAACAACATCGGGTCTAGTAATCTTCTCAGTAGTAAATATGTTATTGATTATAATATTCGCATTCTTCTACTCAGCAATTCAGTTTAACACTGTAGAATACGCTAAAAACTTGCAACAATACGGTGGATTTATTATGGGTATTAGACCTGGAAAACCAACAGGTATGTATCTAAAGAAAATTTCTGACAGAGTAACATTTATAGGAGCAATTATATTGGCATTCGTTGCTTCAGCTCCAATGCTAATCACAAAAGCTATAGGAATACAAATCCTATTCGGTGGTACTTCAATCATCATCGTAGTAGGTGTAGTATTAGATACTGTAAAACAAATGGAAAGTATGCTAACTATGAAACACTATAAAGGATTTTTGAAATAAGGAGTTTATAATGAGATTAATATTATTAGGACCTCCGGGAGCAGGTAAAGGAACTCAAGCAAAGCGTATCATCGAAGAACTTAACATTCCTCACATTTCAACTGGCGATATTTTCAGAAA
This sequence comes from uncultured Finegoldia sp., assembly GCF_947252345.1. Lineage (GTDB taxonomy): Bacteria > Bacillota > Clostridia > Tissierellales > Peptoniphilaceae > Finegoldia. Next base: position 23,724 of record NZ_CAMXVC010000023.1, read on the forward strand.
AAATATCAAAGAAAAGACAGAATTAGGTCAAAAAGTTGAAGGCTTACTTGCAGAAGGCAAACTTGTACCAGACGAATTGACGATAGAAATAGTGTGGGACAGACTCGACAAAGAAGATTGCAAAAATGGATTCTTACTTGACGGTTTCCCAAGAACAATTCCTCAAGCACAAGCACTTGAACAAGGGCTTAACGATAGAGGATTGAAGCTTGATCGTGTATTGAACATCGATGTTGACAAAGATTCTCTTGTAAAAAGATTATCTGGAAGACGTGTATGTCCTAACTGCGGTGCAAGTTACCACATCGACAACAACCCTTCAAAGGTAGAGGGAATCTGTGATTCTTGTCATACTCCAGTCATTCAAAGAGAAGATGACAAGGAAGAGACAGTACTCGACAGAATCAGAGTATACGATTCACAAACAAAACCTTTGGTAGATTTCTACACACAAAGAAATCTAGTGTTTACAGTTGATGGTACTCTTCCAATTGATGAAATCACTGACAAGTTAGTAACAGAATTGAAAAAAGGTTAGAATTAATGAGCCAATACAACAAACTTGAAGCAGGACAGGTTGTTTTGAGTACTTGTGGTCGTGATATGGGCAAACTACAAATGGTTTTGGAAATTCTTGACGATTCTTATGTATTGGTAGTAGATGGAAAACAACGTAAAATCGAAAAGCCAAAGAAAAAGAAGACTAAACATCTTCAAAAGTTAAACAAAAAGTTAAGCTTGGAAAATCTCACAGACAAAAAGCTTAGAATGATGTTAAACAATTTAAAAAAGGAGGATCGAGAAAAGAATGTCCAATAAAGAAGTTATTGAATTAGAGGGAACAGTAGTTGATGCTCTTCCTAATACGGTTTTTAAGGTAGAACTTCAAAATGGCCATGTAATCACAGCTCATATTTCAGGCAAATTAAGAATGAATTATATAAGAATTCTTCCTGGAGATAAGGTGACAGTTGAACTATCGCCTTATGATTTGGAACGTGGAAGAATAACATGGAGAAAGAAATAGACGGAGGTTAAGCAATGAAAGTAAGACCATCAGTTAAAAAAATGTGCGAAAAGTGCAAGATTATAAAAAGAAAAGGTCGTGTTATGGTTATTTGCGATAACCCTAAACACAAACAAAGACAAGGTTAGTAGGAGGTATAAATGGCAAGAATTCAAGGTGTCGACTTACCAAATGACAAACGTGTAGAAATTGGACTAACTGCAATTTATGGAATAGGTAGACAATCATCAAACAAAATCTTATCTAAATTGGGCATCAACCCAGACACTAGAGTAAAAGATTTGACAGAATCAGAAATCACTGACATCAGAAATGAATTAGACAACTATCTTACTGAAGGGGATTTGCGTCGTGATGTAGCGATGAATATCAAAAGATTGAAAGAAATCAACTGCTACAGAGGAACAAGACACAAAAAAGGTCTTCCAGTAAGAGGACAAAATACTAAGAACAACGCAAGAACTCGTAAGGGTCCTAGAAAACAAGCATAGAGAGGGGGAAATTAATTGGCACTAAAAACTAAAAGCACGAAACGTAGCGTTCGTGGTAAAAAAAGAGTAAAAAAGAATGTTGAAAAAGGTCAAGCACATATTTCTTCTACATTTAACAACACTATGGTATGTTTAACTGACCTTAACGGTAATGTATTAAGCTGGGCTTCAGCTGGACAATTAGGTTTCAGAGGCTCAAGAAAATCAACTCCATACGCTGCACAACAAGCTGCAGAAGAAGCTGCAAAAAAAGCTATGGAACACGGTTTAAAATCAGTTGAAGTATATGTAAAAGGACCAGGTTCAGGAAGAGAATCAGCAATTAGAAGTTTACAAGCTTCTGGACTTGAAGTTAGTTCGATAAAAGATGTAACTCCAATCCCTCACAATGGTTGTAGACCACCAAAGAAGAGAAGAGTATAACATATAGGATTAATTCAGGATTTCCTGATGGAACTTGTCGAAGGAGTGTATTTATGACTGAACAATTAGATACAAAAATAAAAATCGTTGAATTAGATGAACAAAATAATTACGCTAAATTTGTCATAATGCCACTGGAAAGGGGATATGGAACTACTCTAGGAAACTCTCTAAGAAGAGTTTTATTATCATCATTACCAGGCGCTGCTATATCAAAGATAAATATCCAAGGTGTAGCTCATGAAATGTCTACGATTAAAGGGGTCAAAGAAGACGTACCTGAAATAATTTTAAATTTAAAAGGCATCGCTGTAAAAAAATACAATGAAGAACCAATATCTCTTAATGTAGACGTTAAAGGTCCATGTGTTCTAACAGCTAAGGATATATTAGTTGATACTGATTTGGAAGTTAAAAATCCTGATCACTATATTGCAACACTTAACGAAGACGCTTCATTAGAAATGCAAATCACAGTCATTAACGGAAAAGGCTACAAAATATCTGACTTCAACAAATCTGACGATGATATTATTGGAGATATCGCCGTTGACTCACTGTTTAGCCCTGTGAAAAAGGTTAATTTCACAGTGGATAATGCCAGAGTTGGCCAAGTAATTGATTACGATAAGCTTACATTAGAAGTGTGGACTAATGGCACTATTAGACCACAAGATGCCGTAAGTGAAGGTAGCAATATCTTAATCAATTGCCTGGAATTATTCAGTGAATTACCTAACTACGAGTGTAATACTAGCAGTGACGACGAAGAAAATGTGAAAGATAAAGAATCACAAAAAGGCATTAACATCGAAGAATTGGACTTCTCATTGAGGTCATTCAATTGTTTGAAGAGAGCGAGCATCAATACTGTTGGTGACATAATCGCTCATTCAAAAGCAGATATGATGAAGATTAAGAACTTTGGTAAAAAATCCTTAGACGAAGTTGAAGAAAAACTTCAACAAATGGGCCTTGCATTTAAAGAAGAAATAAAAGACGAATAAAGGAGGATAAACATTGGCTAACTTAAGAAAATTAGGTAGAAGAACCGATCATAGAACAGCAATGTTAAGAAACCTAGTTCAATCATTGTTTGAAAATGGTAAAATCCAAACAACAGTTACTCGTGCTAAAGAAGTTAGAAGAGAAGCTGAAAAGATGATTACACTTGGTAAAAAAGGTGATTTAAGTGCTAAGAGAGAAGCTCTTAAATATATCTACAAAAAAGACGTTGTGTTTACTTTGTTTGAAGAAATCGCACCAGTTTATGCTGACAGACAAGGTGGATACACTAGAATATTAAAATTAGGACCTCGTAGAGGTGACGGATCTGAAATGTGCATACTTGAATTAGTAGATTACACAAAGAAAGAATCCTCAGAAGAAAAAGAAACAGTTAAAGCTGACAAATAAAACAACAAATAACTAAGCATTTGCTTAGTTATTTTTTTGTGTTCAAAAACATTGTAATAGAAAAACAAAAAATATATAATAAACATAAGATAAAAAAATGTTGTGAATCAGTTGTTTCTGAAATGTTCTGTAGATATAAGATAATTTTAATTTATCATAAATAACAAAATTAGGAGGAATTTATGAACAAAAAAATTTTGGCAGGAGTATTAATTACTTCCCTACTAATCGGCACAAATTCATTCGCCGCTAATGAAGCCAAGAAGCTCGACACGATTTCGGATTTTGGACTCAAAATCGACTCCAAATTGGACAAGAACAATTTGGAAGATGAAATCAAATTGCAAGACAATGTCACGATTACATTTGACAAAGACGGAAATCTTTTGTCACTAGACGGATTGAATGCCAAAGGCGGAGTTCTAAAAGGAAAAACAGACGAAAAATTCGAGGACTATTTGAAAGAAACCATCGAACACCTCAAAAAAGAAGGACACATACCAGATGCCTACAAACAAGTAGACAGACAAGACATCCTCGAAAATGGAGTTAAAATTGTTTTTGAAAAGGAAAATTCTTTTAACGTGAAAAATCCGCACAACATAATAACACTCTCATTTGACAAGAAAACAAACGAATTGAAAACATTCAACAAAATAGAAGACTTTGAAGTCACAAAAGCACCTGCAATAAAGCTTGAAGATGCTAAGAAAGTTGCACTCGAAAAGCTAAAAAGCATCAAGGATTTTGACGAATCAAAGCTAAAATCACAGACTGCTGTGACTGATATCGACAAATTGCCAACCAAATTCACTGACACGAAGGGCTTGGTTGTATGCCACGTATTTGAATACAACGACACAAAAGTATATGTAGATGCGAACACGAACAAACTACTCGGTGCTGACAAGCTTAAATTAGCACAATCAAAATTGTTCGACGTTTCGAGAATAAGCGGCAAAAACAGAGTTGATACAGCGATACAAATCTCCGAAAACTACTTCAAATCGTCGGAGTATGTGATACTTGCTAACCAAAACAACTTCCCAGATTCACTAAGTGCATCGATTCTTTCGAACACATACAAAGCACCGATTTTGTTGACTGACTCGAACAAAACAGACAAAAATCTAAAATCAGAGATAAAGAGATTGAAGGCTACTCACTTCATAAAAATTGGTGGCAAAAATTCAATAAGTGACGATGTGTTCTACAAACTTATTCCTGAAAAAAGCAAAGTAAAATCATTCAAAGGCTCTGATAGATACGCAACAAACGCCGAAATCATCAGAGAATACAAAGACGCCGACACTTGCATAATAGCTAACGGAGACAATTTTGCAGACAGCTTGGCAATAGGTGCATTTGCTACAAAACACCAATACCCTATCGTGTTGGTACAAAAAAATAAAATCAACGAAGTCACTAAGAAGGCATTGAAGAAGATGAACTTCAAGAAATGCTACATTGTCGGTGGTGAAAACTCCGTATCGAGAGCATTAGAAAAAGAGTTACCGAAAGTAATCGACAGAATTTCTGGAAAAGACAGATACGAAACATCTCTCAAAATAGCAGAAAAATTCTACAAAGACAGCACCGAAGTATATCTTGCAAGTGGGGAAGTGTTTGCAGATAGCTTGGCGATCAACCCAATAGCTGCACTCAACGACACACCTCTAATCCTAACTGAAAAAGACAAATTGCCACAAAAAGCACAAGACTACCTACAAAACTCGAAAATAACAGAACTAACTATAGTAGGTGGACAAAATACAGTGTCGAAGAAAATTCAACAACAACTATCCAAGAAAGTTGAATCCGAAAAAACAAACACTACATTCACATACACAAAAGACGGAAAGAAAATCACGATAGAATTGTCAAAAAAAGAAAAAGAACAACTAGATGAATTGATGAAGAAAAACAAAGATATCGTCAAAAAATCAAGACTAAAAAGCATATTTGACAACTACTTTAAAAAACTCGACAAAAACGGCAAGGAAACCACATTAGTATCTGTAAATAACGAAAAAAACCAAGTAGTCATTGACGATTCTGTACTAGAAAAAGGTGCCGTTCTCAATAAAGACAACACGCTTGCCAAACAATACATCGAATTTATCGAAAAATTACAACAAAAATAGTGCGAAAATCTTGAAAAACGACGAACTTGATGATATAATATCGTTGGCTTAAAAAATTATCGCGGCAAATAATTTTTTAATGGAGATGAATATTAATGGCAAGAATGATGGGACCTAGATTTAAACAATCTAGAAGATTAGGTCTTAACGTATGCGGTCACCCAAAAGCTAACAAAAGAATGGGTAAAGGACTTGGAAGAAACGACAAGAAATTAACTGAATATGGTATGCAACTTCTTGAAAAACAAAGATTGAGAGCATATTACGGAGTAAATGAAAAACAAATGCACAAATACTTCGAAAAAGCCCTCAACAACAGAGAAGGACTTACTACAGGGGATGTAATGGTAAGACAATTGGAAACTAGATTAGACAACCTAGTGCTAAGAGCTTCATTTGCATCATCAATCAGACAAGCAAGACAAATGGTATCTCACGGACTTATCAGAGTTAACGGTAAAAAAGTAGATATTCCATCTTTCCAAGTAAAAGAAGGCTCTGTAATCGAATTGAAAGAAAAATCAAGATCTAATGAATTGTTCAAAGAAAACTACGAAACAAACTTTGCACAATCATTACCTTACATTGACAAGGAAGAAAACTTCAAAGTAACTTTGACAAGACTTCCAGAAAGACAAGAAATTCCAATAGAAATTACAGACTCACTAATAGTTGAGTTGTACTCAAGATAATAAAAAGGCAAGTAGAAATACTTGCTTTTTTTATTTGCAAATTTTCATCGAAAACACACGAACCTTTAACTTGCGAAAAAACAAATTAAAAAGTACAATAAAATAAAAATAAACCTAAGGAAATAATATGAAAAAAAGACTCACACTACTTATTGTTCTGATTTTGTTTCTGGTATACTTCAGTCAAACAGCGTTTTTCACGTTTTACGCACTGCCAAACACCTACGTAAACGGCTACAATATGAGCTACGTTGAAAAATCAAAAATAGTAGACAGAAACGCATCCGACAACACACTGACAATTTATAAAAAAGACGACCCAATATTAAAAATAAACACAAAACAAGTCGATTTCAACCTAAAAATCCCCGAAGACTTCAAATTTGAACAAAACCCACTATCATGGCCACTGTCGTTTTTTGACTCGAAAAAATACACCATACACTTCGACTACTCCATAGACGAAGCCAAACTCGACCAACTACTCAACAGAGCAAATTTGAACAAAAACGCCAAAAAATCGTACAATGCATACATCGCCTACCTCGACGACAACTACACAATAATACCCGAAGAAGAGGGAAACGAAATAGACATCGACAAACTAAAACAAACAATCAAAAAAGCACTACTACAACAGAAAAAAGAAATCACAATCAAAGAAGAATACAAAAAACCCGAAATCTACTCCAACACAGTCGAACTCATAAGAGCCAAAAACAAACTCAACCAACTAAAAGACATCGAAATAAGCTTCGACTTCAACGACACAATCTACAAACTAAAAGACAGACAAGTAAGAAATATGATAGACTACGATGAAAAAAAAGGCTTCAAATACAACACAAAAGAAATAGAAAACTACGTCGACGAACTCAAAAAAATGACCGACACCTACAACAAAGACCACATAATAACAACCATCGAAAACAAAAAAATAACACTACCATCCATAGACTACGGATGGCAAATAGACAAAGACAAAACAGTCAAACTCATCGAAGAAACGCTGGAAGAAGGAAAAGACCAAACAATAGAACCCATCTACGCCAAAACAGCCAAATCCCGACTCAAAAACGACATCCAAGACGAATACATCGAAATAGACAAACAAAACAAAATGCTCTACTACATCAACAACTACAAACTGGCAAAATCAGTGCCGATACAACTAACCAACAACATACCGAAAGGAATATACAAAATCGACACCAAAACAAAACAACACCCAAACAACTACGAACTAGAGTTTTACAGATTCAAAATCTCAGACGACACACACTCAGACATAATAGTAAACCCATCGCTACTAGAAACAATCTACTTCGACGCAAAAACCGACATAGCAGTCATAGTCTACTAAAACAAAAAATGAAAATTCACTTGACAACAAAGTGTAAAATTGGTATTATATATAAGCACTCAGTTGTGAAGTGAATGTTTTATTTTAAATAAAAGAAAAACTTGACAAAAAAGAAATAAACGAGTATACTATAATAGTTAACTCACTAAATTTCGTGAGTAAAGAACCTTAAAAACAAAATAAGTAAATACTTTGAGAGAAAAGTACAAACCAAACAATAATTCG
>NZ_CAMXVC010000024.1 GCF_947252345.1 uncultured Finegoldia sp.
AAACTACTCTTACATCCATGTAGTTTTTTTGAGTCTTTTTTACATATCCTTCTTCATCTTTTTCAAATACAAAATGCTTATAAAACTGCTTAAAATGCAGGATTTCTAAATTTACATCTTTTGTATCAACGCTATAGCTTCCACGTGCATTGTCTTGGCGAACATATCAACCAACTTGACATCCTCAACCTCAAATCCGTTTTCTGTTAATGCTTTCAAGTCTCTTGCGAGTGTTGCGGGGTCGCATGAGATGTAGACGAGTTTTTTTGCGGTGGATTTTATTATTGCGTCGACGACTTTCTCGTCCATTCCTTTTCGTGGTGGGTCGACGAGGATTATATCGAAGTGTTCTTTTGTGAGTTTTCCTACGACGTTTTCTGATTTTTCTTCTATGAATTTTATGTTTTGCAAATTGTTTAGTTTTTTGTTTTCGTTGGCATCTTTTACTGCATCTTTTACGACTTCGACTCCGATTGTGTTGTTGCCGTTTCCGATGTACATTGTTGTCGTTCCGATGCCGCAGTAAAGGTCCAATATTCTGTCAAATTCATCTGCGTTCATCATTTGTTTTGCTGTGTCGTAGAGTAAGCTAGTGTTGTATTTGTTTACTTGGAAGAATGATTTGGGGCTTATTATGAATGATAAATCTCCGATTTTATCTACAAATTGTTTTTTTCTGTAGACCAGTTCATAGTTTTTGTTTTTCAGATAAATTTCTACGATTTTGTCGATGGATTTTAAATTTTCGAGCATTTCATCCGATATATAATCCATGGAGATTTGGATTTCGTCGTTGTAATTGGCTCTTATTTTGATTTCTGATGTTCCGTTCAAATTTTTATCGCTGAGCCATTTTATCATTTTGTCGATGGATTCTGAGGCTATTTTGCAAGTGGATATTTCTACCAAGTTGTGTGTTTTTCTGTTGTAATATCCGATTTTCCCGTTCTCCACTTTCAAATCGACTTTGTTTCTGTAGTGATATTCGCAGTTTGTGAGTATGTCAGTGTCTTTTATATCTAATTTTGCGATTCGTTGCAATTTACTTAGTACGGAATTTTTTTTGATTTCCAATTCTTTTTTGTATGTAATGTCTTGCAAATTGCAGCCGTCACATTCGTTGAAGTGCGGACAAAGTGGCTCGTTTTTGTAGGGTGATTGTTGTATTGTTTTGGTTTTTGTGGCAAATATCAAATTCTTTTTTTCGTTTGTTTTCGTCGCTTCGACTATTTCTCCGACACTTCCTCCGTCTACGAACACTGTTTTGCCTTCGTATTTTGCGACACATCTTCCGTCATCTATCATATCTATTAGTTCTATTTTCATTTAATCACCTCTTTATCTTTTTATTATATCAAATTTTCAAATAAAAAATGCCTGGGCTGTTTTTGCCCAAGCTATTGGTTTGCAATTTTTGAAATTTTTATCGTTTTTGATTATTTTTCACTTTTCTAACTGTCTTTGTACTCTTTTTCTTCCATATCTTTGAATTTTTCTTCGCAGATATTTCTTATTCGTGGAAGATTTTTAACTATTTTTTCCAATATTCTAACCATACTTTCAGAATCTTCTTTGCCGAGAATCTCGAACATTTCGTTTAGGACACAAACCACTCTTTCTTCGCTTTCTGCAGCTTCTTCTTTTCCTTTTTCTGTCAAGCTTACCAATGTTTTTCTGCCGTCTAGTTTGTCATCTTCTCTTATGACTAGTCCTCTTTCTTCGAGTTTTTTGATTATCGCCGCTACTCTAGCGCTGGAAATCCCCATTGCATATTCTATTTCTTTCGGATAAGTCGAGCCGCCTTCTGATTTTATGAAATTGAGTGCCAATTTTTCTCCTCGAACTGCGTCGTTGATTTTCTTGTGGGAATGTTTTACACCGATATTGTGTAAAAGTCTTATGAATTTTTTTGCCAGTATTCCGTCCATAAAATTCTCCTTGTATCTAAAATTGGTTTTGTCTCCTATTGTAGTACTATTTGAAGTATAAATTCAACGGCATTAAGCTGTCAATATTTTTGTAGATTTTTAGTGAAAAGCCACGAGCAAATCGTGACTTATTCGCTTTTATATTAAATTAACATCTTCTCCGTTCAACACTTTTTTCACCGTTCTCATCGAACACATTTTGCCGCACATTGTGCAGGAATCTTCTTCTATCGGTTGCGATTCTTTTCTGTATTTTTTTGGCTTTTCGCTGTCTATCGCTAGTTCGAACATTTTGTTCCAATCCAAGTTGAATCGAGCTCTACTCATTTCATCGTCTCTGTCTTTTGCTCCTGGAATTTTCTTTGCGATATCTCCTGCGTGTGCCGCGATTTTCGTGGCGACGATTCCTTCTTTCATATCTTCTAAGTTTGGAAGTCTCAAATGTTCTGCAGGTGTCACATAACACAAGAAATCTGCTCCCGTACTTGCTGCGATGGCTCCTCCTATTGCCGCCGTTATGTGGTCATATCCCGGTGCAATGTCTGTTACCAATGGTCCTAGCACATAAAATGGTGCGTTGTTACAAATTGTTTTTTCCATTTTCATATTTGCTTCTATTTGGTCGATTGGAACGTGGCCGGGTCCTTCAATCATGACCTGAACGTTTTTCTTGTAGGCTCTTTTTGCCATTCTGGACAAGTTGATTAGCTCTTGAATTTGCAAGTCGTCTGAGGCATCGTTTATGCAGCCCGGTCTTAGCGCATCTCCCAAGCTGAGTGTAACATCGTATTTTTCGCAGATTTCAAGTACGTCATCGAATCTCGTTATGAGTGGATTTTCTTTGTTATTTGCGAGCATCCATGCAAACAACAACGAGCCTCCACGAGATACGATTTTCGTAATCCTGTCTGTTGTTATCAAATGTTGTGCGATGTCTTTTGTTAGTCCAACGTGAATCGTGATGAAATCCACTCCGTCTTTTGCGTGTTGTTCTACAACTTCCAAAAATTCATCTTCTGTGATGTCTTTTAATTCTTTGTCCAACATTCCAACGCAATCATACATCGGAACGCTTCCTATCATTGCAGGGGAATAGTCTATCAGTTTTTCTCTGAATTTTCTGGTTTTGCCGTAATTCGACAAGTCCATTATCGCCTCTGCGTCCATTTCGATTGCAACTTTAACTTTTTGCATTTCTTGTTCGATGTCGTTGCAGTCTTTTGAAATTCCGAGATTAACATTGATTTTTGTCTTCAATCCTTCTCCCACTGCGTGAAAATCAAGCGACTTGTGATTTTTGTTCGCAGGAATTACTACGTATCCTTTCTCGATTTTTTCTCTCAAAATTTCCACGTCTATGTTTTCTTTTTCCGCTACTCTTTTCATCGCTTTTGTGATTATTTTTTTCTTCGCAGCGTCCAATTGCGTTGTATATTCCATAAATTCCTCCTAGTTTTTTGTTGGAGAATGGGACAACATAAAAATAGCGGACACAAAATCCATGTATCCGCAAAAAAACAAATCCAAGTTCTTCCCTTCGCATGCATTATCATGAGCAGGTTTAAGGGTTTCTCAAAAAGATCTCAGCGTAAAGCACCCCCAGACTCCGAGTATATTATAGCACAAATTTCTAATTTAATTCTATGAGTTTGATTTTGTCGTTTTTCTTGATTATTCCGCCCTTCAAAACCTTGCAGAAAATCCCTTCCGTTGGCATAATGCAATTGCCAACTTTTTGTTTGATTGCACAACCTTTGTGGCATTCTTTTCCGATTTGCGTCACTTCTAACACGCATTCTCCAATCGTCAACACTTGACCAACTGGCAGCGTAAATAATTCAATGTTTCTCGTCGTAATATTTTCTGCAAAGTCTCCGTCTTTTAAATCAAGTCCCATTTGTCGCATTTTCTCGATGGATTCTTCCGCCAACAGAGACACTTGTCTGTGCCAATTTCCAGCGTGTGCATCTCCGACCAAACCGTGGTCGACTTTTAATTCTGCAAATTCTACCGGCGTCTTCACAGTTCCCTTTTTCTCGCTGATATTCACATCAATTACAACAGCCTCGTCACAGTCAACAGACCTGTCGTAAATTCCACTTTTGCCACCTTCTTTGTGAAGCAATTCCACATTTGTAATTCTCATCGACCTGTCGATTGCTTTGCACATATCGTAAATCGTAAGTGCAGCGACGCTTGCAGCAGTCAAGCTTTCCATTTCGATTCCCGTTTTTGATTCTGTGTTTGATTGAACGAAAATATCTATGAAATCATCTGCCAATTCAAACTTCACATCTACTGCTGTGATGAAAATATTGTGGCACATTGGGATTATATCGCTGGTTTTCTTCGCAGCCATAATTGCCGCAGTCTGTGCAACGCTCAAAACATCCCCCTTTTTGATGGATTTTTGTGTGATTTGTTGCATAGTTTCTTTTTTCATATAAATTCTGCTGTGAGCCACAGCAACTCTTTTAGTGGTTTTCTTGTCCGAGACATCCACCATTCTTGGAAGCCCGTCTTCGTTAAAATGAGTTAATTTCATTTTATCCTCCTATCGTATTCATATCCCTCTTGTTGAATTTTCCCTCTTGTAGATGGTGCATTTCTGGTTTGTTGAAAATTTCTCGTGTTATGATTTGCTTTATATCTTCGCCATTTCGAAGAGCATCTTTCAAATTATATGACTTGTTGGAATGCAAACACATCAATAAATTTCCCACGCAATCCAATCTGACCCTGTTACACTGCGAACAGAATTTGTGAGAAATCGGATTGATAAATCCAACGACAGCTCCGTTTGGATTTTCGTAGTACTCGGCGACTGTCGATTTTTTTTGATTGTCGATTTTTTTGAGATTGCCGATTTTTTTGATTATCTCCTCGTTTGACACATAATCATCGTCACGGCCAATAGCTTCTCCGATAGGCATAAGCTCTATGAATCTAACAACGACACCATCTTCTGCGAATTTTACAAAATCTTCAAGCTCATTAAAATTAAAATTTCTCATCACGACTGTGTTTATTTTTATTGGAGTTATTTTCATCTTCTTCAACAAGTCGATGGACTTTAATACCTTGTTCAAATCACCACCACGAGTTATGTCGTAGAATTTTTCGCTGTTCAACGTGTCCAGTGAAATGTTGAATCTGTTAACTCCGTTTTTTACCAAATCATCCGCCATATCGTATAGCTTGATAGCATTCGTCGTCATACAAATATCATCTATTCCAAGATTTTTGATGCCCGAAACCAATTGTACTATTCCTTTTCTGACGAGAGGCTCACCCCCCGTAAGTCTTATTTTTTTTATTCCTAAATTCTTGAAAACCTCGACTATTTTCAATATTTCTTCGATAGACAATAACTCATTGTGCGCCAAATGCTTCACGCCTTCTTCGGGCATACAGTATTTGCATCTCAAATTGCACTTATCTGTCACAGAAATCCTCAAATAATCTATTTTTCTTCCAAGAGAATCTTTCATTTAATCACCTTTGTATATTATATCATATAGCGAAAGCCAAAAAATCAAAAAATCCCCAATTTTAAATCGGGGAAATTTTTGATTATTCTTTTAACAAAAGCTCCTTCGCTTTTTCCAATCTTTCTTTCATAGAATTGATGTGACTTTCAGAAACATTGTCTTGTTTTGACAATCTCTCGATTCCTTCTTGTAAAATATCAATCTCGTTGTCGTAATCCTTCATACTTCTGTACACACTTGCGTATGAGCTGAACAAGCCAGGAGTGCACAAGCCGTTTTCCCTCGCTTCATCGTACGCTTTGATTGCAGATTGAAGATTAGAATCTTTTCTGTGTTTCTCTCCTTCGTTCCAATATCTAAGACCTTCCTTCGCTCCTTTTGCAGGGTCGTTCAAATTCTTGATATCAAAAACTTTCACTCTGTTGTTGTGTGGATGGATTACAACCTCTTTTACGGATTTGATTTTGTTGAAAATCTCATCCAAATTATCCTTGTTCTTTTCTTTTAATTTTTTTAGGACATCCATCATATGATATACTGGAATTTTCTTGGACAATTTTTCTTGTGCCTTGTCCTCGTACTCTTTGAGTTTTGCGATTGAATCGTCGCCAATGTAAATCCAAGCCGATACGTCATTTGCAAATTGGTCGTCGACTATTTTCGCATTTTCATATTCCAAAAGTGATTTTGTTTGGTTCACATATTTGTCCAAATCATTTTTGTAGATGTCTTGTACTATTTCATCGTCGACGCCTTTTTCGACGATAAACACAGATTTCAAATTGTCCAAATCGACCTTGTCAAAATCATCGTAGTCCATATTCAAATAGTGTTGCTCGTATTCTGCGACATACAACACTGGAGCTTGCTCAAATCTGTAATTAGGAGTTGTATCCGATTTCAATAAACCCGATTTTCTAGTAATCATATTCGGAGTTACACGATTGATAATCACATTGTCTGTTTCCTTCAAAACCCTCTTGAGTTCATCTTGTTGCAAATCACGAGCTTCATCTTCTGTCAAATTTTCCTTGATTATTTTCGATTCAACATCCAACTTTTCTTTGATTCTGTCGCCGTGATAACTTTCAAATCCGAAAGATTTATCATCATCGCCGTATCCGTATCCAATGTAGAAGACTTCTCCTGTTTCTTTTACTATCCACTCAAAAACATACCAGTCGTTGCTGTTAATCGGTTTATCGTTTTGTTTTTCTTCTGAATTGAAAAGATTTTTTAATTTATCAAATATACCCATAACTTCCTCCAAATTTTAAATAAAATAAAACACCACGAAAAATATCGCAATTATGATTAAAATGACAAGCAAAATATCAAAATCTCGTGATTTTATCACGCTGATTGTTTCCATTAGAAAAATAAATAGAACTATCGTCATAGAAATATATATGAAAATATTCGACAACGGAGAAATCAAACTGCTCACAAGTCTAGGATAGTTCTCGTACATTTTCATCTCAATCAAAAACAAAACAACACCCAAAATCATCGATATAAATTCGTATTTGTATAATTTGTTTCTCAATTTATTCATAGTTGCCTCCATAATGTTTTTTACATTACTTTGAATATACTTTTCTTTATTATATCATATCTGGTTGTTCACAATAAAAAGATGCGAAAATTTTTGCAAACTTTCGCATTTATTTTTGAGCATTTTATTTTATAACTGGTGCCAACAAAACTTTTCCACTTCCTCTGTACACATTCACAAGTCCTTCGCCGCTCGTTGCAGAGCCGATGAGTGTTTTTCCCGCACGCTCAACCGTGAAGCTTAACGAAGCACTCCAAGCAATTGCCATATTGCCATCTATTTTCAAAACGTCATTGTCCAATGTTATCTCGATTAATTCCTCTCTTGGAACGTAAGATTCTAACGCCACAACGCCCGTTCCGTACAATCCGAGATTGAACAAGCCTTCTCCGCCAGCAACTGCCGATGAAATATTTGAACGCACGATAATTTTGTGTTCCAATTCTGAATCGCACGCCAAGAACAATCCGTCTTCGATTACAATCTCGTTGTTCCACTCATCCACATCCAATAAGATTATATGCTTGTAAGTTGGCTCCAAAACCAAAAGTCCGTTTCCAGTGTATTCGGGTTTAATTGTAGTTTCCCCTGTTACGGAACTTCGAAGAGCTTTTTTCAAAAAATCTCCTGCACCTTTTATTCCAGTAGTTGAATTTACATTTCCAATCATCCACTGCATAGCACCAGCTTGGACGGTAATGTTTGATTGACTTACATCGCATACCAATTGTCTTCTTCTGACATTCATTTCCGATGCGAAATAAGAACTCTGTGCCTGAGTGTAATCGACGGACAAATCTCTCTTGTATTCTACAACTTTGAATGGCCCTTTTTGTTCTTTTATTATGACATCGTCATTGTCTTCGAAATTTTTTATCGTATACATAAAACACCTCTTTTCATTTTTTTAATTATATCATAAATTTTTTTGATTTTTATTAATTTTTTCTTGCGGTTTGCCGTTATAAATGTTATACTATTTGAAATATTCAAAAATGAGGAGATAATATGAAAATCAATGAAAAATCTCTATTAAAGTTTCTATTACCCTCGATTGTCGGAATTATCATATTTATGATTCCCGTAAAATTTGAGGGCAGTTGGACTATAATAGTCAAAATCTTGGCAGATTTTATTGCCAAGCTAATAGGCAACTTTTTGCCTACTTTGTGCACGATTATAATTTCTGTGTCGTGTGTGATGAGCATTCTCGCGAGTTTGAACGTGGGATTTATCAAGAGCAACAAACTTTTGAACCAAACTTTTTCTGTGACATTACCTTGGTTGATTCTCAGAATTTTAGGGTTTGTATGCGTAATGCTTGTCATTTTAAGAGATAAATTTTCTTACAATTCGTTCTTAAAAATGATTGTGGATGACTCATCGGGATTTTTTATACTACATGATTTGTTGACATCTCTTGTTATTATTTTCATCATCGCAAGTATGCTACTTCCACTTTTGTTGGACTTTGGATTGTTGGAATTTATCGGGGCAATCTTTACAAAAATTATGCGTCCAGTGTTTTTGATTCCGGGAAGAGCCGCTGTCGATTGCATCACAAGTTGGATTGGAGATGGAACATTGGGGGTAATGCTTACTTGCAATCAATACGAGTCGGGATTTTATTCTGCAAAAGAAGCTTCCATCATAGCAACGAATTTCTCCGCAGTTTCTATAACATTCAGCCTAATAGTTTTGTCGCAAGTTGATTTGGTGGATTATTTCGGAGTGTACTACCTATTGGTTTGTTTTGTAGGAGTTATGTGTGCGATTATAGTTCCTAGAATCCCACCTTTGTCACTGAAAAAAGATGATTACGTTGTAAAACAAAATGTCGACACGGGAAATCTACAAGAAAATTATTCTTCATCTGTAAAATACGGATTGGATTTGGCGATGAAACGAGCAGATTCGCACAAAGGCGTCGTTGCATTTTTGAAAAACGGAGTCGAAAATGCGTTTGGAATGTGGTTTTCGGTAATGCCAATTGTTATGATAATCGGAACAATTTCACTAGTGCTTGCAAATAACACGCAAATATTTGAAATTTTGGGTAAGCCGTTTTTGCCACTTTTGAATTTACTGAAAGTTCCTGAAAGCGTCGAAGCCTCCAAGACTATGATTGTAGGATTCAGCGATATGTTCACTCCTTCAATAATCGCAGCGAAGACAATCTCATCACAAATGACAAGATTCATCGTGGCGACAATTTCTGTCACACAACTTATCTACTTGTCAGAAGTCGGAGGACTGATACTCGCATCATCAATCCCAGTTAATTTGTTCGAATTATTTGTGATTTTTATTGAAAGAACAATAATCTCGCTTTTAATCGTCGTACCGATTGCACATTTGTTGTTTATGTAAATTTTATAGCCAGAGAGTCTCAATTAAATTTGAGCTCTCTTTTTTTATTTTCCATTTTTATTTTTCGATTTTTTTATTTTTTTGTTTGCAATTTATTTTTAAAAAATTTGACTTGATTAGAACTTTAACTTATAATATTGGTAATTACAGTTCTAATTTTTTTATGAGAATTTGAACTTCTAAAAAATATGGAGGGTTATTATGAGCTTCGGTTCCAAAATAAAAAAATTGCGAGAAGACAGGGCAATGACTCAGACAGAACTCGCAGAAAAATTGGGCGTGACTTTGAAGACTATTAGCAACTACGAAACTAAAAACACTCGCCCACGCACGCAAGATATGTACAAGAAAATCGCTGATTTTTTCAATGTTGACATCAATTTTTTGTTGACTGTGGAAGATAGCTTCGTTTTAAATTCCAGAGATAAGTTTGGATATTCAGGAAAAAAAGATGCCGAGAAGTTGATTGACAATTTGTCGGGGCTTTTTGCAGGTGGCTCTCTTCCGGAAGAGGACAAGGACAAGCTTTTTAACGCAATTGCAGAAAGCTACTACCAAGCAAAATTGGAGAACAAAAAATACGGCAAGCGCAAGAACAAAAAAGACAGGTAGATTATGTACAACAGATGGATTTATGATAAAGTCAACGATTTGGTGAAGAAATATCACACGAGAAATCCCGAAGAATTGGTGGATTTGTTGGGAATAAAACTCAATTATATCGATAGTCCGTCAAAGCTTTTGGGAGTCTACCAAGTTATTCTTCGCAACAGGGTTATTTTGATTGCCAACAATATCGGCTCTCTGAAAAAAATCGTCCTCGCTCACGAAATTGGTCACGACCAACTTCACAGGCAATACTGCATTGATGGAGCTGCTTTTCACGAGAACAAGGTTTTCAATCCGACGGATATTTTTGAAATTCAGGCGAATATTTTTGCGGCTCATTTGTTGATTGACGACGATGATTTGATTAAAGTTATCCGAGAAAACACAGAAGACAAGAATATGGCGTACAAGTTGGGCGTCGACATCAATTTGGTAAATTTAAAAATTTCAGAAATGGTCAAGCTCAACAAATTTTCAGATGATTTCTACAACATCGAAAACCCCAAATCGACTTTTTTGCAAGATTACAGCCCATTAGATGATGATTAAAAGGAGAAATTATGGGAATTATTGATTATTCACTAGAGCCAAAATCAGATATCGCATTTGTCGACATCAAAAGTTTCTATGCGAGCGTCGAATGCGTCAAGAGAAATCTCAATCCCTTGACAACTTCCCTTTGCGTGATGAGCAATTCGGACAATGCAGGTGGACTCATCCTCGCGAGTTCGCCAACTTTCAAAAAAGTTTTCGGCAAAAAAAATGTCAGTCGTGCATTCGATTTGCCTTTTCACGTCCACGATAGGAAGTTTAACTTCCAATGGGCACTCGACAACAACATCGAAATCACCGACAAGATTGTCCGATACGTCGAAAAATGGGCTGAAAACACTTTGATTGTCCCTCCGAGAATGGCACTCTACATTCAGGAGAATTTGAAAATCCAGAAGATTTTTATGAACTACGCCTCATTTGACGAAATCCTCCCCTATTCTATTGATGAGGGCTTCATAGATTTGACGACGAGCCTCAATTATTTTGTCCCAAACGAGAAAATCTCGCGCAAGGACAAGCTCGATTTGATTTCGTCTAGGATTCAAAACGAAATTCGAAACAAAACCGGATTGTATTCAACGGTTGGAATGAGCAATGCTAACCCTCTATTGGCGAAGCTTGCTCTCGACAACGAAGCGAAAAAAACTGTGAATATGCGTGCAAATTGGTCGTACGAAGATGTCGAGGACAAAGTGTGGAAGATTGAAAATTTGACGGACTTCTGGGGAATCGGGGAACGAACAAAAAGAAGACTGAACAAGCTGTGTATTTTTTCTGTGAAAGAGCTCGCCAATGCAAACCCCGATATTTTGAAAAAAGAGTTCGGAATAATCGGCGTTCAATTGTGGTTTCACGCAAATGGAGTTGATGAGTCAAAAGTCACACGTCCCTATGTGTCCAAGTCAAAAGGCCTCGGAAATTCGCAAGTTCTCCCACGAGACTACACAAAAAAAACAGAAATCGAAATAGTCCTCAGAGAAATAGCCGAGCAAGTTGCGATAAGAATAAGGCGAATCAGAAAAAAAGCAAGTGTCGTGTCAATTTATGTCGGCTTTTCACACAGAGAAATGCGAAAGTCAATCCACATTCAAAAAACAATCTCACCAACACAGTCAACAGCTGAACTTACCGAACACGTTATGGAATTGTTTCGCAAAAAGTACAGTGGGGGCAGTGTTAGAAGACTTGCCGTGAGCTACGAAAATTTGCTCGATGAATCCTGCGTCGAGTTTTCGATTTTCGACGACGTTGACAAGATAGAAAAACAAAACAATCTCGAGAAAGCAATTGATGAAATCAGGGACAAATACGGGTTTACTTCTATTCAAAAGGCCACATCTTTGATGGAAGGTTCTCGTGTAATCGAACGCAGCAAACTAATCGGAGGTCACTGCGGAGGAATGGATGGTACTTATGATTATTAGAAATTATCTCCCCTACAAATCAGCACGGGAATACTGTGACAGACAAATGGCAAAGTGGATGGGATTTTTCCTTTCAGAACACACAAGTGCATTGAACGGCATAACCGATGAGACATTTGAAATAGAACAACAGAGTGCTTCTTCTCTTCTCGTTTTGATAAGTCAATCTTATCTTAACAATTTGACAGTGGAAATCTACACCCGAAGCTCAAACTCGCCACTAGTCGGAACAATCTATGAATTGAAAAATGACACGGTGTTTTTCGAGTCAAATGATGAAATGATAAAAATACAATTTGATGACATTGTAAACATCACCCTCGGAGAAGAAATATGAACAAATTACAGAAAAACACATACCAATTTGATTATTTTTCAGAAAATTTCATCGCTTTTGAGAAAGACTTCTACGAATATTCCAAAATAAACATACCGCTTAGCTTTCTCACCGATGACATCTTGGAAAATATGATATCCACTGGACACAATTACTTTCGATTAAATTCAAAAAATGCAAAAGACGATCAAGACCACTTTTTCATCTTCAGAAAAAATTTTGTAAAAGAAAACAAATCCATCGTGCTTTTTGAATACGTTGGACACAAGAAAATAACAGACATTCAAAAGTAAATACTATTCGTTAAATTTAAGTGTAATGTTTTATGGCTTTATAAATTTTTCAAAAAATACTTGACAATATTTTTTTCGGATTGTATAATGATTAAAAATCAAACCTTCAGAAAAGAAGAGTAGTCATAAATAGATTTTACAGAGAAGCTCTATTTGGTGAGAAGAGCAAATTGATGTTGTGATGAATATGGTCTTTGAGGGGACAGTTCGATATTAGGACTGTACGGCAACTTCCGTTATCATAAGTTAGAGCTTGATGGAGCTTGAAGTGGTGTATTTGAATACACAAAAAAGGTGGTACCGCGGATATTTCGCCCTTTCTATTAGCAATAATAGAAGGGGCTTTTTTTATTACAAATTTTAGGAGGATGAAATGATTAACATTACTTTCAGAGGAAGAGGAGGTCAAGGAGCATTCACTGCTTCGAAAATAATCGGCAATGCCTGTGTGAAATGCGAAGAATTGTATGCGTTGGCTTTTCCCACATTTGGCCCTGAACGAAGGGGAGCGCCTGTGAGTGCTTTCACGAAAATCGACAACAAAAAAATAAATGACAGAACGCAAAATGAAGACCCAGATTATTTGGTCATACTCGATGAGTCGCTGTTCGATGTGAATGAATTAAAAAATTTCACAAACTGCACAGTTTTTGTCAATTCGTCGAGAAATTTTGAAAATACGAATGTGATTTCTGTCGATGCGACAAAATTTGCATTGGAAATTTTACATAAGCCGATTACAAATACGGCGATGATTGGAGCGTTGTTGTCCAAATTAGATGTGATTGATAAAAGTCATATTGTGGATAGTTTTAAGGATTATTTGAATGCGTCATTTGTTGACAAGAATGTAGAATTATTCGAAAAAGTTTTAAGGAGTGTTGAAGAAAATGAACCGACCAGAAATTAAGCAATTCAACGGATTTAAAAAAATCGACGATATTCCGTTGGGAACTTACTACGAGGCGGGATTTCTCACTGCAACGAACGATTCATACCGAAGTTTTGATTTCTTCGTTGACAAAGACAAATGCAAAAACTGCTTGGAATGCTACTTGTATTGTCCAGATGGAACGATTGAAAAGCGTGATAATTATGTGATTATCAACCAAGATTTTTGCAAGGGATGTGGCATTTGCCGAAAGATTTGCACGTTTAATGCGATTGAGAGGATATAAGATGAGAAGATTTTTGTCAGGAAACGAAGCTGTGGCAGAAGGAGTTCGACTTGCAAAGCCCGATGTCATTTCTGCTTATCCGATTACTCCGCAGACAACAATAGTGGAAAAATTGTCGGAAATAGTAGAACAAAAAAAATTGGATTCGAGATTTGTCCACGTTGAAAGTGAACACTCTGCGCTTTCGTGTGCTATTGGTGCGAGTGCTATTGGCGCGAGAACATTCACGGCGACAAGTTCTCAGGGACTGTTGTATATGGCTGAGTGTCTCCCATACGCTGCTGGCGGAAAATTCCCCATCGTGATGGTGAACGCTAATCGTTCAACTGCACTTCCTTGGAACATTTTCGGAGACCAACGAGATTCACTGTCACAGCTGGATTGTGGTTGGATTCAAGTCTACGTTGAAGATGCACAAGAAGCCCTCGACACTGTGATTGAATCGTATTTCATAGCAGAACACGAGAAAGTGTCGAGCCCTGTGATGATAAACTTGGACGGTTTCGAATTGACCCATACTTACGAATCTGTAGAAATTCCAGAACAACAAGATGTGGATGAATTTTTGCCTAAGTTTCAGACGCAGAACAAGTTCGACTTCAAAAATCCAAAAAACTTAGGATTTTCTGTCGGACCCGCAGATAATTTGGAATGGAAAATCCGTGAACATCAATCAATTGTAAATTCCCTCGAAGTAATCGAACAATCTCGCAACAAATTCAAGCAGATTTTCAACAGAGATTACGGCGGTGCAATCGACAGCTACAAAGTAGATGACGCAGATTATGTTTTGATTTCAATAGGCTCTATCTCTGGTTTAGTGAGAAACGTGGTCGACGAGCTGAGAACACGAGGCGAAAAAGTCGGTTATTTGAAGATAAGATACATCAGACCTTTTCCGGCAGAAAACATAAGACAAGCTTTGCAAAACGCCAAGAAAATAGGCGTATTGGAAAAAGATATTTCATTCGGTCATTTTGGAACAGTCTACACAAATATTAAGTCTGTCGTGGACACTCAATCGAAAAACTTCGTCGCAGGTCTCGGTGGGCGCAACATCACTCGCCAAAATATTTTTGAAATCTTTGAAAAAATAAAAAGCGATGGAGATGAACTTAATTTTATAGGAGCAAAGTTCAATGAGTAATATAAACAAACGCACAATCACACAAGACGAATACTTTTACGGGCACAAAGCCTGCTCTGGCTGTGGAGCTGCACTTGCGGTTAGAATCGCTTTGAAAGTCCTCGCAGACAAAGTTATATCGGTGCTTCCGGCAGGTTGTATGTCCGCTGTTGGATTTAATTTTCCACAACTCGCATTCAAAAACAATTCGATTATTTCGACATTCGCAGGCACGGGTTCTATGCTCAGTGGCATCTACGAAGGTGCGAAAGCTTTGGGAATTGAAGATTTGCAAATAGTAGGATTTGCAGGAGATGGTGCAACAGCAGACATTGGATTTCAGACGTTGTCCGCAGCCATCGACCGTGGAGATAATGTAATATACATTTGCTACGATAACGAAGCGTATATGAACACCGGAATCCAAAAATCTTCGCTAACACCTTTTGGAACTTCGACAACTACAACTCCTGCCGGCAAAAACATTCACGGAAACACAAGAAATAAGAAAAATATTTTCGATATAATCGCAGCTCACGACATTCCCTATGCTGCAACAGCCTCTGTCGGATACATTCAAGATTATATCGACAAAGTTGACAAGGCATCCAAAATTAAAGGAACAAAATTCATTCACGTTTTGTCCCCTTGTCCTGTCGGTTGGGGCTATGAAACCGAAAACACCATTGATTTGGCAAAAGAAATCGTCGACAATTGTCTGTTTCCGTTGGAAGAATACGAGAACGGAAAATTTCACATCAAAGAAATCAAAAACAGAAAAACAGTCCACGATTACATCAGAAGTCAACGAAGATACAAGCATTTAACAGACACAGAAATAGAAATAATAGAAGCAAACACAATCAAAAATTATGAAAACAAATTAAGGAGAGCAAATAATGATTAGAAACAACATAAAAGAAGTATCAATTGAAAAATTAGAAAGTTTAAGAACGTCAAAATACTGGGAGGAAGAATTTGAAACTCTAAGCCGTGAAGAAATCGAAAAATTGCAACTACAAGAGTTGAAAACTACCCTAATACACGCATACGAAAATTCCGAATACTACAGAAAAAAATTCGACGAAAAATTCCTCAATCCGTATGAATTTTCATCTCTCGAAGAATTGTCAAAATATCCATTTGTCAACAAGAAAACCGAACGGGACACTCAACACAAAGGAAGTTTCCTCGGACAGATGGCATGTACAAGTGAAGACGACGTTGTGTTTATATCTGCATCTTCTGGCTCAACTGGAATACCAACTATTTCCCCATTCACACAAAGAGATTTCGACGAATTTCAAAACATACAATCAAGATTGTTTTATCAAATAGGTATGAGAAAAAATGACAGATATGTTCATGCGCTTAATTTCTCGCTTTTCGTAGGTGGCCCTGATGTAATCGGCGCCCAAAATGTAGGAGCACTTTGTGTATGGGCAGGCACGATTCCATCTGAAAAATTGATAAATATAATTGTCAACTACAAGCCAACAATAATCTGGACGACTCCATCTTACGCTTGGTACTTAGGAGAAAGTGCAAAAAAGCTCGGATATAATCCAAAAGAATTATCCTTGAAGAAAATCATCGTCGCAGGAGAGCCGGGCGGTTCAATCGAAGCTACCAGAGAAAAAATCGAGGAATTGTGGGATGCCGACTTGTATGATTTCTACGGATTGAGCGACATCTTCGGAGCGTGCGCTGGAATGTGCGAAGAAAAAGACGGCCTTCACATAGCAGAAGACCAGATTTTAGTCGAAGTGATTAATCCTGAAACAGGAGAAGTCCTTCCAGAAGGAGAAATTGGAGAACTCGTGTTTACATCATTGAGAAAACAAGCTAGACCAATGATAAGATTCAGAACAGGAGATATCGGCTACATCAACAAAAACAAATGCAAATGTGGAAGAACATCAACGAGAATCTACATCGTCGGCAGATTAGACGATATGTTCATAGTCTCTGGCGTGAACGTATTTCCATCAGATGTGGAACACGCAATAAGACAAGTAGAAGGAATCACCGGAGAATACAGAATCAGAATTTTCAACAAAAACCTCAGCACAGCCTACTCAGTTGAAGTGGAAAAGACGGACGATGTCACTGACGAAGAAAAGTTAAAAGAAAACATCTGGAAAATATTGAAAGTAAATCTCGGCGTAAAACCTGCAGATATCTTAATCCACGAAGACGGATATCTCCCACGACAAACTCACAAAGCGAACAGAATAATCGACGAGAGAAAATAAAATGAAAGAATTATCCAAAAATGCTACCAGCTTCACCGAATCTGTCATCAGAAAAATGACACTGGTAGCCAACAAATACAACTCCATAAACTTGGCACAAGGATTCCCCGAATTTGAGCCGCCAATTGAAATACTCAACAGACTTCGAGATGTTTCTGTAAAAGGCCCACACCAATACGCCATAACTTGTGGTGCAAAAAACTTGCGAGAAGCCATTGCACAAAAACACGAAAAATTCACCGGAATAAAAACAAACCCTGATGAAAATGTCGTCGTAACTTGCGGCGGCACAGAGGCGATGATGGCAACAATGATGGCAATAACCAACCCCCAAGACAAAGTCATCATATTCTCTCCATTCTACGAAAACTACAAAGCCGACGCGATTTTGTCGGGAGCACACCCAATTTTTGTAAAATTAAACCCTCCAAATTTTGATTTTGACATTGACGAATTGGAAAATGCCTTCAAACAAAACCCAAAAGCAATCATCCTCTGCAACCCTTCTAATCCATCTGGGAAAGTCTTCACGGAAGATGAACTGAAAATCATCGCAGATTTTGCAGAAAAATACGACACCTACGTCATAACAGATGAAGTTTACGAACACATAGTCTACAAACCTTACAAGCACACGTATTTTCAATCATTGCCGAAAATGAAAGACAGAACAATCACCACGACATCTCTTTCGAAGACATACTCGATTACAGGTTGGAGACTTGGCTACACCATCGCCAACAGAGAAATCACTCAGGCAATCAAATCAGTGCACGACTTTCTTACAGTCGGAGCCGCCGCCCCACTGCAAGAAGCAGCGATAGTTGGGCTTGAATTTGAAGATAAATATTATGAACAACTCCAAGAAAAATACACTCACAAAAGAGATATCTTCCTAAACGGATTGAAAGAAATAGGACTGGACTTCTATTCTCCACAGGGAACTTATTTCGTGATGGTCGACATATCCAAATTCAACCGCAAATCAGATTATGATTTCTGCGTCGAATTGTCACAAAAAATCGGCGTGACACCCGTGCCGGGTTCATCGTTTTTCAAAGACGACAACAACGATTACGTTAGATTTCACTTTGCAAAAAACGACGACACATTGATTGAAGCCATTAATCGCCTGCGTAAAATCAACGAATTGCTAGACGATTAATCATACATTTCATACCTCTAAATAAAAGCAGCACTAATCGAAACAATGATTAGTGCTGCTTTTTTATGAGAGTGATTTTAGTTGTTTTTCTTGTTGTTTGGATTTTCAAACGCAGAAAAATCCTTACGCTCTAATATTTAAAATTTTGTACATAAGGGCCTTTTTACCACAATTTATATTATCAAATTTAAAGTCTTTCGAGAAGCGATTTTACAAATTCGTAAGTTCTCTGTGTAGATTCAATTGAAAGTCTTTCCTTAGGACTGTGAACATCTTTCATAGTAGGTCCTATAGATATCATTTCCATATCTGGGAAAGTGTCGATGAATACTGCTGGTTCCAATGCTGCATGGACTACTTCCACCTTCATTTCTTTACCAAACAAATCTTTGTAAGTTTCAAGCGCCAAGTTCCTCAATTCGGAATCGTTTGCGAACGCCCATGGTTTGTAATAATCTTCCTTCTTCACTTCGAATCCGTATTTTTCGTAAACTTTTGACACATCTTCAGTGTGTGCATCGAAAGTTTCTGGGTTTGAACTTCTAAGAGAAATAGTTACCTTCAACACATCATCTTTTATTTCAAAAATAGCCAAATTGTTGGAACATTCAACGATATCTGGGTATTCTTGCATCATGCTGTAAACTCCGTGAGGAACCTCTTCGATGAAAGATAAAATTTCGTCTTTGTCTTTATCATCCAATACTTTATCAGCATTTTCGCATTTTTCAATTTTAACTCTCATATCCTTGTCCAAAGGATATTTTGCAATCAAATCAGAAAAATCAATATCGTAATCGTCTGCGTTAGAACTGAACACAACCTTCGCATCTCTTGGAATAGCGTTGTGTTTTGTTCCACCTTCGATACTAACAAGTGCTACAGGAGATTTTTCTTCGATTAATTTCAAAGCTTCAAGGGCAAATTTAATGGAGTTACCTCTTTGTTGGTGAATTTCCATTCCAGAGTGGCCACCGAGCATATTGTTAATGTTCATCACAAATGTGTTTTTCATTTTATTGTCCACGTAATTTAACTTTTTCGTACCAATTATATTGTGTCCTCCTGAACAACCAGACAACAAAATTCCTTCAACTTCAGCGTCAATATTCAAAAGTTTTCTTCCTTTTATGTTTTCTCTCTTTAAAGCTCTCGCACCTACCATTGTAGTTTCTTCGTTAGTAGTAACCAACAATTCAAGCGCTGGATGCTTAGCGTCTTTGTCTTCCATAATTGCAAGACCAATCGCACTTGCAATCCCATCATCTGCGCCCAAAGTAGTGCCTTCTGTTTTAACCCAATCTCCATCAACAACGAGTGGAATAGCATCTTTCAAAAAGTCATGTTCAACACCGTCAGCTTTTTCTGCAACCATATCCATATGACCTTGAATTACAACTGAAGGATGTTCAACATAATCAGGATGAGCTGGCTTTCTTATTATAATATTATTACTTTCGTCTTGAATTGTTTCAAATCCCAATTCTTTTCCAGTTTTGTACAAGAAATCACTAACTGCTTGTTCATTTCCAGATTCTCTAGGAATTTTAGTCAATTCTTCAAAATAATAAAACACTCTTTCCGGCTTTAAATTTTCTAACATATTTTCTCCTTTTGATGTTCAAATTACTGTTCAAACAAACACATTCTTTGAGATTAACCCAAAGAATGTGTCCGGATTTATAAATTAATGTAACAATATTCCTGAAAGAATACCGTAGTAGTTACCAATTACATAACCTAATGTACCTACCAGAAGTGCAGGAACTATAAGTTCTGTCCAACCTTTTGATACTGCCATTGCTGCTGCAGTAGTAGGTCCACCGACATTCGCATTGGATGCGATAATTATTTCTTCAATGTTGAATTTGAAAAGTTTTCCAAATATCAATGAAATTACTAAGTTGATTAGTACAACGATTAATGCAAATACTAATAACAATGGAGATTCTCTCAAAATCAATCCTATTGATGCTGGTGCTCCGATTACTGCGAAGAACAAATAAATCAAGAAAGTACCAATTTCTTGGCTACCTCTAATTGATGAAATTTGTTTAGGGAAAACTGATGCAATAATCATAGTAATTGTTGTCATTAACAAGTACTTATTTCCCAATAATCCACCTAAAATTGCACTTACAGCACCTTCGCCTTTGAATAAGCCTTCGAAAACTGTAGCTAATTTGTCTGATACAGCTACAATAACAAATGACAATGCAACTGTAAAAGCGATATCTTTAAGAGAAATTTCCTTTGCTCCCCAGTATTTTGCAGCCATAGTTTTATTAGCTTCTTTGTCAGATTCAGATTGTTCTTCCAACGCATTAACAAGCGGCATTTTATAATGCTTCTTGATAATAGCCATTGTTGGAAGAGCCATCAACGAGAAGAAATATAGTGCCATCAGTAAATTATCTGCAACTAATGCAGCGGAAACAGTTGCCCCAGGAACCTTGTATTGTTGGCTCATTGCAACGAAGTTTACTGAACCACCAGTATAAGTACCAACAAACATTGGAACAATATCATTCAAAGCAGGAATCGCATTCTTCAATGCGAAATAAGCTACAAATCCACCTAGAATCGTTCCAATACCACTTAATAAATAAATAATTAAAACTCTTCCGGAATCTCTACCAATTTTTTTGATATCAGCATTAAATAATAACATTGGTACAGCCAAAGGAACTACATAACCCCACACAGCATCGTAAACTGGTGCTTCTGTTGGAATGATTTTAAGATTTGACAAAATTAAAGTAAAAGTCAAAGCCAAAATACATCCTGTAACCTTGCTTGCCCATGAATACCTTTGCTCCAAGAATATTGCAAGAGCAGCACTTGATGCTAACACAGCCCAAAGTATCCAAGTACTTTCGGCACTAATCAATGAACCCATAAGAATCCTCCTTAAAAATATTTTATTCGACTTTATTATAATACTGACAAAAATTTTATGCAAGCGTTTCTTAAAATTAATTATAAAATTTTTTGTGTTATTCTTAGCTTTACATCGTTTTTTTTGTGGTAATTAAACTATTAAATACAAATCGTTTTTTTTATCTAACATAAAAATATTTATCTTTATACCTCTTCATAATAATAAATTTGCGACCGTTTATTTTATACACTAGCCATATATAACCATAAATACAACCGTAGAAATGATTTTAATCTCTTATAACATCTTTGTTTACTCAAAACAATACCCTCTATCCTGGATAATGATAGAGGGCAAGTTATATTTATTTGATTTTAGTTGTTTTTCTTGTTGTAGAAGTAAACAAATAATGGAACTAATATATATCCGATGAACATCGAAGCTATCGCCAAGTAATTTGGGCTTAGTACGCCATTATTGTCCACTGTGAATTGTTTTACCCAGCTGAATTTTGCCAACAATAATATTGTCAACAACAACGCTAAAACCGGGATGATGACATCTGTGAGGAAGTTTTTCTTGACATCTGATACAATTTCTTGCTTGTTTTTTCCGTAATAGAAGATTATTATTGCGAGTGGCACCATTATGAATTGTGCAAATCTTGCGATTGCGCTTATAATCATAATCGAACCCATATGGTATTTGAACGCTATCGGCAACACTATTGCCAAGATAGCTGTTATAACCATTGAGAACAATGGAAATCCCTTGTCAGTTCTGTGTGCGAAAATTTTCGGAACTTGGTTTTCGTTTGCCATTGATTCTATAATTCTCGGCGTGTGGAATGACGCTGCAACATTTATTCCAAACATCGATATCAACGAGCCGTAAAGTATTACAGACCTTACAATTTTGTTTTTGAACACAGCTACAAGTGCTACTACTTCTTTTGTTTTAACCATTGAAACAGGGTCTATCATCATAGATACTAGCACGATTCCGAAATAAATCACTGCTACGATTAGTATTCCCGAAGGAATGGCTTTTGGCAAATTCTTTTCCGGTTGTTCCATATCTTCAGAACCAGATGCCACGCTTTCAAATCCTGTGAACGCGTAGAACGCTGCGATTACTGCCATTACAACTGTTTGGAAATCCATATTGCTCGCCACATCCACCGTTTGTGATTCCACTTGCGAGAAGTTGTTTTGGCCGGATATTATGACGACGATTAATCCCGCGATTATCGCTGTAATCAAGGCTAAAAGTTTCCCAATTGTGGAGATGTTGCTCACCATTTCCAACACTTTTGTTCCACAAACATTTATTATGAATAAAATAACCATCAATACAATAAATCCGATTGTTATATAACCAAAGTCTGTATTGTCTTTTCCAAAAATATTTAGGACGGTTTTCACAACTCCCGTTGCCATTACTCCCCATGCTATTGCTGCCGAGAAAAATCTCGTGATTCCGATATATAGCCCCCAATTATCGCCGAACGCTGCCTTGGTGTAGGCGTAGCTTGCTCCCCCTTTGGATACGTATTTGGCTGCTGATGCAAATGTAATCGCAAGTATTGCTGCAAACACTGCCGCTGCAAGATAGATTACCGGTGCATACTTTCCTGACATTTTTACAACTGAACCTGGAGACAAAAATATTCCAGAGCCAATTATGGAATTTATTGTCAACAACACTATCGACCAAAATCCCAATTTTTTTGTCGCATTATTCATTTTTTACCCCTTTACTTTGTATTTTTTATCAATTCGCTAAATAGCAAATTCATTTTTTCATAAGAATTGTGTAGCATTTCAGGATGCCATTGAACCCCTAACATATACTTGTAGTTTTGATTTTCAATCGCCTCCACAACACCATCTTTGCTGATTGCAGATGCCACAAAATTCCCAGCAACTTTGTCGATTATTTGATGATGGAAAGAATTTACCATTATGCAATCCTCGTTGAACATTTCTTTTAATTTTGTGTTGTCCATCAAATCGACGCTGTGACTCACCATCGAAGGAAAATTCACTTGATTGTGTTTGATGAATGTCTTTTCTTTTAAGTTGATATCTTGGTGCAACGTTCCACCGAAATACACGTTCAAAATCTGAAATCCCCTGCAAATCCCTAGAATAGGAATGTTCTTTTCGACAGCGAATTTCACCAAATTAAAATCGAACACATCTCTCTCCGGCAAAATCCCACCCAAGCTTTTGTGTGGCTCTTGGTTGTAGAATTTTGGAGTGACATCGTGGCCACCACTCAAAATGAGCCCGTCGATATTTGTGACTTGTTCTCTTACAACATCTTCATCACCATTCATCGGGATAATATAGGGAATCCCTCCGTTTTTTATAACTGATTTGACGTAATCCTCGTTCACATAACTTCTTCTGTATCCAGGAAAATTTCCGGAAGAATCTATTATAATTGAACCGGAAATTCCAATAATTGGTTTTTTCATAAAATTCTCCTTACTTTTGAATCATCGTATTCAATACTATAATATCTGTTTCCTTCATTCCTTCTTTTGCCACATATCCAATGCTTCTTATCGTTTCTTCAATGTCATCTTTCAACAGACCATCTCCAGGTTGGAAATTCCTGTTGTTTTTTGCCAAATAATATCCAGAAATTCCAGCGTCGACAGCCGTTGCGATTTTCGCAGCGCAGGAAGGCTTTGCTCCGTCACAAATCATTCCCGAAGCTATCATCAAAGCGTTGCCCACAGTTTTTTCAATCAAATCGTAGTTGTTGGTTTCCATATAGCAAATCCCAGCCCCTGCAGCGACCCCCGCAGAAGTTACTCCGCAAAACGCTGACAATCTTCCTATAAATCTCTTGATGTGAAGTGCCGTCAAATTCGTGAGCAAAAGTCCACGGCACAAAGTTTCTCGGTCGTAGTTTTTTTCTTTTGCAAACTCAACCAATGGCATCGTGCAAGTTATACCTTGATTTCCACTACCTGCATTGATGACAACCGGAAGCGAACATCCGCTCATTCTCGCATCTGAGCCGGCAGCAGCTCTCGCTTTTGCCCTCGACCTCACTGAATCGTCCTCGTCATAGAGGATTTTGCCCATAGCTACTCCCCATTTTCCAGTCAAACCCTCATCCGAAATTTTCGAGTTCAGATTAATCTGTTTTTCAATCAAATCACCGACCTCTTTCAAATCGACATTGTTTGCGTACTCGTAAATATCTCGCAAACTCAACTCATCGTATTTGTCGTATTCCGGCGTGTGAGTGTAGCAATTGTCAACGTGAATGACCTCATCATTTTTGATAACTTTTACAATATTGGTGTGCTTGTTTTTAATCTCAACATCGACATTATTTCCATCTTCTGCCTGTGCCGTGATTTCAATGTCAAGATTTTCTTCGCCTTCTTTCAGGCTTACTTTTATAACGTCGTTTTTGACAAGCTCTCGCGCCTTTTTTATGTCCTCATCGTCGATTTTGGACAAAACTTCCAACCCCAACGAACAATCTCCTCCTACAATTCCAATAGCAGCCGCCGCTTCGACTCCCTTCATTCCATTTGTATTCGGAACCGTAACGCCTTTTACATTCTTGATGATGTTACCCGAACACGACACTTCTACTTTACTTGGCATTTCCCCCAAAACCTCCCTCGCCTTAGCAGCCGCCAGAGCGATTGAAATTGGTTCAGTACAGCCCAATGCCATAATCAACTCAGATTTTAATAACTCAGTATAATTTTTCATATTAACCCCTCGATAAATATTTTTGCAAATTAATGCTATGTGTTTATTTATTAACTATTATATCACGAAAACATCTATCTTGCAAACAATTTCACAAAAAGCCCACCATTTCTGATGAGCTTTACAAGTATTTTGCGATAACTTTCCACTGTTCAAACAAATCGTCTAAGCTATACCTTGCGTTGGCAGGGCTTGTCGACGGAAGTTTTGTCGCCTTTATTTTCAAATTTTTAATTTCTCAGATTTTACTCGCTAAAATTTATCTGTAGTTTGATATCTAAAAAAAACATTTTTACTATTTACATTTGTTAAAAATTTTTCTATAATAAACTTGTAAAGAATTTTCAAATATGAAAGGAGAAGAATTATGAAAGGCTTTGCAATGTTAGAAATAGGAAAAACTGGTTGGATAGAAAAAGAAAGACCAGTTTGTGGACCAAGAGACGCTATAATTAGACCGTTAGCTCTTTCTCCTTGTTCATCAGATGTTCACACAGTATGGGAAGGTGCTTTAGGACAAAAGCACAATATGATTTTAGGTCATGAAGGCTGTGGTGTAGTGGATGAAGTCGGAGAATTGGTAAAGGATTTCAAACCAGGTGACAGAATTATGGTTGCTGCTATAACTCCAGATTGGAGTTCACTAGAAGCACAAGCAGGATTTCCAATGCACTCTGGTGGAATGCTTGCAGGTTGGAAATTCTCAAACATAAAAGATGGTGTTTTCGGTGAATATTTCCATGTAAACGATGCCGATGCAAACCTTGCCCATCTTCCAGATTCAATATCTCCAGCAGAAGCATGTATGTTATCGGATATGGTTCCTACTGGTTTTCATGGTGTTGAGTTAGCCGATGTTAAATTCGGTGACACAGTATTGTGTATAGGAATTGGTCCTGTTGGATTGATGTCAGTTGCCGGTGCAAATTTAAGAGGCGCATCTCAAATCATAGCCGTAGGTACTAGACCAACTTGTATCGAAGCTGCTAAATTCTACGGTGCAACAGATATTGTTTCTTATAAAGATGGCGATATCGTTGAACAAGTACTTGAATTGACAAATGGAAAAGGTGTCGACAGAGTCGTCATCGCAGGTGGAAATGTGGATACATTCGAAATAGCCGTAAAAGCTTTAAAAGCTGGCGGAAAAATCGGTAACGTTAATTACTTAGGAAGTGGAGAATACATCAAAATCCCAAGAATCGAATGGGGTGTTGGTATGGGACATAAACAAATCGTCGGAGGTTTGATGCCTGGTGGAAGATTAAGACTTGAAAAACTAGCTAAATTAGTCGAAGTTGGAAAATTAGATGTTAATCCTCTTTTAACTCATAAATTTACTGGATTTGAAAAAGTTGAAGACGCTTTGTATCTAATGAAAGATAAACCAAAAGATTTAATTAAACCAGTAGTAACTCTATAATGAAAATACTTCTAGTAAGTGGATTCTTAGGAGCAGGAAAGACGAGTTTTATAAAGTTTTTGAGCAAAAAAACCGGAAAAAATTTCGTAATAATTGAAAATGAATTTGCAGAAGAAGATGTAGATTCAAATATATTAAAACAAGATAACTCTAACAATTCGGAGATGGAAATATTATCCATCTCCGAAGGTTGTATTTGCTGCTCGATGAATTTATCATTTGCCCATTCAGTGATGACAATTGCTAATTCACTTGACCCAGACTACCTAATAGTAGAGCCAAGTGGCGTGGCTAGACCGAAGAAAATCATCGATGATTTGTCCAAAATTATGTACGATAGGATAAATTTGCTCGTTCCTATACTAATAGTTGATGGGAAAAATTATCAAAGAGCCTTTGAGGAATTTGCTGATTTATACCCAGATGAACTGTTAGAAATATCCAGAATTTTGGTGTCAAAATCCGAAGATTTTAGCTTAGAAGATTTTGATAGAATAAAAAATAATTTAGATATCAAATATGATAATTTTTTGAATTATCATTACTCAAATCTTAATGATAATGAAATTGACCACATTTTAAACGATAAATTAGTCACAACTAATCGCAAAGATAAGCTTGAAATAAAAGTTGAGAACACAAAGACGAGAACAAAAGAATTAAAATCAATATCTCTAACTAACCTAAAGGACATCAACCCTACACAAATGATAGTTCTTTTAGAGAGAATTATTCGTGGTCAGTACGGGGATATACTTAGGAGCAAGGGCGTGTTTAAATACAACGACAATTATTTTAGGTATGAATTGGTTGAAAATGATTATATCATTGGAGGACTTGAAAAATCCAGTGCTAAAATGGTATTCATTGGAACGGACTACGATGAAAAAGCAATAAGACAAATTTTGGAAAAATAGCAAATAAAATGTACAATCTATACCTTTGAGGTAACAATTGTACATTTTTTATTGCAAAAAATTTTTGATGTAATTTGTTTTTTCAACTCAAACTCAATTTTAATCTATTTGGCGATAAAGCTACAAGTATTTTGCGATAACTTTCCACTGTTCAAACAAATCGTCTAAGCTATACCTTGCGTTGGCTGGGCTTGTCGACGGAAGTTTTGTCGCCTTTATTTTCAAATTTTGTTGTTGATATTTCTCGTAGCATTTGAATGAAGCTTTCCCATTGCAGAAAACCTGCTCGATGTTAGAATTTTGAACGATTTTTGACAAATTAGATGCCACGACATTTTTGATGCTGGAATCCGATGAGCCGATGATGTCACACTGATAAATCGAATCGTAGAGTGCGATTTTGTGTTCCAGTAGAAACTTTTTTCTGTATTCGATGGTCGTGTTCAAATCCACCTCGAAAATCCTCTCCATCAGTTTCCAAAATCTATTTTGTGGATGTCCGTAGAAAAACCCATACTCCCTCGTCTTCACAGAAGGAAAAGACCCCAAAATCAAAATCTTGGGCTGCTCGTTGTAAAGCGGCTCTAACGGATGAATTATCGTCTCGTATTTCCTATTCATATTTCCTCCTAAAAAATTTCCTCCAAAATTTTCAAATCATTCCCCGTGATTTTTGTCCAAAAACAGCAGAAAAATCGCAATCACAAAAACCACACACTCACTCACAGGATACGCAGACCACACGCCCGTCATTTTGAAAATCCTCGACAAAATCAAAGCCACTGGAATTATAACCACAAATCCCCTCGCAAGTGAAATCACCTGAGAATACAATGATTTCTCCGTCGAAGTGAAAAAAGTCGAGATTACAATGTTGAAACCGATGAAAAAACAAGCCGCAAAGTATATTTTCATACCACTCACCGCGAAACTTTGAAGAACAACATCGTTTTGCTTGTTGTAGATAGCCGCGAGACTATCTGCATTGCAAAAAATCGTCAAGTAAATCAAAATCGACAACAAAATTTGCGTTACGACAGCGTATTTCAAAATTTTCCTGACATTTTCCCAGTCGCCCTTCCCGTAGTTGTGGCTAATTATCGGCTGAATCCCCTGCGACAACCCAGTGTAAATCGCAGTCACCACCAAAGAAATCACAGTGATAATGCTAAAAGCAGCGACCGCCAAATTCCCCGCGAGATTTAAAATTATAATGTTGAACGCAAACATCACCGTAGCAGAAGTCAACTCCGTCAACAACGCAAACATCCCCTTGGACGAAATCTCCGCGATACTTTTCGCATCGAAAATTTTGCCGTTCAAATGAAATCCATTGTTTCTCGCAATAATGTACGGAAAAATCACCATCATACTTATAATAGGTGCAAGCCCCGTCGCAAAAATAGCCCCGAAAATCCCCATATTCATCGGAAAAATAAACACATAATCCAACACAACATTCGACACACTGCCAACAACCATCGCAGCCATCGACAGCTTGGGATTTCTGTCATTTCTGACAAAACACTGCAAAATATTGTTCATAAAAAAAGCCGGAGCAAACAACATCATAACCCTCAAATAAGTGTTCGTCATCTCGAAAATACTATCATCTGCGCCGAGAAACCTAACCAAATAACCCGAAAACAAAATCCCCGACACCACAAACAAAAAAGCGACAAACAAACCAAACACAATCGCATTTGTAAAAATTGTGTTCGCATCGTCATTCAGCTCCTTGCTCTTGTAGATAGAATATTTGATACCACCACCAATGCCAATCATCAAACCAATTCCATTAATAACGCAAAACATCGGAAAAGCAATATTAAGAGCCGACAAACCATCAGCCCTCAACCTCCACGCCACAAAAAAAGTATCCATCAACGTGTAGCACGAAAAAGCAAACTGCGCAAAAATATTCAACAAAACATATTTCCCAAACTCCCTAAAAGTCTTGTCCGTAGCCATATATACCCTCTCACAAAATAAAAACGCCCACACAATAGCCTTTGTGAATGGACGCGTTTCAAACCATAGAACAATTATACCATATATCAAATCGAAAAAATCCGTCAAAAATCGGTGAGCGAGTAGAAATCGAGCGAACAGATTTAGGATTTTGAGAGTTGAATTATCAACTTACGCCCCTTATCCCCCCAGAGGTGTGTTACCCTGGAATAAAAGGCTTTAACCAAGTGAATCGTCTGGAACAAATTGGTGAAAACTCAATCGAAAAAATCCGGCCAAAATTTGACCGCGCAAGCGAAGCGTGCTTCAAATTTTAGGATTTCGAGATTAGAGGCTTTCCAATTTGTGAAAGCCAGATGAACGTGTTAAACCTTTTATTCCCCTTTTGCATCAACGTAAATACTGAAACAAAAACCTACACTCAAACCCAACCTTCACACCATTTTCTACACTTCATACTGAAACTCCTCAATCCTAAAACAGCGTCAGAAAGCACACATACAAACGAAAATTCATTCGAAAAAATCCGTCAAAAATCGGTGAGCGAGTAGAAATCGAGCGAACAGATTTA
>NZ_CAMXVC010000025.1 GCF_947252345.1 uncultured Finegoldia sp.
ATCAAATAACCTGAAATTAATTTCAGGTTATGCTTGACTTTTGTTAGCAGGTTTTCTTGTGAAATTTTAAACTGAAATTGATTGACGAATGATTTTCTAGGATATATCATTATATAGATTGAAAAATTTTGGAGATAAAAATGCAATACGAAAATTTTATTTTAAAATGTGGGAAAATAGAAATAAGAAATTTGAAAATGAAGTATTTAGATGATTTTCACGCATACGCCAGTCAAAAAGAGGTGGGACCTCAGGCAGGCTGGAAGCCACACAAGACAATCAAACAATCAAAGAGTATTTTGAAGGATTTCATCGAATCTAAATTAGAATATGGAATTTATTTAGAAGACAAGTTAATCGGGTTAATCGGTGTTTACGAGGATGATTATTTGTTCGATAAACCTGAATTTGAGGGAAAATCCGGAGTGGAAATTGGCTACAGCTTGAACAAAAATTATTGGGGCCGTGGAATAATGACTGATGTTGTAAAGTGTTTCGTAAATCATTTGATAAACGATTTGGATTATGATTACATTTCTTGCAGTTGTTTTGTTGATAATAAAAGAAGTCTACGAGTTATAGAAAAATCAGGTTTCAAATTCTTCGCAGAGCATTTTTTTGTAAATTACGATGGGAACAAAAAACCTTGTTACTATTATTATATCGAAAATTTCAAGGAGGGATAGATTGGGATTTGCTATAAACAAGAATAAATTTATCGGCGACAGAAAATTTTATAAGGGCGTGTTGGTGCTTGCAATTCCAATTATCATTCAACAGCTCATAACATCATTTGTAAATATGTTGGACAATATTATGGTCGGACAAACGGGAACTTACGCTATGAGCGCTGTCTCAGTTGCGAATCAATTGATTACGGTGTTCAGCTTGGCGATTTTCGGACTGGTGTCTGCTGCCAGTATCTTTGCAGCACAGTACGCAGGGAAAAAGGACTACAGAAACGTCCAAAACTGTCTGTACTTCGATGTCGCTCTGAGTTTTGTTGTATCTAGTATTAGCATTGTCGTTTTCTGGTTTTTTGGCGAGAAATTATTGTATTTATTTATGAATCCAAATACCGACAGCGAGAAAAACATCGCCATCACAATGCAATACGCACTAAATTATCTGAGGATTATGACTGTCGGATTCATTCCGTTTGCCTTTTCACAGTCGATATCATCGTCAATGAGAGTTAACGGCGAGACAAGGCTTCCAATGGTTACATCAATCGTCACTGTTTTTGTGAACTTTGTTTTTAATTTGGTATTGATTTTTGGACTTGTTGGATTTCCTGCTATGGGGCCAAAAGGAGCTGCGATTGCGACTGTGATTTCGAGATTTGCAGAACTGTCGATGTTTATTTATTTCGCAAACAAAACAAAATACAAATTCGAATTTTATTCTGGATTTTTCGAAAATTTTCACATAGATTTCAAATTGTTCGAGAAAATTACGATTGCAGGCATTCCTTTGATTGTAAATGAAGTGTTGTACTCATTGGGAATTACAGCGATTACACAATCATACTCCACGAGAGGAATTGAAGCGTTGGCAGCGTACAATATTTCACAGACAATCATTGGGCTTTTTATCGTGTTCAACTTGGCGATGGGAGATTGCATTTCAATTATGGTCGGACGACTTCTTGGACGTTATGAGATTGAAGAAGCAGTCGACACAGACAGAAAACTAATTGTGTTTTCATTTATCCTCGCTGTTTTTGTAGGTACAGTGTTGGTGATTTTGGCGCCGCTTTTTCCGGAATTTTACAACACAACAGAAGATGTAAAAATTATGGCGACGAATATGTTGAGAGTTGGAGGAGCGTTTTTGTGGATTTCCGCAGTCTACAATGCCTCGTACTACACTTTGAGAAGTGGTGGCAAGACGATAATAACGTTGGTATTCGACTCTGTTGGAATAGTTTTGATTTCATATCCAGTATCATTTTTGCTTGCAAAATTTACAGGATTTGACATCGTCACAATGTATTTGATAATAACAGCGATTGATTTTTACAAAATAATACTCGGATTGTTTTTGGTTAACAAGAGAATTTGGGTGAAAAATTTGGCAAAATAAAATTTTGATATTTTTTAATAAATGTGTATTTTGGCTATTTGTGATATAATTAAAGAAGTTAAATTTATTTTTTATGGGGGAAAATATGAGTGAAGTAAGAGTAAGATTTGCTCCAAGTCCAACAGGATTTTTGCACATTGGTGGACTTAGAACAGCTTTATATAATTATTTGTACGCAAAAAGAAACAACGGGAAATTCATTCTAAGAATAGAAGACA
Organism: uncultured Finegoldia sp.; assembly: GCF_947252345.1. Taxonomy (GTDB): domain Bacteria; phylum Bacillota; class Clostridia; order Tissierellales; family Peptoniphilaceae; genus Finegoldia. The sequence goes on from NZ_CAMXVC010000025.1 coordinate 2,304, forward strand.
CTGACAGAACGAGATTTGTCGACGGCGCAATCGAAAATCTATTGGAACAATTGAAATGGGCAGGACTCAATCCTGACGAGGGAGTTGTTCTTGGAGATGATGGAAATGTAACAGAAGTTGGGGATTGTGGCCCTTATGTTCAATCTGACAGAGTAAAACAAGGCTTGTATAAAAAATACATCGATGAATTGATAGAAAAAGGATACGCTTATTACTGTTTCTGTTCAAAAGACAGATTGGATCAAGTAAAGGCACAACAAAAAGCTGACGGCTTGATGCCAAAATACGACGGACTTTGCAGGGGAATCAGCATTGAAGACGCTAAGAAGAGAATTGCTAACGGCGAAGAATACGTCATCAGATTGAAGCTTCCTGAAAACAAAGAAATAACATTCAACGATGCGATAAAAGGCAAGATAACTTTCAACACAAATGATATGGATGATCAAGTTTTGATAAAATCAGACGGATTTCCAACTTATCACTTCGCAGTTGTTGTTGACGACCACTTGATGGGAATTACTCACATCGTTCGTGGGGATGAATGGATTTCTTCCACTGCAAAACACGTCTATATGTATCAATGTTTCGGATGGGATGTTCCAGAATTTGTTCACTTGCCGGTTGTTTTGAACAAATCGGGAAAGAAATTGTCCAAGAGAAACGATGACGTAGCTGTAAAAGATTTCAGAAAAAAAGGATACTTGCCAGAAGCGATTGACAATTACCTTGCACTTGTAGGTTGGTCGAGCGAAGACAACCAAGAAATCTTGTCTATGGATGAATTGAAACAAAAATTTGACTTCAGCAGGGTTTCAAAATCCGGCGGAGTATTCGACACCGAAAAATTAAACTGGATTAACAGACATTATATTAAGGAAATAGAAGACGAAAAACTCGAATCGATGTTAAAACCATACTTGGTTGACAGCGGTGTGATTTCACAAGATTATCCGGATTACAAAATGATTGAAATAGCTTCTTTGTTCAAAGAAGAGTTGGATTATTTGGAAGAAATCACTGAAAAAGTAGAGTTCATTTTCAAAGATTACGAAATGGATGAAGATGCCAAGGAATTTTTGAATTACGAAAGATTAGATGAACTAATGAATGCTTTGAAAGAAGAAATAGAATCTGTCGACGAAATCGAGAAAGAATTTGCATCAGGCGTTATGAAAAAAGTTCAAAAGAAAACAGGAATAAAAGGAAAAGATTTGTGGATGACAACTAGAGCTGTGGTTACTGGAAATGTTCACGGACCGGATTTGGATTCCATAATGGTTGTTCTTGGAAAGAAAGAAGTGTTAGATAGAATCGACAAAGCTTTGAATAGATAGGAGAAGATATGAAGTTATACAATACACTGACACGAAAAAAGGAAGAATTTAAACCAATTAAAGAAAATAATGTCGGTATATACGTATGCGGACCTACAGTTTACAACTATATTCACGTTGGCAACGCTAGGCCAATTGTCGTTTTCGATACATTGAGAAGATATTTCATCTACAAAGGATATAAGGTAAAATTTGTCAGCAACTTCACCGATATCGACGACAAAATCATCAACAAAGCAAAAGATGAAAACATCGACTTCAGAGAAATCACCAAGAAATACATCCAAGCCTATTTGGAAAATGTAAAGGGACTTAACTTCGACGAAGAAGACACAATTCATCCTAAAGCTACGGAATATATCGGAGAAATGATAAAATTTGTAAAATCATTAGAAGACAAGGGTGCAGCTTATAATGTCGATGGAAATGTGTATTTTGATATAACTAAGGCAAAGGACTACGGAAAATTATCCAAGAAAAACATCGACGATTTGAGAGCTGGAGCGAGAATTGACGTCAACAGTGAGAAGAAAAATCCGATGGATTTTGCTCTGTGGAAAAAAAGAAAAGAAGACAGCGAACCAGCTTGGCAAAGCCCTTGGGGAATGGGAAGACCGGGCTGGCACTTGGAGTGTTCGGTAATGAGCAAATCTATTTTGGGAGACACTATCGACATTCACGCTGGCGGAGAAGATTTGCAATTTCCACATCACGAAAATGAAATTGCCCAATCAGAAACATGCACAGGAGCTCACTTTGCAAATTATTGGTTGCACAATTCTATGATTACTGTGGACAAAGAAAAAATGAGTAAATCAAAGAATAACTTCTTCTTGTTAAAAGATATCGAAGAACAGTTTGATTTGGAAGTTATAAGATTGTGGTTGTTGTCAGTTCATTACAGAAATCCTATCGATTTTAGCCACGACACACTAGTTGCCACACAAAATTCTCTTGAAAGATTGTACACAGCGAAGAAATATTTGAATAGAATTTTGAAGAATGCAACAGAATTTGAAGCAGACGATAAAAACATTCAAGCATTTAGAGAAAAATTTGAACAGGCGATGGATGATGACATTAATACATCTGACGCTATCAGCGTGTTGTTTGATTTTGTGAAATACATCAACAAAAACTACGATGATAAAACATCAAAGATAGTCTTAACACAGGCAAAGAAATTGATGGATGACATTTCTTATGTTTTGGGAATTTTGTTCAAAGAGGAAGACGATACTTTGGATTCTGAAATTGAAGATTTGATACAACAGAGAAATGCGGCAAGGAAACAAAAAGATTTTAATAAAGCCGATGAAATAAGAGACAAGCTTTTATCTATGGGAATCGTGTTGAAAGATACCAGAGATGGAGTTGTATGGGAGAGAAGTAATTAATGAAAGTCAATTTGATTAGATACACACAAGATGCTCAGAAATTAGTTGCAGCCAGTGCCAAACTTTGCTATTCAGATAGTTCTGTTATGGATATAGAAGACGGATTAACAGATGAAAATGTCGAAAATTTCATAAATAAACTGATGAATATCGGACATATGTCACCAGTTGAGCACATCAGCTTCACATTTGCAATAGAAGGTGTATCTAGGACGTTGACTCATCAATTGGTAAGACATAGATTGGCAAGCTTCTCACAACAATCACAGCGTTACGTCAGAACTACAAACTATGAATATATCACTCCACCCAAAATCAAAAACAATCCAAAAGCACTTGAAATCTACGAGAAACATATGCAACAGACTTTACAAGCGTATAATGAATTGACAGAAATTTTAATAAAAGAAGAATACGATAAATTGATTGAACAAGGATTAGATGAGAAAAAGGCTCGTTCAATCTCTGAAAAAAGTTCCATAGAAGATGCAAGATACGTATTTTCAAATGCGACGGAAACAAAACTCGTGCTCACGATGAATGCGAGGGAGCTTTTGCATTTTTTTGAAGCTCGTTGTTGCGAAAGGGCTCAATGGGAAATAAGAAATATGGCGACATTGATGTTGATTGAAGCAAAGAAAGTTTGCCCTCAAATTTTCAAAAAAGCAGGTCCTGGTTGCGTAAAGGGAATTTGTCCAGAGGGAAAGATGACTTGTGGAAAAATAAAACAGGTAAGAGAGTATTTTAATAATCTTGATTAGTAATAGGAGATATTTATGGAAAAAATAGCAATTTTAACAGACTCAGGTAGTGAGATTACACCAAAAATAGCACAAGAATACGGTATTGAATTGATACCTCTTCATATAAATTATTCCGATGAGTCTTTCAACGACTTCACAGTTAAACCTCAGTATATTTACGATAATATCGACAGAGAAATTCCAAAGACATCTATTCCATCTCTCGGAGATATAGTGGATAAATTCAAGGAAATCAAAGAAAAAGGATTCGACAAGATAATCTGCATTTCAATTTCATCGAAATTAAGCGGAATGTACAACGCTTGTATGCTTGCAAAAAGTCAAGTTGAAGATGTAGACATTGAAGTTTTTGATTCGAAAAATATATCAATGGGCACGGGATTTTTTGCAATATTTGCGAGAAAATTAATCAACGAGGGATTGTCATTTGAAGCTGTAATCGACAAAATGAAATCAAAAATAAAAGATTCCGTTCCTATTATAACTTTGGATACACTAAAATATCTCACATTAGGGGGAAGAATTGGGAAAGTCACAGGAATTGTTGGAAATCTTTTGAATTTGAAACTTATAATATCTTGCAACGAAGATGGAGAGTACTACACTGTAGAAAAAAATCGTGGCACTATGAAAAACATAAATAGTGCAATCAATATTGTAAAGAAAGAATTATCTGAAATCAAAGATTATTATTTGGTTTTGTTACAAGGAGACAATCAAAGCGCATTGGATTATGCCAAAGAAAGTATGAAAGATTTGATAGAAGGAGCAAAATTTTTCTACGAAGGTCAAATAGCACCGACATTGTCAATCCATACGGGACCAGGATTGTTAGGGATTTGCTATTTTAAATTATAAAACCAAGGGGGGGAATTAATGGGTAAAAAAAGCAACATAGATTTTATAACCAATGGTAAAATTACCGATGTTATTTTTAAATTGAGCATCCCATTGATGATTAGCAATTTAATCAAAACCCTATATGGTATAACTGATGGAATATACGTCGCACAAATCAGCTCTGTTGATTATGCGGCGACATCTTTTACTTGGCCAGTTTTGTATTTATTTATTGCTGTTGGGCTTGGAGTAAGCGTTGCGGCAACGGCACTTATGAGCCAAAGGCTTGGGGCTAGAAAATTAGATGATTGTTCTATTTATGCTGGACACACGTTAGTGTTGACCAGTTTTCTAGGAGTAATTTTCAGTATTTTGGGAGTGATAACAGCGCCTTTTATTGTGAGATGGATGGGAGCGACAGGAAACTTCGAATACAAATCTTATATTTTCTTAGCGATAAATTCACTTGGATTGTTGTTTGATATGATATTTTTTGGATATCAGGCAATTCTCAATTCACAGGGAAGAACAAAATCAATGACTATTATCTCTACGATTTCTTCGGTGGCTAATGTAATCTTAGACCCTTTTTTTATATTTGACAGTGTTCTGGGAATACCGGGACTTAATATGGGACTAGCGGGTGCTGCTTGGGCGACTGTTTTGTCGAAGGTTTTGTTGGTTGTATTCGCAGTTAGAACTGTAAAAAAAGAATCGGAAATCGAAGTTAGTTTCAAAAACTTCAACTTCGATATGGGAATAATAAAACACATTTTTTCCATCGCAATTCCGGCATCACTCGGCTCCAGTGGAGAGGCTATTGGCTTTACAATTCTAAATGGTTTTATTCAATCTTACGGAACTACAACCCTTGCGGCTTTTTCGATGGGAAACAGATTATCCGATATTTTTAATCAAGGTTCAATTGGAATAGGGATGGCGTTGACATCAATTACAGGACAAAACATCGGAGCTGGAAAAAAAGAAAGAAGCAAACAAATTTTCAAACGAGCTAACATTATCATCACATTTTTTTCGTTGATTTCCGCAATGATTATTTTGGTTTTCAAAGACCAGCTGTTGTCGATTTTCATCAAGGACAAGAGTGATATCGAACTATGGGCTCAAGCGAGCGAATATATGTATTACTCTGCAGTAATCACATTTTTTATGGGATATTTTTCGGCTATTAATGGATTCTTTCAGGGAATTGGAAAAACAAAACTCACAATGTTTTTGTCACTTGCAAGATTGTGGGCACTGAGATTGCCGTTGATTGTTATACTTAAACATTTGACGAATTTGGAATCAACTGGAATTTGGATATCGATGTTGGTTTCAAATGGACTTACAGTTTTAATTGGATTTATAATTTATTCAAGAGGAAAATGGGATAGATTGGACTGATGCTCTGCATTGGTCTTTTTTTTATTGGGTAAATTTATAAATTAAAATATTGAAACATTTAGGGGGAATTTTACCAAAAATCAAAAATAAAATGTTATTTATTTTTCGTTGAAATTTCGGGATAATTTGCTGAAAACAAAATACATAAAATATTAGCAATTCAAAAATGATTTTTGAAAAACATTTAAAAACGTGTAAATAAAAGCGTTAGATGGATTTATAGGAAAATACAATACCCATATATCAGGGAAAACGATATATAATTTATAATATTTATTGTTTATAATAAAACAATATGATAAGCTATTAAAGGAAAAAATAAAAAAAGGAGATGTTTATATGATTAAAAGTATAATCGCATTATTAGTTGCATTCGCAATTTGTGTAGTTATCGATCGTATGAAGAAAAAAGGTGTTTCTTTTATGATTAGAATTTTGCTTGCGACTGCTCTAGGTGCTGTGGTAGGACTTATTTTTAAAGGATATACAGATTATGTAGCAATATTTGGTAGAGTATTTTTGAGTTTGTTGCAAGCATTTGTAATTCCGCTATTATTATTCTCGATAATCACTACAGTATCATCATTGGAAAGCACTGAAAAATTAAGGTCATTGGGTTCAAAAACAATCGGAGTTTTAGCTTTACACAATGTTTTGGCTTCTGCTGTTGCATTAATTTTAGGTAAATTGGTTAATTTAGGGGTAAATTCAAACATCAAAATGGATGTTACTGATAAGGTAAAGGAAGTTCCTCCATTTGCAGATGTATTTGTAAGTTTCTTCCCTAAAAACATTGTTGACAGTATGTTGCACACAAAAGTTGTTCCTATAGTTATCTTCGCTGTTATCATCGGAGTAACTGTATTGAAGTACGCTAAGAAAGAAGAAATCAAACCATTTTTGGATTTCGTAGAAGCTGGTAATAAAGTAATGAATAAAGTAATAGGAGAAATAATCGAATTTACTCCATACGCTGTGCTTTCATTATTGGCTCACCAAGTTGCAACTTTGGATTTATCATTCGTTACATCATTATTATTCTTATTATTAATGGTTTATGTAGGATGTTTCTTCCACACATTCATAACTACGACAGTGATGTTAAAATTAATGGCACATGTCAATCCATTTAAGTTCCAACGTAAATTCTTCCCAGCATGGTTATTAGGATTTACAACTCAAAGTTCATTGGGAACTTTACCAGAAAATATAAGAGAACAAGAAAAAATGGGTGTTCCAACAGAAACTGCATCATTTGCAGCATCAATTGGTACTACATTTGGTATGCCAGGTTGTGCAGCTGTATGGAATATTTTACTAGCAGTTTTCACAATAAACGCTCTTAATATTCCATTTACAATGACACAATATGTAATCATGGTATTTACTGCACTTCTTGCTTCTGCAGGAACAGTAGGGGTTCCAGGAACTGGTACTATGTTAAATGTAGCTTTATTTACAGCTATGGGATTGCCACTAGAAATGATTTTAGTACTAAGCCCAATCCAAGGTGTTGCTGATATGGCACGTACTTCAACTAACGTTCACGCAGGTGGTTCAACTGGCGTTCTAGTAGCAGCAATGCAAAAAGATTTAGACCTTCAAAAATACAACGCATAATAAAAACACAACAAAAAGAAGTAGATTCTATTATAGAAACTACTTCTTTTTTTGTGTAAAATTATATTTTTTTAAATTCCAATTTGTTTTCAAAATAATATGAGAACACCTCGTCCTCGTTTTTTATGTCATCAAAGTCTATCTTATAAATCTGTGTGTTGGTGTGCGTTCTGACAGCCATAGAGGCTGTTTGTGTGTCGAATGCACTGATGTAGCGAGTAAATGTATAGTAATCGTGAACATCGTTTTTAAAAAAGCCTTCAGTGATTTTAAGAGGCTCTAATATGCTGAATGCAGATGAGTAAGCTTCGTTTACATTGTTGGCCTTCTTGTGAGTGGACAAAATGTATTTTGCCCTTATAAACCTACTCACAGGGTCATACGCTCCTGTCAAATCTTTTATTTGGTTGAATTTGGATAAATCACCGATTGATTTCTCATATCTTTTCAAATGGGTAGAATATTTCGGAGAATTGGTCATAACTTTTGGATTATCTCCACAAGCTATCAGCTTGTTGTCCTTGTATTCCAGAATTGTAGATTTTCCAGTTCTGTCGACAAACATAAAGTGGAAATCAGGGCATATTACAGAATTTCCATCGACATCCTTGTTTGAAAGGTGAATATTGTCCAAATCCTCGACAAGTTCACAGACACTCTTGTAGTTTGCGAGAGCGTAATTCATAAAATCAAGCGAATTGGTGTTGATTTTGCCTTCAATCGGATGATGACTGAATAGATTATTGGCGATGAACATATTTGTGCAACCACACAATCCATATTCATTGACACCGTCTTTGATTGGGTATTTATTGTTGAAACACATTCCCATCATTTTGTATTTTGAAATCATAGGCTTGTGATACAAATCATCTGCGTAGTGAAAGCCACGAGGGATGTAGATGAAGTTGTAGTTGAGTGGTACCTCAAAATCGAGCGTACGGGCCATCACAGAGCCTTGTGGATAGTCCACAATAACAGTTGTACACATATTATTCAACAATCATTTTGGCAAGCACATCTGGATTTCCACAACCAGTTGTGATAACCAAATCATTTTCTTTGACATTTGCCCTCAAATAATCACGAGCTTCTTCAAAAGTCTTGTAGTATTTGGCATTGACACCATTTTGAACGAGTTTTTCCACCAAATCCGTTGAGTGAATACTGCTGTCAAATTTTTCCCTTGCAGCGTAGATTTCAGTGACGATAACCTCATCGCAATCGTAGAAGGCATTGGCGAAATCATTCAACAACATTTTAGTCCTAGAATAAGTGTGTGGTTGGAAAACACAGTAGAATTTGCCTTTTTTGTGTTCATTCAACGCCATTAACGTGTTTTTGATTTCAGTAGGGTGGTGACCATAATCAGTCTTAACCTCACAACCGTGATAAAATCCAACAGTTTCCATTCTTCTGTGAAGGTTATGATATTCTTTGATATTCTTTCTAATAGTTTCGATGTCAATGTGGAACTCATAGCAGGCCACAATAGCTGCAACAGCATCGTAGACATTGTGTCTTCCAATTATTGACAAGCTAAATTGCTCATCCTTGTCAAACCTTTTTGACGACACAACAAAAGAAGGATTACCCTTTTCATTGAAGGTAATATCTTTTATATTGTAATCGGCTTTTTCGTTCTCAATTCCAAAAGTAATAATTTCACCTTTAATATGAGACAATAGAGGTTCGCAATTTTTGTCGTCGATGTTTATAATTGCCTTTGAATTTTCGTCCAAATTTTTCATATATCCAATGAAAGTGGCAACAATATGGTTCAAATCCTTGTAGAAATCAAGATGGTCTTCATCAATATTTAGAATGATTGCCATTGAAGGGTAGTAATTCAAAATATTTGCCTTGTATTCACACGCTTCAGTAAGCATATACTCGCTGTTACCACAGTGAACATTGCCTTGAATTTCGTCCAATTTTCCGCCCAATAGTATAGATGGGTCAACATTAGCAGCCAGCAAAATCTTAGAAATCATAGACGTAGTAGTCGATTTCCCGTGAGAGCCACTGACACCGATGGAATATTTGTAATTTCTCATCAAAGCTCCCAAGAAAACACCACGACTTACAACATCGCAGCCACACTCACGAGCAGCAATCAATTCTTCGTTGTCATCCAAAATTGCATCAGTGTAGATGATTAAATCAGGATTTTTAATATTTTCTTTTTTTTGACCGATAAAAATTTCAATTCCAAGACTCCTAAGGTGTTGTGTCTCGTCAGATTCTTCTCGGTCACTACCAGAAATTTTGTAACCATAATGATTCAATAATTCAGCGATACCACTCATAGAAATACCACCGATTCCGATGAAGTGGATGTATTTATATTTGTGTTCTTCTATATTAAAATTAAACATATTGCCTCCTTGTAACAAACTTATTATACCACAAAAAATACCGAAAATTTGAGGTTTTAAGATAACAAATTTTTACAAAAATTCAAAGATTTTTATATCGATAATATCAGCATTAGTGTTATAATTAGAAAGAGGGAAAAAATGAAAGATATATTATTAATAAACGATATGCCAGGATACGGAAGAGTCGCACTGAGTTGTATGATTCCTGTCTTATCTAACAAAGGAAAAAGTGTTTTTAATTTACCGACAGCAGTAGTTAGCAACACTCTCGATTATGGAAAATTCGCAATACTCGATACAACAGAATATATGAAACAAGCGACAAAAGTGTGGGAAGAATTGGATTTTAGTTTTGATTTGATAGCTACAGGATTTTTGAACAGCCTAGAACAAGTTGATATAATAAAAAATTTTATTTCAAAACAAAAAAACAATCCCGATATTATCATCGACCCAATAATGGCAGACAATGGCAAACTCTACAACGGCTTAGATGAAAAAAACATAGAAAATTTTAGAAAATTAATAGACATTGCCACAGTTATCATTCCAAACGAAACAGAAGCTAGAATGATTTCAGATATGATCAACGCTCCAATAAAAAAAGTCGCAGAAAAACTCATTCAAATGGGTGCGAAATACGTCGTTATAACAAGCGTAGAAGAAGATGGTGAGCATTTTGTGTTGTGTATGGACGAAAAACTACAATTTGACAAAATTCACTACGAATACATCGACACATCTTATGCGGGAACAGGGGATTTGTTCTCAGCTTTATTTATAAGTCAATACACAGAAAACAAATCTATTTTTGATTGTGCAAAGTATGCAAGCTTAAAGACAACACAATTATTGAAACTTTCGTTGGATATTGATGACAAGGCTAGAGGACTTCCAATTGAGAGATTTATCGATATTTTATAGCTCGACGGCAAATAATTATTTTAATATCTGTATTATTACATTGTAAACTTAGATTTCAATTGTTATAATGATATTGCATCAATGGTTAGGGGGATAATATGATTGATTTAGAAGCCTTGGAGAGGAAAAACAAAAGAAAAAGCGTAATAATGATAGCGATTGGAGTATTGATGATAGCTATTGGAATACATTTCTTTTTAGCTCCAAACAAAATGTCCCTTGGTGGGGCAGCGGGAATGGCTATAGTAATAGGAAACTTCATACCAATATCTACAGGACCGATACTTATAATAATCAACACGATACTTTTTATAATAGGATTTATAATGCTGGGAAAAGCTTTTGGTTTGAAAACAATAATTTGTGCAATCGGACTTAGCGTTATCGTATGGATAATGGATATTTTCATTCCAGTAAAGAAACCGTTGTTCGATGGCAAAATGATTCAACTGGTAGCGGCAGTAATGGTTTATGGAACAGGAGTTGGAATTGTACTCAACAACTACGCATCCACTGGAGGTTCAGATATATTTGCAAAAATTTTGAACAAATACCTCGGAATAGAACTTGGAAAAGGATGTTTAATTGTAGATTTTCTGATAACACTATCGGCGTGGTATGCTTACGGAACTGAAATCGCAATTTATTCACTCGTCGGCACTGTTATGAACGGAATAATAATTGATTTGACAATTAATGGTATGAATACTTCCAAATTATGCACAATAACAACATCAAAACCCGATGAGGTATGTAAATTTTTGGTTGACAATTTGACAAGGTCAGCAAATATTTACACGGCAAAAGGCGCATATTCTGGAATGGAAAAACAAATCGTACAAACCGTAGTCAACAACAGAGATTTTATAATGTTAAAAAAATATATCCAAACAATAGACCCATTGGCATTCGTAATAGTATGCAATGCAAGTGAAACTTACGGTTGGAGATGGAGAAATATAATAGAATAAAAATTATAAAAATGAGATTATAAATTTTAGCATCAGCTGAGATTTATAATCTTTTTTTATTTATAAAACAAAAAAAGATGTGTGGCTAACCACACATCTTTTTAAAAGCCTATAGATTACTCTATAAAACCATTTTGTCTTAGTATATTTGATGCCTTGTCTAAGTTTGCATCTGATACTTGAACGATAGGACCAGTACAGCCCATACCGCTTTCAGCGTATATGTTTTCTTTCCATAATGCTTGAACAGCATCTTCAATTTCAAGAATATCAATACCTGAAATTGTAGCAGATACTACTTCTTTATCTGGCATTTTAACTTCTTCTGCAGCTTCTTTTGGAGCTTCTTTCTTAGTTAATGAGTCTAAGATTGCTGAGAAACCAGAAGAGTTAGCTTGTTTGTAAATAGCTTTTTTATTTTTATCAATTCCACCAGCTACAGTTTGGTAAGCATATTTTAAAGCATTTGCAACTACAGGAGCACCTGAAGCACGAGATACTATAAATATGTTTCTTTCATAGCCTTCACCGATACCAGGACCATATCCGAAACCAGTTGTTTCGTAATTTCCACCAGATGTGAATGAGCCGAACATCTTCATCAACAAGTTACCTGTTAATGAATCAGTAACCATTACATCACAGCTTCCCATAAGAAGGTCGTTACCTCTCATTACGATACCACCGTCAGCTCTTTGGCTTTCAGCAAATTCGATATCGAATCCGTTATCTTTGAAGTGTTTCAAAGCTTTTTCTACTTGTCTTGCACCATCGATGTTCAAAATACCAACTGTTGGTTTTGCAATACCGCAAGATTTAGCAGCGATAATACCTGCAACTGCATTTCTTACCATTGCTTTAGTTCTTTCAGTATCGCTAGTTCCTGTTGTAGTAGCTAAGAACATTTCTTTGCCGTGACCAGGAGTGTATACTCTACCAACTGTTGAAACACCGATAGGGAAGTTGTAGTGAAGTGTAACGCAAGCTTGAATTTCACCATTGTCTAGCAATTCTTCCATCTTCTTGTACATATCTTCATCGTTATCAACTTCATAAGTTTCATGTTCGTCATCAACTTTTTCACCGATAACAACTACTTCAAAAAGATCAGATTTTGCTAATTCAATAGCTTTTTTCATATTTTCAACGCCGTGTTCACTACCTAAAGTAGTAAGACCGATTTTTATTTTCTTACCAAATTTTCCGCTTTCGATAGCTTCAGATATTTCAAGAAATACTTCGGAAATTTTTTTGTTATCCATGTCTACACCTCTATTCTGCTAAAAGATTTTCAGCTAGTTTTCTCATGGATTCTGCGATTACTTTCTTAATTTGATCCTTTTCTGATTCAGATGAAACTGATGATTCATCTTCCATTTTTCCATCATTTCTTTCCATAACGATAGATACACCATCAAATAAGTTAGTCATTCTACCTAGGAACAAACTACCTTTACCAACGAACATTACTCTGTTGTAATCTCCTTCAGTTAAATCTTTGATAGCGTGTCCTGCATAAGGAATACCAGATGGGATGTGTCCTTGTGTTGGAGCCCAACCAACTAAGCCTTTATCAGTGATGAAGTTAGCTAATTCTTTTCTGTCGAGAACTCCTTGTTTAACAGCAAGGGCAGCAATCATTTTATAGTTAGCTTCAGGAACATTTCCAGCTCCAGCAGGTTTAGTGATATCAGGGTTTTGCATTTCTACAGAATATTTATCTACATCAGTAATCTTAAGACCATTAGCTTCTAATGATTCAGATACTAAGCTTGAGATAACTGCTTGTGGTGAAGAACCAGTCTTAACAGTGTGACGTCCTACGATGTCAGTTCTTAATACTGGATGAACTCCATCATTTTCTGAAATTAAAATTGCAAATCCACCAACTACGTCTTCAAGAACAGGGAAGCCCTTTTTAACGTGGTCTTTAGCGTTCATACCTAATTTTGCAGTTGAACCACCTGCTACTACCATTACGTTTTTATAAACACCAGATTTAACTAAAGCACTTGCTTCGATTAAAGAGTGGATAGGTGCTGCACAGAATCCTCTTGTATCAGAACCAGTTGCATTTTGCAATCCAACAACTTCTGCGATAGATTTAGCAAAGTTACCGCCACCTCTTTGGTTAACGTCTCCGCAAGCTTCTTCTGAACATTCGATTACATAATCAATGTCGTCTCTGTTAATGTTGTTCTTAGTAACTAATTCAACAGCTGCAAGTACACCTGAAGCTTTTACTACTAAGTTTTCAAACATTGTATGAGCAGATAAGTTTACATCGATATCGTGAGCAGCTTTAATATAACCACAAACTTTTCCGTCATGATATAAAGCTTCTGCCATATGAGTGTCGAATAATTCTTGGGCATTTGAAATGTCTGAACCTTTTAAGTGAGAAAAATATGGTTCCAAAATTGGATATTCTTCTTCGATTACTGGTTTAATTTCGTTTACAAATTCTTCAGAAAGTTTTACAAGGTCAAATGCATCACTCATTTGTAACAAAGCGATGAATACGTCTTGTTTTACGATTTTACCAAGTTTACCATCAGCTTTACCTTCTTCATAAGTGTGATTAGTAAATGGCATTTCGTAATTTTCAAGTTCTTGAGGTGCAACATTTCCTATATAAACTTGGTTAGGAAGGTATTTTACAACCTCATCAAAACTTCTAATGTGTTTTCCAACTTCTTTTAAGAATTCAGAATCTGGGTTTACAACTCTTTCAGTTTGACATGTTGATCCGTTTTGGATAATCATATCAGGAGTGTTGACTAATACATAGCCAGCTCCCTTTAATACTGGAAAATTCATCTGTTAACTATTCTCCTTTATTATTTATATTTGAATTAGTCTTCAAAAATTGTTTGATCTTCAACCTCAGTAGTTAAAGCTTTTAATGCCTTCATAACAATTTTTTTACGAAGACTATATTCTTCTTCTTTAGTTAATGCTGGGTTTCCTAATGGGTGAGGAATAGCAATAGCTGGGACAATTCTGTTAGCACCTACTGTCAATGAGATAGGAGTAACTGTACAAACGTGAACTACAGGGATTCCTGTACGTTCGATTGCTTTTACCATCGTTGCACCGCAACGTGTACAAGTACCTCAGGTACTAGTTAGAACAACTGCGTCTACGTTGGCATCTAATAATTTCTTACCAATTTCAGTTCCGAAAGCATCAGCGTTAGCTACGGCAGTACCGTTACCTACTGTTGAATACCAAGTTTCGTGTAATGAACCGATAACTCCTTCTTTTTCTAATTGTCTCATAACGTCGATAGGCAATACTCTGTCAGCGTCTTCGTTAGCGTATACAGGGTCATATCCACCGTGAGCTGTTTCTGAATTTTCTGGAGTTAAATCATTGATTCCGTGGAAATCATAAGAACCGTATTTAGTAGCTGAAGAAGATTCAATGTGGTCTGGGTTTCCTTTAGAAACTATACCACCAGAAGTTACAAGAGCGATTTTTGCTTTTGATAAATCTTTGATAGCTTTACCAGGTTCAACTCTGTCGAATGCTGGCATTGGATATTCTGTTTCGAATTCTTCGCCATTGATTTTCTTAATAAGCATTTCAACAGCTCTTTGAGAACCGATTTTGTCAGAGAAGAAGTTAACACGAACTCCTCTTTCAATATATCCTTCTTCTTTTGGAGAACCAATAGCTTCTCCCTTAGCAACCTTAGGACCTAATTTACCGATTTTCTTCATAGCGTCTCTCATACCAGCGGCACTATTCTTAGTTTCTACGATATAAACGTCCTTTTTGTACATATCTGCACCTGGGTTTTCAGGATACATACCTGTCAATACAGGGATATTTAATTCTTCTTTAACTGCTTTTGCCATTGTACCAGCAGCAACACCGTATCTACCAGCGTTGAATGCAGGACCTGTAACTACGAAGTCTGGGTTTGCTTCTTTAATCATTTCCAAAACTTCTTTTTGTGCTGATTCCATATTTTCTCCGAAATATGAGTCCCCACATACTACAGCTCTAACTACTTCAAACTCATCTCCTAATGCTTTAGCTAATTGAGTTGAAATAGGAGGTAATTCTTCTGCTATAAATGGTTTTGTATCAGCTTTTTCTTCTCCACCAATACCTGCGAAGAATTGGTTTATATAATGAACAACTTTAATTTTATCCATTAAGCTTACTTCCTTTCTTTATATCTTATAAAAATTTACAATATTCGCTTCTGATATCATTCATTTCTTCAGCGATTTCATCAACGTCAAGAACCATTTCCATCATACCAACTTGTTCATCATAAACGTCAGCATCGAATTGTTCTTTACATTCTGGTTCTACAACATGGTAAACTAACAATCCAAGTTCAACGCCTGCTAATGGGCCTGCGAATGTTGGGTCACCTGCTGTTACTGTTTCAGCTGCAAGACCTGCAGCTTCAGCTTCTGCGGCACCTAGAAGAACCACGATGTTTTCAGCTCCGTATTGATCAGCGAAGTCTTTAACTCTCTTTTGGTTTTCTAAGTCCATAGCTCCTGCACTAGTTCAGACGAAACATTCTGTAGATGAGAATATTACTTCTGTGTTTGGAACTGTATTTACACATGTTTCAATTGCAAGACCAGGTATTCCGTCACGGTCTCCAATTATGATAACTTTTTTATTTTCTAAAAATCCCATAATTTTCCTTTCTTAAAAATTGTTTTTATTTGTAGTCTTAAAATTTGTCTTTTATTTGTAGTTTATTGATTAATAAGTTTTTGCTGTTAATTTTCCGAATCCAGTTTCGTTAGTAGCACCTGTAATTGCTTGGATTTCTACTTCGATAGTACCGTCTTCTTTTAATGCTCCATCAGAACCACCAGCGATAGTATCAACAAAGTGAATGTGACCAATTACTTTGTCCATCTTTGGTAAAGTAATGAATTGGTTAGCGTTACCACATGTTACTACTGCGTTTGCTGAAGGGTCAGCGTCTGCTAATGATTGAGAAGCACCATCACGTCCTGCATATTCATCAGTGATGATTACAGTCTTGATTCCTTTAGCTTCAATCTTCTTGCAGTTCATGATTAAGTCAGTATCTGGGTTACCGAAACCTTCTTGTGATACGATAGCAGCGTCAGCTCCTAAGAATTCACAAAGTTTTGCAGTCATGTCAGAGTGTCTAACTTTATCCATCAAGTATACATTTTCGTTAGTGATAACAACTCCTAAGAAGTTGATTGATTTTCCGTGTTCTTTGTATAATTCTCTGATTACACCATTGTTTAAGTGAACGTAAGTTGGGTTTTTATCGCAAGCACTTACGCAGTTACCTGAACAAATTGCTCCGTCCATGATTTCTGTTGGGTATAAGAAAGTTGGAATAATTTTCTTAGCGTCAACGCCATAAACATAAGTGTCGTGTAATAAACCTTGAGTTTGTAACATGTAAACATATACAACTTTTGGTAATTCTGGATATTGTTTAACTTGTTCTAAGATTGGAAGAGTTTCGAATGTTTCCCATTCATCTGCTTCTAAATCTTTTGCTAATCTACCGATGAAATCAGTAATTCTTAAACCAGCCATTCTAACGCCAGCTTCGTGATTGTGTTGTTTAACACCTTCAACTGGTTCGATAGTTACAACTAGGTTAACTGTCTTAGAGAATGGAGTGTATTCTGCTCCTAAACCAGACATATCGATGATACCTTCTTGGAATCCTACGATTTTACCTGTTGTTACAACAGCGATGTCTTTAAGGGCAATAGTTTTACCTGAACCAACAGGATCAACTTTGTTTAATATTCCTGGGAATATTTCTCCACCTTCAACTTTAACTCTTGGTTCGTTAACATCCTTAACTGGTGTTATACGAGTGCTTTCACCTGGATGAGCGATATCAAAATCAATTGATTCTAAGTGTTCATCATCAGCTACTCCTGATACATCTGCTAATTCTTTTTTATTAAGATACAAAATGTGGTCTTCGATTCTTGACTCACCTTCATCAAAGATGATGTCTTTAATAAAAATCTTACCTAATTCAAGACGCATATCTTAACCTCCTATAATATTTTTTTATTTAAACTCAATAGGGGACTGACCCCTAATGAGTTCTTAACTAATTTGATAAACTACTATTTATAATCTCAAAAAGATTAGTTATAGTGTTTTTGAATCATTGCTTCTATGTTTTCTAATGTAGCGTCATCTTTATTGATTTCATCAATTTTTTGACCATCTTTGTACATTAACATAGTTGGCAATCCCAATACTTGTTGTTTAATAGCAACTCTTCTAGCTGAAGTAATGTTTAGTGAACAGAATTTAATTTTGTCACCGTATTTTTCAGCTAATTCATGTACGCCTGGCATAAGAGCCTTGCATGGTTCACAACCATCACTCCAGAAGTCTACGAATACTAATCCTTGAGATTCTAATACTTCTGGTTCAAAAGTTTTCTTGTCTAATTCTAACATTTCAAATGCCTCCTAAAATTTTTATATTAATATATTCTCTCCAAAGTTTGTGAAATAATGTCGTAATCAACGACCCTGAAATCATCTAAGATATCAGGTGTCCAACGCTTTGGCTTGGATATATTCATAAACTTAGTTGCAGTATTGATACAGTCTTCAATCATCATCAAAGAATCCATATCAAATTCATCACACTTTTCCAAAATTACAGTTCTAAAAACAGTTTCATTCGGTTTAACAGAACCGTAAAGTGGGTGAGTGAGTAGGCGATAATTTTGATGAATTAAATCGCGTGCTTTTTTCAAAATTCCGATGTAGTCGATATCGAAATAATTGACCTCAACATCAGTTCTTTTGATAGCATTTTTAAAAAATTCATTGTTTGTGATTAATAGCATCCTCTAACCTACCTATCTTTTTTTGACTTGTCATATCTCTTTCAAGTTCAATCATATTATATAACAAAATCTTGCAAATGTAATCATATATAGAAAATCATAATAACCGCTCATAAAACATAACAAAATACTTTAACAAAAAAAGTGATAAGACGCTAGCTTGTTAAAAGTAAAACATTTTATTCTAAATAAAAATTTGAAAATTAATTAAAAATTTTTCGATTATCGAGAATCGCGATACGATAGACATTTCTCTGCTCTTATATTATAATTTACTCATAAGTTAATGTCAAATAAGATATTTTTTACAAAAAATTAAGGAGCAACTAATGGAAATAAATATGAAAGAAATGTTCAAAAAACTTCCTCAAGTTTCAGAAATTTTAGAATCAGATGAAATTACAAAAAAGTCAAACGATTATCCTGAAATTATTGTGAAGGATTCTGTACGAGAATCAATTGAATTTTTTAGAAATAGAATATTAAATAAGGAAAATTTTGATTTTAATAATGAAGATGTCATAAAAAAGGCAATTGAGTTTATGGACAAAAATTTTTCACCGTCGTTGAAACCTGTTATAAATGCTACGGGCGTGATTTTACATACAAATCTTGGGAGGTCGTTATTGAATGAAAAAGTTGTGGATAATTTGTGCAAAATTGCTGCGAATTATTCAAACTTGGAGTACGATTTGGATTTGGGAAAGAGGGGTTCTCGTTATGTTCACGCAGTTGAACTACTAAAGAGAATAACAAAGGCAGAGGATGCTGTTGTCGTTAACAACAACGCGGCGGCAGTTTTTCTTGTGTTGAATACTTTGGCATATAATAAAGAAGCAATTATAAGTAGAGGGGAATTAGTTGAGGTAGGTGGCTCGTTTAGAATTTCATCTATTATGGAAAAGTCGGGTGCAAAATTAGTGGAAGTTGGTTCAACTAACAAAACACATATGTACGATTACGAAGACAATATTAATGAAAATACCGCTCTTATAATGAAGGTTCACACATCGAATTTCTCGGTAGTTGGCTTTAGCGAAAGTGTAAGTGGAGATGAATTGAGAAGTTTGTGCAATGAAAAAAGCATACATTTAATAGAAGATTTGGGTTCTGGTTCGTTGATTGATTTGTCCAGATTTGGATTGAGTTATGAGAGAACTGTAAAAGACTGCATTAATGAAGGAATTGATTTGGTTTCATTTTCAGGAGATAAAATTTTAGGAGGGCCACAAGCGGGAATCATAGTTGGAAAGAAAGAATTGATTGCTAAAATCAAGAAAAATCAATTGTTGAGAGCTTTCAGAGTGGACAAGTTCACATTGGGAGCATTGGAGGAGACTTTGAAGTTCTACTTGGACGAAAATACTGCAATTGAAAATATTCCGACGTTGAAGATGATATCAATGCCTTTGGAAGAAATTATGAGAAAGGCTGAAAAATTAAAATCTATGATTGAAAAAGAAGTTGACTTGGATATGGAAATCGTCAAAACGCAAAGCGAGGTAGGAGGGGGTTCGTACCCTATCGATAAGCTAAATTCTTATTCCATAGCCGTGAAACCAAAAATAAAGGTTTCAGAATTTGAAAGACGATTGAGATTGTCAGATGAGCATATTATAGGAACTGTCCATGATGATACATTCTTTATGGATTTGAGATGTGTTTTTGAGAGAGATTTCGAACGTATAGTAAATGTAATAAAATCAAATATTTAATTGAAAATTTTTAGGAAAATCCCGGATGTGAAATCCGGGATTTTAACCTTTTGACCAAAAATTTAAAAAAAATAAAGGAAAATATTTACAAAATTAGTTATCGTATGTTATAATAACCAAAGAGGAGTGATCCTTATTTTTTATTGTTTTTATTTTTTTGTGAAAAAAATTAATGTCAATTGAGTAAATATACTTATTTTTTTTTGAAAACGATACACCTATAATATCAATCAAAAAAAATATTTAGGAGGTAAATTATGAAACAAAAGTATAACATAGGCCAGGTTATTACCTATGCTGGAGCTTTTATCGCTTTGTTAATTGGTTCTGGATTTGCAACGGGCCAAGAAATTTTACAATTTTTCTCGTCTTATAGACTGTACGGATTGATAGGAATAATGATTTGTTTTGCATTGTTTACGTTTGCAGGACTTTCATTTTTGAATGATGGTTATTACCAAAAGTTTAAGAAGCCAAATGACATTTATAAATTGATGTGTGGTGACAAGATAGGTACTGTATTCGATTACTATGCAGTGTTCTTTATTTTCTTATCTTACACAGTAATGATTGCTGGTGCACAAGCAACGGCTGTTCAGCACTTCAATTCACCAAAATTCGTTGGTGGTGCTATTATGGCGTCGATTTGTATAATTGTTGTAATGCTTGGACTTGGTAAGATTGTAGATGTAATTGGTAAGATTGGTCCTGTAATTGCGATAATGGCAATTCTAATAGGCCTTATTTCTATATTTATGAATATGGACAAATTGCAAAGCAGCTTGTCACTAATGCAAACTCTAGTTGATGGTGGCAAAGTAAAAGTAGCCAGCAGTAACTTCTTACTAGCAGCAGGTTCTTACGTGGGATTCAATATGATTTGGTTAGTTGCATTCTTGGCAGAAGTTGGTAACAAGACAAAAAGCTTAAAAGATGCACAAGCAGGTGTTTATGTTGGTGCGACGGGTTTTTCTGTGGCAATCTTCATTATGAGTATTGCAATTTTACTATTAATACCAGAATTGTATGATTCACAAATTCCAGTTCTGATATTAGCTGGTAAAATCCATCCAATGTTAGCTACAGTATTCTCAATTTTTATAATGCTTGGAATATTTACAACATCTGTTCCTTTGTTGTGGACAGTAACTGGAAGATTCTTCCAAGAGGGAACTCCAAAATACAAAATTTTCACTTTAATAGCGGGAATTGTAGGAGCAATCATAGGACTTACATTAAAATTTGATTCGCTTGTAAATGTAGTTTACGTTGTAAACGGCTACATTGGAATGGTTCTACTTGCATGGATGATTTTTAGAACTGCATCGGGAAGAGCTAAAAAACAAAATATGGAAGCTGCAAAAAGAAACAATATTCCGTATGAAAAATAAAAATGGCTAATAGTCGGCTGTATAAGCTGACTATTTTTTTATGCACTCATTTATAAAAATTCACAATTTATCAGATAAAAAAATAACAATATAATCTATAAAAAAATAGAAGAACAAAAAGAAAAAACAGCTTTAAAATAAAGCTGTTTTTCTTAAATAATAATAAGAAGAATATTCACTAACAAGTGAAATGTTAGATTTTATAAAAATTTACAATATTCGCTTCTGATATCATTCATTTCTTCAGAAATTTCATCAACGTCAAGAACCATTTCCATCATACCAACTTGTTCATCATAAACGTCAGCATCGAATTGTTCTTTACATTCTGGTTCTACAACATGGTAAACTAACAATCCAAGTTCAACGCCTGCTAATGGGCCTGCGAATGTTGGGTCACCTGCTGTTACTGTTTCAGCTGCAAGACCTGCAGCTTCAGCTTCTGCGGCACCTAGAAGAACCACGATGTTTTCAGCTCCGTATTGATCAGCGAAGTCTTTAACTCTCTTTTGGTTTTCTAAGTCCATAGCTCCTGCGCTAGTTCAGACAAAACATTCAGTAGATGAGAAGATTACTTCTGTGTTAGCTACTGTATTTACACACGTTTCAATTGCAAGACCAGGTATTCCGTCACGGTCTCCAATGATTATAACTTTTTTATTTTCTAAAAAACCCATAATACATTCCTTTCTATACTTAAAATTTTATAATATTTTTCACCCGTAAATGGGCGAAATCTCTACAAACGAACATCATTCGTTCGTTGACACCATAATATTAACATAAACAAAAAAAATTGCAAATTTCATAACAGAAATTCGCAATTCTTTTATAGAAAATCTCAATAAATCGAAATTTAGAATTTGTCTACGTATTTTTCAGCTTGAGTAGCTGCGATAGCGCCATCTGCTGCAGCTGTAACTACTTGACGTAGAGTTTTTTGTCTAACATCACCAGCAACATAAACGCCTTCAACGTTAGTGTGCATATCTTCGTCAGCTAAAACATATCCGTAATCGTCTAAGTCGATTTTTCCTTTGAATACATCAGAATAAGGGATAGTACCTACGAATACGAATACACCCATTGTTCCGTCGTCTTCGTCACAGTGATATTCTTCTTCAGCGCCAGTTTCTTTGTCAACCATAACGATTGATTCCAAGATGCCTTCACCTTTGATTTCTTTGATAGAAGTGTTAAATCTCATTGACAAGTTGTCACATTCTTTAGCTTCGTCTTCGGCAGTCTTGTCGCATTTTAAGTGGTCGCCTCTAACTAAAAGAGTAACTTTTCTTGCAAATTTTGTTAAGTAAGTAGCTTCTTCAACTGCAGAGTTACCACTACCAACAACGAATACTTCTAAGTCAGTAAAGAAATCTGCATCGCAAGTTGCGCAGTAAGATACACCTTTACCAGTGAACTCTTTTTCACCTGGGCAACCTAATTTTCTTGGAGCAGCACCAGTAGCTATGATAACAGCCTTAGCTTCTAGGACATCTCCGCTTCTCAATGTAAGTTTTTTAACTTTGTCTGTGAAATCAACGTCAACAACATCTGCTCTTCTGATTTCTACTCCAAAGTTATCAATTTGGTCAGCCATTTTTTTGATTAAGCTTGGACCAGATTCTCCAACGATTCCACCAGGATAGTTTTCAATAGAATCAGTTGTTGTGATTTGACCACCAGTTTTTTGCTTTTCGACGATTAAAGTGTTCATCTTAGCACGTGCAGCGTATAAACCAGCAGATAGACCAGCAGGACCTGCACCAATAATAATTAAATCATACATGTAAATTCACTCCTTAAATTCTTTTTGAGTACAAACTCTCTTAATAATAATATCACAAACGTTCAAAAAAATCACTATATTGCACATCAAATTTAATTTTATTAAAAAATATTGAAATACATTTTCATTTAATATTGAAATACATTTTCATTTAATAAAGAAAAATCACAAAAATATTTTTTTATATTTTAAAAATAAAAAAAATTATAAAAATAATTCAGAAATTTAATACGTCGAAACAGCAGAAATAAGCGATATAATTGCTGTCTCTTATACACATCTGACGCTGCCGACGAAACCTTATGGGT
>NZ_CAMXVC010000026.1 GCF_947252345.1 uncultured Finegoldia sp.
ATCTGGAAAAAATTGTGAAAACTCAATCGCAGAAATCCGGCCAAAATTTGACCGCGTAAGCGAAGCGTGCTTCAAATTTTAGGATTTCGAGATTAGAGTTTTCCAGTTTTTGGAAGCCAGACGATGCGTGTTAAACCTTTTATTCTGGTATGAAACAACGTAAATCTAGCAACAAAACCCTGCCCCTGTCTACCTAGCCACGAACTCTCTAACCCCATCTAACAACTTACCCCTCACTCAAAACCTACCTACACACGAACTCTCTAATACCTCACCTTACAAACTCATACCTCAGCACCCCCGCCTTCCCCGGTTCAAGCTCCTCAACAACCTTCCCCTGGTAAAACACATAAGCGCCACCCTTCGCCCTGTCATCCTCGTCCACAAACGAATTGACAAACAACACCGGCATCGGCACAAGCTGCGATTGGTTCCTGTAGTCCTCGAACTCATTCTTATACCAATCAAGCACCGAAAAATCGACAAACACTGGCCACAACAAAACATCAGAGTCAATCATCGAAATATAAGTATACAACTTCTCATCCCAGAAGTCCCCGCAAATCAACGTCGAAAAACTCACGCCGTCCATCTTGAACAAATACAACTTGCTGCCTTCCCTGTAATCGCTACACGCAGAAGGCTCCTTCCAGCCTGGACTCATCCTCCTGTAATTGTTGATAATCTCGCCACGTTTCGTCACAGTCATCTGCGAAGAATAAAAAGCGCCATGGTCATTCTCAATATACCCGAACGAAATCGCAATCCCATTCTCCCTCGCAATCCTACGAACCTCAGCAATCTCGTTCGAATTTTGCGTCACCGGAACACCGACATCATCCTTGTAAACGAAACTCAAACACTCAAACCCTTGCAGAAAGCTCTCCCCAAACACGCACATATCAGCTCCATTTGCAGCCTCATCTCTCGCGTATCTCTCAATCTGCTTCAAATTAAATTCCTTATCATTCAAACGTTGCTCAACAGCGCACAAACTAATCCTCATCACTCAAAAAACTCCTTCGCATAACACAACTCACCACGAGTCTTGAAACCATCCTCGCATATCGCCATAAAATAATCATCCTCTATATAAAAAGGACACAAAATCCCAAAGTCCCTCGCCCTCGTGAAACCAAACCTCGCAAACACACCAGGCTCTCCCATCACGCAGACGAACTTCACACCACGACTCACAAGAACATCGACAGCACTTCCCACAAGTAAATCCACGTTGTCATCGTTCGAATGCTCCTCGTCAACGAAGAAAATCGACAACAACAGCCCGTCGAACTTCCTCACACGACACCTCGTGAACACCACAATCCCACAAATCGCATCGTCGTCTTCCAACACAAACGTACAATCCTCACAGAAACTCTCCGAAGCGACAACATCCTCGAACAATTTCGCATCGCTCTTCTCCGAAAAACTGTACTCCATCTTAGAATCCACGAGCAACTCACAACATCTATCATAATCATCATCATTGTATAATCTAACTCTCATAAAAACCTCATCTTCATAATTTATATTCATAATTTATTACCTAAATTATATCGTAATTCACGCCAATTTGCCATTTCACGAAAAAAAACTGCGAGTAACCCCGCAGTTTGTAATTCAAATTATTCTCGTCGTTCAAATCAACATCGTCGTTCAAATCAACTCGTTGTTCAAATCAACATCGTCGTTCAAATCAACTCGTCGTCCAAACTATTTTCGATATTTTTTCAAATCTCGCACAAATCCTCTCACGCACACAGCCAGCACAGCCCACGAAATCAACGACAAAGCCACCACCAAATAGTCGATTGCCTTTGAATTAAAATCCGCCTGTCTGCCCGTGACAGCAGAAGATTCTCTGCTGTCTTTCCTGTGCGAAGTAGAATTTCCCGCCGATTTCTCCTCAACTCTCACGCAGTTAATCAAAATCCTGCTCGTAAACGGAGGATACATAGGGTCACACGACAGTATAGTCAGCATATCCTTGCCAACAACCGGCTTCAACTTCTCCCACTGCGAAGGATTGATGTACTCCCTGCCGATGACCTTGTACGTCAAAGTCCTCTTGTGCTCGTGAACATACACGACATCGTTCGAGTACAATTGCCCCACCTTCAACAGCATAATATCTCCGTACCAGCCCCTGTGGCCACAGATGACACTCCTAGTCGACACACCTCCGACAGGAATCGACGTGTAATCCAATTGCGCCACGCCCTTAGCCAAATGCTCGTAGCTCGCTCCCAAGTAGATGGGCTTTTTGAAATTAATCTTCGGAATCTCCAAATACCCGAAAATCTCATCCGCACCAATCAACTTGTTGTCTTCCAGTTGGATATCCTCCGAATTGAAAGGGTCGACAATCCCCGTCTTTTTAAAATCCACCTTGGAATTGTAGTCGGCGATTTTACCCGCAAGCTCCTTTGACATCTCCTTCTGATTTTTCAGAAAACTGTCCATCAAATACCCCTGCGACACAATCTTCACCGACAAATTGCTAAGACACACAGTCAACAGTACAATCCCCACAAACATAATAAAATAACCGATTTTTCTAGTTGAGCTCATCTTTTTTCTTCCTTCTTCTCTGTCTGATATAATACCACAACAAAATAGCGATAATAATCGACGAAATAATCAAATAAATCTTGTACTTACCAGTCACCTGACTCACCAAATCCTTCTCCAAAGCAGCAGGGTCGTACTTCGTCCTCTCCCCACGAACCAACAACCTGTGCGAATTAATCATATACGGCGTACACGTCAACAACGTACAGTAATCCTTGCCCTCAACGACCAAAACCTTATCGAAATCGCTCGGCTCGACAACGTAAATGTCGATTACCTTGTACGCCAACACCTCCTTGATGTTGTGAACGTAGAACACGTCGCCCTTTTTCATCTTGTTCAAATCCGTAAACAGCTTCGCCGTAGGAAGCCCCCTGTGCGCAGTCAACACACAGTGCGTACTTCTGCCACCGACAGGAAGACTCGTCCCCTCCAAGTGACCCACGCCCTTTTGCAACACCTCATCGCTAGTCCCGGCGTAAATCGGCAAATCCTGATTAATCTTCGGAATCTCGACGTGGCCCATCTTCTCTCTGACTTCCAACATCCTTGCGTACTCGCTAATCGCATTTCGCTTTTCCTTCTCGGAATAAGGGTCGACAAGCTTACTCGGATCCAAAGTCTTATTGTAAATCTGAGCGAGCCTAATCCTCCTGTCAATCTCCTTCTTGTCCATCATCTTCGCCCTCGTGTCGAACTCACGCACCTCGTTGTTCGCCTCGATTCGGTAGTACAACCTCGAAATCACAGGATACATCGCAATGGCAAACCCGAGCACAAAAATCAAAATGTATTTCCAATTTTCCTTCAACTTCGACCTAATCATGCTCATCCTCTTTGCTCAAATCAGTCTTGCCCGACTCACTCTTGTTCAATTCAACCTTGTTCAATTCAACCTTGCTCAATTCAACCTTGCTCAATTCCTTCAAACGCTTCCTCGCCTTTCGTTGACGATAAATCAAATACAACAAAATCGCAATGATAACCAACGACACATAGAACAAATACCTGTAAATGTAACTTGCCTTGTTGTCGGCAATCAACGTCTCATCCACAGCAGGAACGTACGGAACACGGTGACCTCTCACCAACAACCTGTGCGAATTAATCATAATCGGAGTACACGTCAACAGCGTACAATAATCGTGCCCCGGCTTAATCAACAAATCGCTGAAATTCGACGGCTCGACAATCTTAATCTGATCGACCTGATAAGCGAGAATCTCGAAAATATTGTGCACATAAAACTTGTCGCCAATCTGCAACATCTTCAAGTCCGTAAACAGCTTCGCCGTAGGAAGACCGCTGTGCGCAGTCAACACAGCATGGGTGCTGTTGCCACCGATTGGAAGCGACGTTCCCTCCAAGTGACCCACGCCAATCTGAAGAACGTCCTCGCTAGTCCCCGCATAAATCGGCAAATCCTGATTAATCTTCGGAATCTCGACGTGGCCAATCTTCTCCTTCACTTCCAGCATCTTAGCGTACGCCTTGCGACCCTCCTCCTGATTTTTCTTATCGTAGGGGTCTTTCGTCACGACATTGTTCAAAGAATCGTTGTAGCCCTTCGCCAACGCCTTTCTCTTGGCAAGCTCCGCCTTCGACAAACCCTTAGCAGCCTTGTCGAACTCCTTGACCTGATTTGCCGAATCCACCCTGTAATAAATTCTCGAAATCACAGGATACATCATCACGCAGAACCCCAACAAAAATATCAAAATAAACACAAAATTGTGCTTGATTTTCTTCCACATAACAATCTTACCTTTCCCATAAAACTACCACCAAAATTATACTACAAAAAAGTAAATCGAAAAATTCGATTTACTTAGTATAATCAACTCTTAACTTGTCATCGTAAGCAACAATTCTCCTGCCGATAATGAACAAAACAAGCCCCGCAACCATCAGCATAAAATACCCGATGTCGCCGGTTTTTGGAATCTTTCTTCGGATGATTTTGTCGCCCGGAATCTTCCTCCTCGTGATAGTAGAATCCTTCTTGTTCTTGATAAAAATAACCGAAATACTGTTGTCATCAGCCTGTTTTTTTATCTCGAACTCCACCGGCTCACTCAACAAAACGTAGCCCACCGGCGCCTTAATCTCAATCAAAAAATACTTCCCGAAATCCATATTCTCGACAGCGAACTTCCCATTACTGCCACTCGTCACGATGTAATCCCTGCCATCCTTCTTCACAGGACAGAACTTTCCGTCCTTGTCCTTCGTCATCACCTTGAACACAGCGCCACCCAAAGGCCTGTTGCTCTCGTCAGTCTTCATAAAATCGTGGCGACCCTTCTCGGTAGTAGTCCTGCTGTTGACAACTCTAAGCTCCACCGACTTATCAGTAACAGTGAACTTCGTGTCCACATTCTTAATCAAATAACCCGTTGGCGCCTCTACCTCTCTGAAAATATAGTCGCCCTTTTTGATATCGTTGACGATAATCTCGCCAAACTCATTGGAAATGTAGAGCCCATCATCGCCACTCACAGCCCCATCGTCGGACTTGTGGCTGTCCTTGTTCTTAATCTCGACATACTCATTTCCACGTCTAACCAACAACTTAAACTTAGCGCCCATCAAAGTATTGCCGTTCTCATCTACCTTGATTAAACGAACATTAGTAGACGACTCCTTCGCATTGATAGTAACATTGTTATTGTCAGTCACATCATCTGGAACATTCACGATAACAGAAGCAATCTCCTTATCACGCTTGATGCCCGAAATATCCTTCACAAAGTACGCACCACTGTCGAGCTTGTCAAACACAACAGCATTCTTCGCAAACTCCTTCACCACAGCGTTCTTGTACTTCTCATTCAACTGCTCGACCTTCAACTTGTCGAGCTTTTCAATCTCGGATTGTTTTTCATTGTCAGAAATCTTCTCATCGGAAATCTTCCACAGGCTCATCTTCCCCGTGACCTCCCCGAATTTCTCGTCCACCTTCACAGTGATGGAATAATCCCCCACAGCGAACGACACATTCGAGAGCATCAACACGGCGAAAATCATCACCGCTACTATTTTTCGTATAATCTTCATAAAAAATACCTTTCATTTGCTAGTATAATTAAATGTTATAATCTTCTAAAAGTGCAAATGTTCAATTTGCACTTTTAGAAGAAGGAAAATCACTTTTCCTTCATCCCATCAGAAACTATCTAGCTTCTGCTGCTTGTCTCTTCTTAATAGCTATAATAGCCGAACCCATAATTGCAAGACCAACTACAGTGAAGATAATAGTACCAATACCACCTGTTTGTGGGATAGTAACTTTCTTGTTGTCTACTCTGAATGCGTCTAATACTTGTGGAGCTTCTTTCTTGTAGTTAATAGCATGGTCAGTTTTTTCTGTTGTATAAGAACCTTCTTTTACTTCAAACTCAACTGGAGTTTCAAGCTTTGCATATCCTACTGGGGCAGTAATTTCGACTAATTCGTATTTACCGGCATATAAACCAGTAATTTCGAAACGACCTTGTCCATCAGAAACCAACTTGTAAGCATCTGCTGGTGGAATGCTTTTATCTGTTTTACCTACAGGTGCAGTTCCTTCTACCCAAGTGTATTCAGTTCTTGATTTGATTACAGCATCGTTATATGCTTTTTGAAGTTTATCAATATTTGTGTCATAAGTTGCTTTTTGTGCAGTTTGTTGTTGTGCATTAAGAGCATTGTACTTAGCTATTTCATCGTCTAATGCTTTCTTAGCTTTCTTAACATCTTCTACTTCAGCAATTTTTGTAGCGCCTGATTTAACGACTAAGAATTTATCCTTGTCCGGATTCTTTGCGTCAGTTGATTTGTTTCTGATAACAAATTCAGCGCCGAACAATCTGTCTTCGTTCTTCATTTGGTCACATTTTACGAATTTCTTTCCGTGGAATATAACCTTTGGTTCTTTTGGTTTTTTAACGTCTGGATTGTCTTCGTTTATGATGTTCACTTCACCTTTTGGTGGTTGAGCATCTCCTACTGCTTCTGGTAGTTTGTAAGTTGGTAGGTATCCGTTGACAGCTTCTCTTACCTTGTAGCTTCCTTCTGGAAGTCCTGCGAAAGTACCTGAACCGAAGTTAGTTCCTACTGTAAATGTGATTCCGTTTGCTGCTGGAAGAACTGTTCCTGCAGCAGTGCCAGATTTTACAGTTACAGAAGCAACTGTCTTACCGTTTTCATCTTCAACATAGTAAGTCAAATCTGTTGCAGTTGGGTTTTTTACATCAGCGTTGTCTTTCTTCCAAGATTTGTCGATTTTTATCTTACCTTCTTTAGAACTTATGTCAGGAACTCCTTTTGGTTCTTTTGGTATATATGTGATGCTGTTTGATTGTGGCTTATCTACTGCTGCATTGTTGTTAACCTTAGCAGAGTATTTGAAGTGGAAAGTAACAGGACCACGTTTTAAATATTCTACTAAAGTAGTTTTAACTTGGTCTTTTTTAACTTTAACATCGTAGCCATTGTCTCTTTCAGTTACAAATTTTGCATTTTCTTTTGGGTCTTTTGTCATGTCGATAAATGGTTGGTTTTCTTTAACAGTTTTACCATCAGCATCTGTGTAGTCGATTGTAACTACCAAGTTCTTGTTGTAAGTCAAACCTTCTGACATTGTATCTGTCCAAGTAAATTGGTTGAATGTGTAGTTTCTTGGAATAACTGTGCCTGATTGGAAAGGTCTGTCTTTTCCCAATTGTTCAGATATTGTTTCCTTATCTCTTTGGTAATTTGTGTAATCCAATCCCAATTTTGAACTTGGAACTTCTTTTCCATCTTTGTCTAACCATTTGCCAGTTTTTTCATCGTAGTTGGCGTGGTCTTTGTCGATTTGAACGTTGTCAGTTTGGATGTTCTTAGGATAGATGTAAATTTTCTTTAGGTATTGACTACCAGCTTTTACATTTCCTACGGCTTTTCCGTTCATCAAAGGTAATGTTAAACCAAATGGTACTGCGACTGTGCCAGTAACCTTTGCAGGTGTAACACTTTCAACTGCCCAATAGTAACCGTCTGGAAGGCTAACAGTTGCCAAACCAGCTTTTGTTGTTGCTTTTGTTTGACCATTTTCAAGTCCATCACCAGTAGCTATGTCAATAACTCCTGCTGGAATTTTTACTTGTCCCGCTTCAGAATAACCATTAGTTTTGATTTGGTTCATTGTTTCAGCTTTTTCGAAGTTCTTTGGAGCAGCTGTCAAAATATTGAAATACTTTTCCATAAGCTTGTCAGCTTCTACTTGTGTCCCAGCTTCAGTTCCATCAGTCTTTTGTGTACCTTTTACTACTGGTACAGTGATTTTGTAGAAAGTAAACTTAGCACCTTCTAATGGTTTAACATCTGTTCCTAATATTGTAGTGTCTTCTATTTTACCACCAGTGTGTTTCCATGGTGCTCCAGTTTTGTAGCTTTGTTGAGTTGTCAACTTGTAGATGTCAATTTCTGTCTTATCAGGTTTAGTTTCTGAAAGTTGACCTGCTTCTAATTTACCAGTTGGCGCTTCTACTGGCTCGTCTGCATTGTTTGCCAATGCCATCAATGGGGTGAATACTCCCACCATCATCGCTAATACTAAGATTAACGATAAAAATCTTTTTTTCATAATATAACTCCTTTTTCTTTTATTAATATTTGCTTGGTTGCAAATTATTACCTTTTTGTCTCGTGGCGTTTGTCGGGTTCCCTGATTATATTTTACCAAATATCGCCGTTTTTCGCCTGGTTTTATTTTGAGCGATTAATTGTTCGTCGATGTTTCACGATTTGAAATTTCGAGATTAATCGCTGGCACTAGGCTTCGGGTGTTTCGCCCGTGCCTTTGATTAAAGTCCCTACGGAGGGTACCTCATCTTTAGATTGACACTAATCATGATAACGCACGCTCCCTTTTTCTTTTCTTGCGGTACTTGTAGTACGAAGTTGCCATCAAAATCGCTCCACATACAAGGAATCCAATGATTCCGAGTGCACCCGTCGATGGGAAGGTCGACTTGTGGTTTTCCACTTCGATTGGTCTCAACTTGGCCTTGTCTACATAAGCGGGATTTGCGTTCGCCCCAAAGTTGTCCTTGTTGTAGATGTAGCTCAAATGACCGAGTATCTTCAAGCCGTCTTTTAGGTCGTAGTGCAAATTAGCATCTGCCGTTCCCGTTGGCTTGCCTGTGATTTCAAGTACGATTGCCTTGTCCGTCGTGTACATTGTGCTTAGTTGTCCGTCGACTGTTTCTTGTGAGCTAGTGAAATCTCCTGCTTTTAGCATCTGGCTGATTTGGAAATACGAGATTGTCTTTCCTTGACCGGAGCCTGCCGAGATTTCATGGTAGTCAGATTTCTTTAGGTCTTCTATTTTCTTGCCCTTGTCTAGGACTGCGTACTTGATATATTTTGAACCATACTGTTTGTTCAAAAATTCCCAGTTTATTTCTTCCGTTCCGAACATCGTCGATGCTCGGTTGAACTTCCAACTAGTGTGGTCTGGGTTTATTACTACCCTTTGTCTGAAATTACCGCTGGAATCCACTTCCAAGATTTCAGATTCTAACATTCCCCTGTTACTTACTCTGTAACTTGCCTTGTATGGGTCTTTTTCGAGTACTTGCACCTTGCCATCTTCAATCTTGAATTCTCTGATGAATCCCGGCGTCTTCGTGTAGCCTATCGGTGCTTGTACTTCTTTGAGTGCATAGAATCCGTTTTTAGTTACGTGGACTTTGAACGAGCCGTCAAGCTCACCATTTTTGTCCTTGCCATATACTATGAGGTTCTTGTACTCATTCGTGTCTATCGGTGCATAAGTTCCTTTTTCTTGTTCCTTGTACCAAAGTTCGAACACTGCTCCCTTCAGCTTCTTGCCATCGAGTGCGTCAATCTTTACAAAGTCGATGTCCTTGTAGTTGATGACCTCGATTGGGTCAGGGCCAATCGGAGTGAACACGTCTTGTTCATTATTGTCCTTGCCCGTTTTGAGTTTGATGATTCCAGTTTGTGTCACCATAAACTCTTCGATGTGCCTGTCGATTTTCGTGTAGCCATCCGGTGCTTTCGTCTCTACCAGAGCATAAATCCCTTCCGGTAGTGTTTCGAACTTGAACAATCCATCTTCTCCAGACGTAGCCGTCATGAGTTTTCCATTTGCATCTTTCGCATCTTCCCAGCCTTCTGCGTTTTGAGTCGTCTTTTTCAAAAGTTTGAACTCGGCTCCCTTGAGGACGTCCTTGTTTTGGTCAATCTTTTTGAAGACTATCTCGTTTTTAGGGTTGATGGCGTTGATTGTCAAGTCAGCCTTGGCTGTGGCATCGCTCTTGTTGGAGTAGACTGCGTCATACCTTTTGACACCAAGTCGTATTCCTCCACCACCTTTGTAGTTGATTAGGTTCGCCCTCGGAGTGAATGATGTCTTGTCCTGTCCGTCGGCTATTCTACCCGTGACTTTGACTACATAAGAGTCAGTTTTGTTCATTCTTCTGAACTTCATCCAACCGTTGTTGTAGTCCGTTACGGTTCTTCCGTAGAATTTCGTGTTCCACAATGTTTCCTTCGATAGGTCAAGTCCGTACGATGCCGGCATTTTTTCGTTAAGGAATGTGTTCGTGTAGTTGTAATCATTGTATCCCGAATTGTCATACCAGTAAGCGGAAATCCTCAAATCATCTACTCCCTTTCCAGGGTAGTAATTGAAGTAAGTCGGTATCGGGTTGTCATAATAATCAAAACCTGCGTTGTTTCTGCTAGGGTTGATGTAGAAGATTTGAGTAAATTCTCCCGTGTCTGGGTCAAATTCCGTTATCTTCGATGACATACTTACCTGGTCACCATTGTAGTTCTTGCCGGAGTTTGTCACTCCTCTGTCGTAGACTACGTTGATTGGTTTTGTAGTGTCTTCTCCGCCCTTGATGCTTGGCCCAACTTTTAGATTGTTCTCTGATTTCTTTATCTTGTCTGCATCTATGTGTGCGATGTAGTTGGCGTTCAATTCCATCAACTTGTACGTTCTAGCATAGTCTGTGAAGGTGTAGGTTATCTCGCCTGTGGCTTGATTGTAGTCCGCCTTGGCAATTGTACCTACTCCGTCTGCGAAGATGTCCAACCCTTCTACCTTTTTCTTTTTGAATATTCCCTTCAAGTCCATATTGTCTGTGAGCTTGACTGTGAAAAAGTCTCCCGGACTTATTGTCGTCTTAGGTTTTATATTAAATGTCGTAGCGAAGTTCAGCATTTGCGCTTTGTTTGGATAGATTGTTCCGTTGCCCATAGTCGTGTCATTCTTGTCCGGACGTTTTATCGTCATATCGGTCGTCAACGTGATGTTCTCACTTTGGTCGACGCCTGTCCTTTCGATTGCCCCCGCATAAGGGTCGAGGTCTTTACCACCGACTGTGAAGTACCACCTTTGTCCGGTCAACTTGTGTCCCGGTGCCGGTGTCAATTCTTCCAATTCGTAGTTGCCGATTGGCAATTGGTCGAAGACTAATTGTCCCGTTTGTGGGTCGATTTTCGGACTGTTTCTTTCTCCGACAGTTCCCGTGTATGTGAACTTGTTTTTAGAATTTGGGTCTTTCGGGTCTTCTTTGACACCTAATCGAGTGAGCTTGAACTTGGCTCCGTTTATCAATTGGGATTGCTCGTCTTTTTTAACGAGAGTTACCTTACCTTTTCCAGGCTTTTCGTTGATAATCTTACCCATATTCTTGGCTGTCGCACTCGTTACGAAGTCGACTAATTTTCCACCTTTTTCTGGTACGTATTGGATGATACCATTGGCGTTGTTGTATTCCAGTGTGATGGAGCCTCTACCCGGTGTGATTTCACCCTGAGCATTTGTCGTAGGCTTTTCGTACGATATTGTCATGTGAAGTATCGGGTCGTAAATCGGTCTGTATCCCGGTGGTGCTTGTACTTCCATCAGTCTGTAACGTCCTGGCTTCAAGCCTCTGAATCCGAAGTATCCGTTGAAGGCTGAAGATACATAGCTTCCCGGCATATCCACAAAACTGCCTTGTACTTCTTGTTGTAGCTTGAAGATTGCCCCTTCAAGTCTGTTCGTCGCTACATTGTCCGAGTTGTTTGACCACGCATCTCCTTCTCCGTCACGTCCGTGTTTTGAGAAGGTGATGTTGTAGGATTCTTTTTCGTTTATGAGGTCGAGTCCCGTCTTTGGAATTTCGACCGGCACATCCGTCTTCTTCGTCGTCGTGTAGAGTTGGGATATATCCGGTGCCGTGCTGATTTTTCCTGCTACATCTAATTCATTTAGCTCTGGCCAAATCCTACCACCTGACTTGCTTAGCCAGTTTTGGTATTTGTTGTATTGGTCCATCTGACCCGACCAACCAGGTAATTGTGTCTTGGCGTATTGGCCTGCACCTGCTTGGTAGGATGCCTTTTTGAATGCCTTCCATTCGAGTTTTCCAGTTTTATCGTTGTATACCGCTTGTTGGAACTCTCTGGCGCCCGTGTAGAGCTTGAAGTCCATTTGAAGTTTGCCCAAATCGTCTTGCGAGATGTCATCCCTCTTGTGTGCAGGTTTTATATTTCCATTTTTATCTTTTTCATTTTTTGCGATTCCCGTGATGAGCGCCTCGTCGTAGTAGCCCTCCACGTCGATGAAGTACAATTCGCCCGGCTCTAAGTTGAGTTGGTCTTCGTCAAATCCCCAGTCGAATGGTCTCCACCTTGCAGTGTTCACCATGGACACTTTCTTTTGCGAAAGGTCGTAGTACTGTAGGACGTTGTCGATATTTATATCACCAGGTGGGTTCGCTATCTTGTAAGTCGTTCTGTAAGCCGTCTTCAAACCTTCGACGTTCGTGTTTGGAGGTCTGATTCCGTGAACTTCGTCAGGAGGGAAGTCCGTTTCACCCCTCTTGTGTTTCGGAGTTATCTGAACGTTTAACTTCTTTCCCGAGTAGTTTCTCAAATCTATTACAGTTCTTTGGACGAATGTCTTGGCAACTGGGTCGATGTGAGTGATACGAGATGCTGTCTTGATTGTACTGCCCGAGTTCATCGTGTCGTTGAACTTCGCTAGAGTGTCGTCTCGCAAAAATTCGTTCGCCGTCTTTTTCGGACCGTAGTAGGTTGCGTGCATCCTGCCTTGGTCGTCCTTGACTTCTATCTTCCAATCGGACGTCGCCTTCTTGTAGCCTAGTGGAGGTTTGGTTTCCTTCAAGATGTAGTAGCCTTTACCAAGCTTGGCTGCATTGCCCTTTCCATCTCTGAAGATTATCTTACCTTCGTTAGTTGAAATACCCGTCAACGTCACATTTCCTATTGGGTTTTCGTAAGTCTCGTCGACTTTCGTCAACGTAAATTCCCCGCCTTGTAGTGGCGTACCCAACGAGTCTTTCTTGTAGACATTCAATTCCAAGCCGGCTGGCCTGTTCGTGATTTTCAATTCCTTCATCTTGTTGCCCGATGGGTCGTATATCAAGTATCCCAACTGATTGTCGTCTGGAAGAACTTGACTGCTACCCGGTTCGTCTGGCAATTGCTCATCTTCGCCAACGAATGTCGCACTGATTTTTACATTGCCCGCTGGCATTATGAACGAATTGTTTTTCACTGTTACTGCTTGTCCATCCTGTTCTAATACATTGATTGACGCTAACTTGTAGCCGTCATCTGGTCGTGCTTCAAGTCGTATCAAATCTCCTGCATTCGCACTTGTCGGCCTTGCAATTATACGACCGTGTTCGCTTTGTCCAATTTGTACTTGATAATTGCCGACTTGTTGCTTAGCGAAGCTTGCAGATACCGACACATCTCTGTCCGGCATTATAAAGTATAACCCTTGGCTGTCGTTTAAAACTGGAACTCCTCCGCCAGGATTTCCGTCACTTACCCAGCAACCAATTAGCCTGTACTCATCTTTCAAATTAGCAATGCTTATCCTTACTGTATCTCCAGTTTTTGCTAGTATCTGTTTTACTTTTTTTCCGTTTAGATATACATCTCCACCGACTATTCCTCCATCTACGTAGACTGCGTGTTGTCCTTGTGGTGGTGGGAAGTTCGTGTATTTAACGTAGATTGTCGCATCGTCGTTCGGCATCGTGAACGAGCCTTGTCCCGTGTTTGTGTCGAATTGCGTAGGAATTGTTATACCATTTCTAGTTTTTACATAGGTTTTTGTGACTTTGTATCCATACTGAGCTTTGGCTGTAAAGTTAACCGTTGAGCCACTCTTGGCTTTCCCTTCGTTGTTTCGCCCAGTTATAGTCACGCTGTAGTGAGGGTCGCCATCGTAACCGACAAAGTAGTATGCTTCTGGCTTGACTTCTTTTTTCAAGAATGTCGCAACCACATCTACCTTGTATGCCGGCATCGTGAAGGTGTACTTGCCGTCTTGTAGCGGAATCGGCTTTCCGCTGGCAGTCACTTGTCTCAGCTCGTATCCGTCGTGGACTTGAACCGTGATTGTGATTGTATCGCCCTTCTTAGCCCTCGTCTTGTCAACACTTACCCAACCTCCGTCAGTTTGGTAAGTCTCGATATCAAAATACTCTTCCTTTACCTTGAACGTCGCCTTGACTTCGACGTCAAAGTCGTTCATTCCAAATGTTTCGCTTTTTCCGTTAACGGTGTATTCGTTGCCATTTATCTCCAACTTGTCTAACTCGTAGCCATCATCTGGGTGGAACGTTAGCTTAAATGGTTCGCCACGATTGGCAACTTGTTTATCGCATTCAACCTTACCATGTTCAGTTGGAATTATTGTAATTTTGTGTTGTCCCGGCTTTTTGAAAGTGGCAACTACATTAGCTTCTTTATCTCCCATTTGGAAGGTAAAGGTGTTCGAGTTTTTAAATTTGTCTGTGATGTTAGAGCCGTTGAGTGTTACTTTCTCAATAACATAACCTTCTTGTGGAGTGACCGTGATTGTGACTTCCTTGCCTTTTTCTTGTGAAGTAGGATTTGCAGTCACACTACCACCCACATTGCCCGTAACACTTGTTTTGATGTCGTATTTCTTTGGCTGTGGTTGATTTTTAGGTCCAAATGTAGCTTTTATTCCGACATTTGATTTCGGCATTATGAATTTGTTGTTTGTTATAGGGATGTCATCGCCTGTGATTTCATCATTATAATAAAGAGTCTTCAATTCATAACCAGGATCCGGCTCGATAGTAAGCGTGACTTCTTCTCCATCCTTTGCCTTAGTCTTGTTCGGAGTAACTTTTCCGTGGCTAATATTTCCAAAGACTGTTACATCGTAGGGCTTCGCCTCTTGTCCCGTTGACTCGAATACTGCACTCACTCTTACATTTTGAGGTGGCATATTGAAAGTAAATTCATTGTTTCTCGCCTGTACTTGGTTGCCATCCATATATAATTTAGCTAATTTATATCCTGGATTTGGATGTGCAGTAAGTGTTATAGATTCTCCTGCCCCTATCTCACTTATCTTTGTCGCAGTGACATCGCCGTTAACCATCTTTTCAAACGTAATGCTATAGCCTTGCGTATTTCTTCGAGTAACCATTCCATTAGTGTCAAGATTTACAGGGTTGCTATTATCATCCGGCTTGTAAGTCATTGTACTGTGGATTGGTAGGTCTGTGTTGTTTTGTGCGTCTTGGTCTAGTCCAATTCTGTACTTAAATTCCAAGCTATCTCCGATTCCAAGTGAGATATTGTTAAAGTTCAACGAATTAGACATTGGGTTTGGATTGCTTTGTACTATCTGATTGTTTTTTATAATCTTGTACAATTGTAACCTTACTTTGTCATTCAAACCGATGTCCACAGTGGCATTCTTTAGCAATGATTCTTCTACACCTTGTGATTCGAAGTTTTTCTTGTCGTTTAAAATACTATCTAGTAGGTCTTTTTGCACATAAGGTCCAAAGTTTCTTGCTTTTTGCCAGTTTGGCTTGTTTTTAATTAAATACAAATTAGTAAAGTCGAAGCTCCACTTATCAGAGTTATCACTAGAATAAGTTCTGAATTTATTTCCTGTTGTATTTGGTTCCAACCTAGTGTTTTCTTGGTCGACATGAGTGTAAACCCTAGTGTAGCCTTTTTGGTAGAATGCCCACATAGACTCGAATTGATAGAATTGGTTACTAGTTGTGGAATTTCTCTTGGCGTTATTTGCATTGAAACTTGCAAAGTTAATGACGTATTTATTGTCATAGGAGTCACTTGTAAGTTTATCAATGTTTGCGTCAACTACAGGTTTTAAATTAAAAGCACCATCAATTGTTCCGCCATTTCTCCTGTCAATTCCCACTCTGGATAGATAATCTCTTACATTCACATTTTCTTCTATAAGATTGTATTGATTTTCAAATTTAGCTGGCACCAATGTACCCATTTTGTATGAGTATTGTGTAGGATTATCTAAGTCTTTGATATTTGTCTTAGAAAGCAACACTTTATTAGCTTTAGGAACATTTCCAGAATATTCTATTATTGATAGATATACTTCTGCTCCTTCAGTATTAGCCTTTGCTCTTAAATCTGTTAAGAACTTGTTGATGTTATTATCAAGATTGTTCTTATTAGAGAAATCTTGCGACCTGTCAATCAATAGTACCCAGTGCGATTTGTTCTTTCCAGGCTTCTTTCTGGTCTTAGGAGTTATCTTGACGCTTACATCCCTTGTACCATCTGTGGTGTTTATGTTGCCTGCACTTACTGTGATGTTGGCATTTTCTGCATCTACATTGTAAGTCAAATCCCCTGCTGCTCTGGATGTTCCCGCCATTCGGTTGGCTGATTTCATCATCATTCGTGGTGCGAGGTACATCGAGTTCACTTGTGCGAGTGGTCTGTGTCTGTTTAGTTCGAGTGTGTTGTTCAATCTCGCTGCGTTTTCCTGCAATGCTACGTTGTTTTTCGTAGGTGCTGGTTTTTTGAGCTCACGGATTACATTGTTATTTTCCGTGGCGTTTTTTCGAAGAGCTTGTGATGGTTCTTGTTGTGTGAACGAGGATTGCATTAGAATTTGAGGTTGCAAATACAACGAGTTTATTTGTTCG
Source organism: uncultured Finegoldia sp. (assembly GCF_947252345.1). Classification (GTDB taxonomy): domain Bacteria; phylum Bacillota; class Clostridia; order Tissierellales; family Peptoniphilaceae; genus Finegoldia. The sequence continues at coordinate 16,566 of NZ_CAMXVC010000026.1, forward strand.
AGTGGTCGGTGTTCGTTTGCTTCGAATGCCCTCGCGATTGTCGTTCCTGCGTTCTTGATTGGCTCTTCCTTGCCGATTATCATTCCGGTGTTTTTGCCAACTTTTTGGTCGGAAAGTGGTTCGAGCGAGAATTTGCTGATGTCTGCGTAAGATTCTGCTGCCCAGTATGTGTTGTTGAAGTTAACAAAGTCCATTCCAGTTCCGATTGCGCCGGATTGTGGTAGGTCTGTCTCGATTGTGACAGCGAGTGTCTTATTACCCACTACGGATGTGTCGACTTTCAATCTGTTGTGTCCGTTGACAAATAGTTGCTCTGCCGTGAATGGCACTGAGTCTCCCACTCTTACCAAGTTGTTCGGTGTTGAGTTCGAGTGTACTACGTTGATGCTCACTACCTTTGTGTTGACATTTGTGATGTCTCTGGTTTCCGGTTGTGAGTGTATCTGCAATTTCGGATTGTTCAAGTTTTCTGTCGCACTGTTCAATATATAAACCTGTCTCATTCTGTGAGTTGTTTGGTTTATTTCCACGATGTTTGTGTTTAGTTTTTTACGAGGATTGTCCTTGAAATCTGGGTTATGTGAGTCAGACTTGTTCTCCTTCGTGCCTTCGTTTACTTTTACTTTTTGCCACTTGTGCTCTGGGTTGTTGTCCGTCACGGTATTTGACCCGTTGTTGTCTTTGATGTAGACTTTTCCGTCTTCTAATATCGTCACTGTCCAGTCCGTGTTAGCCAAGTCGTAGCCTTGGGCTGCTCCGTGTTCTACGAGTTTGTATTTTCCCGGTAGTAGGTCAGAGAAGTGGACTTTTCCGTCAGCTCCGGATTTTTCCCACTTGGTTTTTTGTGCTGGCTTGTCAGTTTTTTCCAAGTAGAATGTCGCTCCTGATACTGCGTCGGTCGTTTTTTCTCTTATCTTTTTAAATTCGAACTCGTGTTTGTTTCTGTTGTTGGTAACATCGAGTGAGCCTTCCGAGATGTAGGAGCCTATTATGTTGCCACCTTGTGATTGGTCGTTACCAGTGTTTACGAGGTCTCCTTCCGGAATTTCACTTACTTTGTCGTAGTAGTCCGGCTTCCAGTAAACTTTTTGTTCTGGCGTGCCGTAGTTTTCGAAATAGTCGATACCAGTACCTATGGAACCTTCTAGGTTTTTGTACGGTATTTTGACGTCAATTATGATTGGATTGTCAGTTTCCGGTATGTCTATTTCAACTCTTTTTGGTACTTCTCCCTGCTTTTCGACTTGTTTCTTAGTCACGTTGAGTTCGTCGACGTTGTAGTTGTCCAGTCTGATATCTCCGACGTATTCTTTTACCGGCTTGTCCAGTCTGAAGACTTTTATGTCTTCAGTTCCAGCGTACCAGCTCATATTGTTTTCTTTGAGTGGCTCTCTGTAGATTTGCGCCTTGGATTTTCCGATGTGTTTTCCTTCTGGGTTTAGGACGTATCTTTGGATTACATAGTTTTTAGTTTTGTTGATTCCAATGATTCTCGTTCCGACTTTGTATGGAGTTACCGAGTTGTCCAAGTAGCCCCTCCATCTTGGGTCAGTTAGTCCCTTGAAGTTTGCGACCGGTCTGTCTGCTACGTTTACCCATTTAGTGTCATCTTCATTGAGGAGCGATTTGTTTTTCTTGCCCGGTTGTCCCGTTGGCCCTTCGATATACGAGTAGACTTTTACTCCCTTGGAATCTACAACTAGTACCCACTTGTCGTCGAGCTTTTTGTAGCCTGTCGGAGTTGCAGATTCTTCCAAGATATAGGTTCCATTTTCGAGTTTTCTGTCGAATGTGACTACACCTTGGTTGTTGGAAGTACCAGTAGTGTAAACTTGGTCTTCGCCTTTTTTCTTGATTATAAAGCTTGCACCTGGTAGTGGCTTGTTGTCTTCGCCCTTTTTGTAAACTCTGAACGTTTGTCCCGCTGGTTTGTTGTTGACCGGTAAGGTTATATCTTGTCCTACAAGAGTTGTGTCGTCGGCGTTCAATCCGATTTCTGTTATCGTGACTGTTCCATCCATTGCGACGCTGACTTGCCATGTTTTTTTAGCGTTTATATAGTTTTCCGGTGCCTTCGTTTCCGTTAGGGTGTAGACTCCCGGTTTTAGGTCTGTGAATGGCACTTCGCCATTTGTATCTGATGACCTGTAAATTGTGATGCCCTCAGAATCTTTTAGTGCAAATTCTGCGCCCTTCAATTTATTGTTCGAATCCGATTCGTCCTTCTTGAAGATTTTGAAATGTCCCGGATTGTACCTTTGGTTTGCCATCATTACTTTTTGGCTGTAGAACTTAGGGATTTCCCTCTTGTTTTGTTCCGCTGCCGCTTCGTTGGTGTTAACCTTGGATGCGAACGCCGAGTTTATTCCTCCACCGTTGCCCATGTAGAAGGCTCTGAATCTGCTTCTGAAATTGTTGAGGTCTGTTACCTTGAAGGTCTGTTCGATTACGTAACCTTCTTTTTGTCCGGATATTGCCGGCATTTGCAATTGCAACGGGTTAGACGACATCAGATAATCTCTGCTCGAGTATCTTATCAAGTTCGGGTTGTACGACAATCTGATACCATTTTGGTAGTCGTTCTTCGAATCTCCTGGTTCGATGCGAGACGAATATACCAAACTGTACGTGTTCGGGTCGTTTTCCGGCTTAACACCCATTGACAATGGCATATACATGGATGATGTCAACTTGTATACCGAGCTTCCCGGGTCGTATCCATAAGACGGCAATACCCTATAAATCTTGACTTCGTCTAGTCCAAATGCTGGTGGTATACCTGCACCCGGCCAGTAGAGCATATTCGTGTCGGGTTGCCAGTTTGTCGACATCCAGTTGAATGATAGTATTCTATTACCACTCGTTAGTGCTGTTGGGTTGTAGTATGCGATTGCCTTCACGTACCAGTTGTTTCCCTTTTTGTAGACGTCTCGGAAGTAGTAGGCTTGTGCCGGCGTTGAGAAGTTCGTGTCGTAGACGCTGTAGTCCGCTTGTACGTCAAAGCTTAGGTGCTTATTGCCTTTTACTTTGTCAGGCTGTAGGTTTGGTCCTACATCTACTGTGAAAGTGTACTTTCCATTTGTCTTTGCGAAGAACTTGGATGGAATTATACCGAGGATTGTCAAGTCGAATTTGACTTCCGCTCCGCTGGAATCTTTTGTGAATACATAAGTCAATAGGTTCGTTTCGTAGTCGAAGTACGGCTGACCTATGACTTTTCCTTCTTTATTTTTGATTTTTGGAAATTCATTTACATATTGTGTGAAGTCCAAGTTAGGGTCGAATTGTATTTCAAATCTCCTGCCAGGCAGAGTGCTTTTCAAGTCAACTATCGCATGGTATGTGTAGGATTCGTAGCGATATGCTTCCCACACTCCCGCCTTGGAACCAAGTCCTCCTGCTTGTCCTTCTTTTAGTGACATCGACTGACTTACTATGTTAATCTCATCTGTGTTTGTCGTGTCTGTATCTTCTTCATTTTTAATCCAGTAGTCTTGTCCTTTAGTTGGCGAGCCTTGTCCGTTTTTGTTGCGGGCAGTGTAGGTTACTTGTCCAGCCTTGTCGACTTTTACATCGAAGATGACTTGCGATTCGATGTAGTTGTCGGGGCTTGATTGTTCTTCTATTGTGTAAGTGCCTTCTGGATATTCTCCGAATGTCGCCTTACCATCCGTGCCCGAAATTTTCGTAGCGATTGGGTCGCCATTTACATCTCTGAGGACGAATGTCGCTCCGGCAAGTGGTTTTTGCTTGGAATCTACTTTTATAACTTCTATCGGTTTTTTAGTGAATGGCTCGTTCGGAACTGTGATGACTGTCTGCTTGTTAGTTGATGTCGTCAAGTCGATTTTGTTGTTAGTCAAACTTGCTTGATTTTTTTCTTCTGATACCCAGTTGTAGCTTAGGCTTGGTGTGCCCGTCGCCTTTCCTGTGATTTTTACTAAGAATCCCCAGTCCTTCACTCCGCCAAATCTTTTGGCAGGAAATCTCACTGCGTATCCATTGCCACTTGTAGGCCATCCTCTTATTGGGTTGTTGTTAGCTACATTTAACACTTGATTCAATCCATTTGAAGTTGCAGCTTGCAAGTTCATCTGGCTTCGGATGTTGTTTCTGTCGACTGGGTCTACGTCGAATACCTCAACTTTTAAATTCGAAATTCCAGTTTGGTTGATTTCAACTCTCGTGTCCCTGTCTGTCGTACCACCAGTCTTATTGCCCAACGCTTTTAGGAAGATGTAGGATTCGATGTTTCCATTCGCATCTTTCTTCCCGTAGTGCATTGCGTTCATATAGCTTGGCCAATCTCTGTGTTCGACTGTCGTCGTCGGTGTCACGCCACCTTCGATGGTGCAGAGGCCACTTGTTTTGTTGATTCTACCTTCGAGGTCGACTGTGAAGTTGATGTCTTTTCCAAGTTTGTATCCCGGAGGGGCTTTTGTTTCGATTAACGAGTATGAGCCCGCTGGAATGTTGGAAAATTGTGCCTCGCCCGTTAGTGGGTCTGTCTCAACTTCCGGTCCACGGAATAGTCTGAATCTCGCTTTTCCGAGAGGATTTCCCTTTTCGTCTACTTTCTTCAACGTAAAGCTTGCGAGCTTCGCCTGGATGTCCTCCGTCATTCTGTTGTGAATGTAGTATTCATTGTTTAAAGTTGTGTAGTAGTTGTAGTTCTCTACGTACTTGTAAGTCTTGCCACCAATCTCTGCAGTTTTCGGCAAATCTTGCACAACTTTCGGAACTATTCTATTGGCTTTCGTTTCCGTGCCATTTTTGTCGATGTTCCAGACTTTTACGTCGTAGATTATTATCTGTCTTCTTCTAAGATTTTTGTCTGTCGTTTGGGCTACGTGGACTTTTCCTATTACATTGCCTTGTGGGTCTTTCGCCAAGATGTCTTGTTCTGGCATATTAAACCCATCTGGAATTGACCAGTTTTGGTCAAGGTAGATGTTGGTGTTCTTCGATATAGTCACTCCGCCTAAGCTGTAAATCTTAGTTGGCTGTTGAGCTGTCGGTTTGTTAAGGTTCGCACCGTACTCGTAAACTGCAATCGTACCGACTGTCGGTGTTCCTGCTGGATTAGCCGCCTTGGCTGGTATTTGAGTGCCGAGGTTAGTTGGTGCAGATGTTTTTGGTTTGATGACCATCTTGCCGTAAGTCGGGCTAGTTACAACTGTGTCCATTACGTAAACTGCCATATTGGACGATGTCACCTTCTGATTTGTGAGGTTTCTGTCAGCTAGTGGTAGACCATTTAGTGCGTTTTTGCCCTTGTCGTCACCAGTTGACACTGCATCCGTCACCGTCCACAAGGATGTGTCTTCGCTTGTGAACTGACCCATGATTGTAGTTCTGTTGTTGACACCTACTCTCGTCGGAGTGGCTTGGTCAATCTTTTCCTTGGAGTAGTTGTCGTGGGCTATGAGCCTTGTTGCCCCGAGTTTGTTGTTGGCAATTGCTGATAGGTCTAGGACGTACTCTTCTTGTGTGTTGGTTTTCGGTGTAAAGAAGGTGTAAGTGAACTTTCTCACTCCAGCTGTTGTTGCCTTGTAGTTTTTGGAATCAACTATTCCAAAGCTTCCTTTTATACTGTTGTCTGTTACTTCAGAGCTTGCTTGTCCATTTATTTTTAAATCTTGTATTTCACCAAGTCCGGAGCCTTTTACTGTCGTGAAGTTGGCAGCGAAATTTAAGCTCTTTAGGTCTTGGAATGTGGATTCTACTGTTATGTTCCAATCAAATCCTTCTAATTCTCCATTTTGGTATCTCGGTGTACCTCCACGTCCACCGATGTATACTCTGTAGTTGAAAGCATCCGGCTCCATTATCTGCGTCACGTCGTGTCTGCCCGGCTCGATGATTGAACCTGCAAAGTTGCCGTTGCTGTCGATTTTTTGTGGAACGAGGTCCTTCGGAGCTTCTACTCCGAGTCCCGACACCTTGTTAGTTACGGTGAATGTTCCATCCGGGTCAAGACTAATATTGTTAGTATTGTAGTCAACTGGAATGTCCAATGGCAATTGGATGTTTTCCGGTATTGTTCCTTGGATTTGGTATCTTATTTTATTTTCTTTCGCAATGTACTCTGGAATTGCTATTACCCTTCCTTGGTACATAATCGGTTTTAATTCTGCCGGATTTTTGACAGTCAACTTGTTGTCCAAGTGAATGTAGAAATACTGATAAGGTTGGATAGGACCGTTTGCGTTTGATGTGTCAAAACGAGTGACGATGTGGAATTTCTTACCATCGAGGTTAAGTCCGTTTGCTTCTCTCGTTTGGAATAGCATTTGTGGTGCGAAATTCTGGTCAGCATCCTTTGCTATTAGCTCTTTGATTTGGTCTTTGTTGTCGTCCATCAACTTTGCTTGGTCTTCACGAGACAATTTGTATTTCTCGTCCAATCCAGACAAAAACTCTTGAACTTCTCGTAGGCTGTATTTTCCATCCTTTAATATAGCCTTCAATTCACGGTCTGCTTTTTGAAGGTCTGTCAAGCCCAATAGCTTTTTGATTCCGTTGAAGATTCCCTTGTCCTTCTTGTCCTCTTTTGATTTTTGTTCGGGAGTCTTCTTGGCGTCTTCTTTGTTTATCGCTTCTTTTCGGTCTTGTAGAATTTTGTCAAATTCTTCTGCTTTTTGTTTTCTTTCAGGAGCTGGTGCTGGCTGAACTTTCAATTCCGGCTTAGTTTGTTGTTCAGGTTGGGCTTTGTTTTGAGGTTGAACTGCTGGGTCTTGTTGAGTTTGTTGTGGTTGTTGGTCTTGTGTGTCTTCAACCAATCCCAACTTCTTTTTCAATTCTTCCTTCGCTTTGGCCTTGGCTTCTTGTTCTGCCTTTTCCTTGGCTTGTTTTTCTGCGAGTGCCTTCGCCTCTTGTTGTGCCTTTTCTTCGGCAATCTTTTGTTGTTCTTGTAATTTCTTTTGCTCTTGTTCTTTTTTGGATTGTGCCTTGGCTATCTCTTCAGCTTGTTGCTTCGCCTTCAAGTCAGCCTCTGCCTTGTTCTTATCGTCGAGCGCTTTTTGTTCTTCTGATTTTTTCTTCGAATCGGCGTCCTTCTTGGAATCGGCGTCCTTCTTCGCTTTTTCTTCAGCTTCCTTCTTTTTTTGCTCGTCGGCTTGTTTCTTCGCCTTTTCTTCAGCTTCCTTCTTAGCCTTGGCTTCTTCCTCAGCCTTCTTCTTTTCGTCAGTTTCCTTTTTAGCTTGTGCGACTTGTTTCTTGTAGTCAAGTGACGCAGCGACATCATCGTGCAAAGTTTGTGTCACATAAGTGTCGTAGGTCTTGTCGTCGATGACTGCTCCCAAAATCTCGCCATTTTCCTTCACAGCAACCGGCTCTTTGTCGTCTTTTTTGAGTTCAATCATATTCAACTTGTCATCCGTGGCCTTCCCAACCTTGATATCGAACACGAATAGATAGTCGTGCTTTTCAGCTTCAGAAAGTTTTGTTTGAAGACCCGACTTTTCGAAGTCAAAATCCTTTAGAACGTTAAAATTGTAAACGTTGTATTCAGCTCCACGGTTTTCTTCCGGTTTTTCAACGTAGTTGTTGTTGAGCTTGAATTTGTTTTGGATTTGGATTATGGATACATCAATCGCCAACCCTTGCCCGTTGTAGAACTTGTTGATTCTGTCGAGTTCCTTCTGAGCGTCCTCAATCTTGTCGTACAACTTGTCATCGTACAAGCCAAACGTGTTTCGGGTTATAAGCTTGATGTTTTGAGTGCCCTCCTTGGCTGTCAAAGCGAACTTCACATTTGTATCGCTAGACAAATTCTTGTCGTCAATTACTGTTGCGAGGTTCAGTGAAAACTTGGAGTATTCATCCTTTGTGAGTTTCTCCAGCTTTTGTATTATGTATCTGTTTGGCGGACTATCCTCCTTTGCAAATGATGAAATCGCTGGAATCGCAAATTCCAACAACATCAGCATGACAAGTGTCATCGCTGTAATTCTGTCAAATATTCTTCTCATTTGAACCTCCTAAAATGATTGTCTATACCATAAACCCTTGATTTTGTGATATAAATTAAACTATGTTTATCCCCTAGTATTTTAATTGTTTATTTTCTATGCCACTTCGTTTTTTATTTTTGAGTAGTGATTTTTTTAAATTTTCCCTTATTTTTGTATTTTTTGCAATCAAAAATTAGAAAATCAATAAAACCTAAAAAAATCGGCAGTCCGACTTATTTATGAATACGGGATCTGCCTTGGTGTAAGTGGTACAAAAAATGTATTTTTTATATTCATTTTCTTTAAAATGTTTATTTTTTTTTTTTTCATTACTATATTTTATAACATTTTACCACTTGCTTGGCGAAAAGTCAACACTTTTTACAATATTTAACAATGATATCCTTTATTGGTAACAATATAGTTAGCCAAGTTTTTTAACGTTTTATTGAACAATTTTGTGAAATTTTGCGTATGTTATTAGCGAAACTTTTCTTATATTATATATACCCCACATTTTCAAATACAATGCAAATTTCTACAAAAATTATCTACAACCATCCAATTCAATTGGTTTTTTCGTTCGGTGTAGTGACTTGCTCGTATGACCTTTCAGCAGGGATTTTGTTTTTTGTGATTTATAAGGAAATCTTTGATTTGAAAATTTGATTCGGACATTTTATCTCTGCGATGCGATTTATTCTTCTGGATGATGAGCTTATTTTCTGATGAATGAATTTTTCGAGAAGGTGGTTTGTTTTGTGAATTTAACCAAAAGATTTAATTGTTGTATTGAACTACACGATTTTTAAAAGATTTTGTCAGAATATCAGTAAGAGATTTGAGTGAGATATTTCATAAAGGGATTTTGCTGGAATTTCAGTAAGAGATTTGAATGCAAATCGAAATTTAGCACAAAAAAATGGATTATAGTCTTCGTAAATCGAAAACCATAATCCATTTTGCTTGGCGAACGATAGAGGATTCGAACCCCCGGCCTTCTGGTCCGTAGCCAGACGCTCTATCCAGCTGAGCTAATCGTTCAAGAAAAATATACAACAAAACAGATGTATGCACATCTGTTGTTGTTTGGAGCGGAAGACGAGACTCGAACTCGCGACCCTCGCCTTGGCAAGGCGATGCTCTACCACTGAGCCACTTCCGCATAATTTCATTGGTGGAGGAGGGTGGATTTGAACCACCGAAACATAACGTAACGGATTTACAG
>NZ_CAMXVC010000027.1 GCF_947252345.1 uncultured Finegoldia sp.
ACCTAATGAAGTTATACATTTCAGATTGCCTATTATAAAAATAATCAAAATTCATCCCTACCTCCTTTCTTTGAAATAAAAAAGACGACAGAATTATTGATTTCTATCGTCTAAGATTATCTAATATTTATTTTTCTTTAAATTGATTTTATTGTATAGTTTAATAATTCTAATAATCCAATAACATATATACCTAATTTAGGTAATCCAAATGGACTAAATAAAAATGCTAATATTAGTGCTTCAATTACAATTTGCTTGTCTCCTTGAAATATGCTAGCTAATCCAATTATAAAAATCAAAGTAGAAACTACGCTTAACAACGCAGTACTCAAACTTAATATGAAGGTTAAAAAAGCTATGAGCAAACTCAACACTAATCTTATCGGTAATAAAATTATTCTAATTATCCATCTCGTACATACCCCTAAAAATTAAACTGGGATTTATAACAAACCCCAGTTTCATAATTATCGTGTTCTTTTAATAAATTTTTGAACCTGCTGGTATATTTTCATCCAACATTATTAAATTCAATACTTCTTCACCTTCGTATTCACAGATTGCAGATAAAAGCATTCCACAAGAATCTTCTCCCATCATCTTTCTTGGTGGTAAGTTCGTGATTGCAAGTAGAGTTTTTCCTACTAAGTCTTCTGCAGAATAGAAGTTTTTAATTCCAGATAAAATAATTCTATCTGTTCCTGAGCCATCATTTAGAGTGAATTTCAAAAGCTTTTTAGATTTTGGCACTTCTTCGCATTTTTTAACTTTTACTACTCTAAAATCAGATTCTGAGAATTTGTCAAAATCTACAAAATCTTCAAATAGTGGCTCAACTTTAACTTTCGATAAGTCGAGCTTCTTTGCTTTTGTGTTTTCTGAATTACTTGAAACATTTTGTCCAACCGGCTTCATCGTTGGGAACAACATTATATCTCTGATTGATTCATTGTTAGTCAACATCATAATAAGCCTGTCGACACCGATTCCCAATCCTCCTGTTGGAGGAAGTCCTACTTCCAATGCGTTCAAGAAATCATAATCCATCATTTGTGCTTCATCGTCGCCGTTTTCTCTAGCTTCAACTTGCTTCAAAAATCTTTCTTTTTGGTCGATTGGATTGTTCAATTCGCTAAACGCATTTGCAATTTCTTTTGTGCATACAAATGCTTCAAATCTATGAGTGTATCTTTCGTCGTCGGGATTTCTCTTAGCTAGTGGGCTTACTTCAACAGGATGACCCAATACAAATGTTGGTTGAACCAATTTTTCTTCACAGAAATGCTCGAAGCATTCATTGATTACTTCACCACGTGACATATTTTCTTTGATTTCTACGTTGTTTGCCTTTGCAACTTCACGAGCTTGTTCATCTGTTTCAATTTCATCAAAATTAATGTCCGCATATTCTTTTATTGCATCAACCATTGTAATTCTTTTCCAAGGTGGAGTGAAATCTATTTCTGTTTCACCAAATTGTGATTTCATTGAGCCATTTACTTTTTCGCACACAAATGCAACCAATTGTTCAGTGATATTCATCATATCATTGTAATCGGCGTAAGCTTGGTATAATTCAATTGCCGTATATTCTGGATTATGTGTGTGATCCATTCCTTCGTTTCTGAACATTCTTCCCATTTCATATACTTTGTCAAATCCACCAACGATTAATCTTTTTAGATATAATTCATTTGCAATACGCAAATACATATCAATGTCCAAAGTATTGTGATGAGTAGTAAATGGTCTTGCATTTGCACCACCGGCTATTGTGTTCAATATCGGAGTATCAACTTCTAAAAATCCTCTTGTATCCAAAAATTCTCTTATAGCTGATATTATTTTAGACCTTTTGATAAATGTATCTTTGATTTCTGGATTCATAATCAAATCAACATATCTTTGTCTGTATCTCAAATCAGGGTCTTTTAATCCGTGCCATTTTTCAGGTAAAATTTGCAATGATTTAGACAACAATACTACTGATTTTGTTCTTATAGATATTTCACCACTTTGAGTCTTGAATATTTCACCTTCAACACCTACAATGTCTCCAATATCCATATTTTTAACTTTTGCATAGTTTTCATCGCCTAATTCATTTACTTTATTGAATAATTGTATTCTACCGACAGAATCTTGCAAATCCATAAAGTTAACTTTACCATGACCTCTTTTGCTCATAATTCTGCCTGCCATTTTAACATATTTTCCGTCAAATTCGTCAAAGTTTTCCAAGATTTGTCTAGTATTATTTGCGTTGTCAAATTTTTCATGAACGTAAGGATTTTCATTTGCATCTAGCAATTCTTGAAGTTTTTGTCTACGAATTTGTAGCATTTCATTTAAGTTTTCCATTATTATCCTTTCTTTACAGTCAATACCATTATTTTTACTATTCCGCCTGGTGTCTCAAAAGTAGTGGTATCTCCTACTTTTAAATTCAAAAGAGCTTTTCCAGTTGGAGATTCGTTAGATATTCTTCCTGAAAAAGGATCAGCTTCTGCTGTTCCTACTATTTTGTAAGTCTTTTCTTTATTTGTATCTAAAATTTTATATGTTACTGTAGAGCCAATTGTAACTACGTCTTTTTTCTCTTCGTCTTCTTCGATAACTTTTGCGTACAATAACATATTTTCAAGATAATTTATTCTTTCTTCTACTTGTGCTTGCTCGTTTTTAGCTTCGTCATATTCTGCATTTTCAGAAAGGTCGCCAAATCCTCTTGCAACTTTGATTTTTTCGGCAATTTCTGTTCTACGAGTAGTCTTTAAAAACTCAAGTTCTTCTTTGTGTTGGTTCAAACCTTCTTGAGTCAATAAAAATTCCTTTTCTCCCATATTTTATTCTCCTTATTTCAACCATATATTAAAAAATTATATAACAACATACACAATTGTCAAGTTATTAAATGTATATAAACTATTCATTTTTAAATTCATCTAATACTTTATATATTTCTTCAATGTCAGTTAACTGATTTATTTTATTTTTTACTTTATTTGAATTTTTGAAACCTTTTAAATACCACTGTATGTGCTTTCTCATTTCCAGTACGGCACGTCTTTGTTCATAACATTCTAACTTCAATTGCATATGTTTTTTGATTGTATCAATAACTTCTCGTTTTGTTTTAAACTCATTTTCACTGAAAATAAATGGATTTTGCATAGCTCCTCTTGCCAACAAAACTCCATCGCAACCAGAATATTCCATTTTTTCTCTGATATCTTTTTTTGTAAAACAATCCCCATTTCCAAATACAGGTATGTCGATATTTTCCACCAATTGTTTAATATATGACCAGTCAGCTTCACCAGAGTAGAACATTTTTCTTGTTCTTGCGTGAAGTGTTACATAATCAACTTTTAATCTCGAACAAATTTGTGCCAACTTCATAAAATTGATAGAATGTTCATCAATTCCAAGTCTAAATTTGACCGATACCGGCAAATCGGTGTTGTTTTTGCAGGCTTTTATAACATCTTCTGCTCGTTCTAAATCACCCATAAGGGCAGACCCGTCTCCGTTTTTGAAAATTTTCGGAGCAGGACAACCCATATTGATATCAATTGTTTTAAAATTATAATTTTCAGTTAAAAATCTTGTGGCGTATGCAACAATCTCGGGCTCATGTCCGAATATTTGTACAGATGTGTTTTTTTCTCGGTCATCAACCTTCAGTAATTCTTTTGTTTTTTTATCGTCATAGTAAAGTGCTTTGGCACTGACCATTTCTGTAAAACATAGTCCAGCTCCCAACTCTCCTGCAATTATTCGAAATGGAATGTCTGTGACTCCTGCTAGCGGTGCCAAAAACAAATTACTGCTCAAATTCAGTTTTTTTTTAATCATTTCTATTTAAATCGTTAATAATTTTAAGTCCATCCAGCGTTATCAACTTGTCGATTATTGTAATATACTTAGATTGTTTGGCAATCAAATACGAAAATCCACCCGTTGCAATTATAGTAACTTCATCTTTTGTTTTATTTTTTTCTTCTAGTATTTTTTCGATTAGGTTGTCGATTAATCCAATGAATCCATAGACCAATCCGGATTGCATACTGCTTACTGTGCTGTCTCCAATTATTTTTTCGGGCATTTCAATTTCAATCTTCGGTAGTTTTGCTGTCTTCATAAATAACGCCTCAGAAGAAATTGCTATTCCAGGTGCGATTGCACCTCCAAGATATTCTCTATTTTCAGTTATATAATCAAATGTAATGGCCGTTCCAATATCTACAATTATAATTGGTGTTTTATATTTTTCGCACGCACTGACTGCATTGATAATCCTATCAACCCCGACTTCTTTCGGACTCGCATACTTATTAACTATTCCAGTTTTTATTTTTTCTGTAACTATTAACGGTTCTATTCCCAAATATTTTTTTATGGCCTTCGGAATAGTTGGCATTAAATTAGGTACAACTGAACCAATAATAGCTTCTTTTATATCTGATTTTTTGATATTGGAATATTCCAATGCCTGCCTAAGTGTCAACGCATATTCATCGCTTGTTTTTCTTAAATCTGTGGAAATTCTCCATTCAAATATCAATTCATCGTCTTTAAAAATTCCCAATACAATATTAGTGTTTCCAATATCAATTACTAGTAAAATATTATTCACCTTCTTCTATTTATTTTCTATAGATGCTTTTATAAATCCATTAAATAATGGGTGAATTTTATTAGGTCTTGATTTGAATTCTGGATGGTATTGACAACCTAAGAAAAATTTATTTTCTGGAATTTCAAGCATTTCAACCAAATTATATTGGTCATTAATTCCGGAGAAAACTATGCCATTATTTTCAAATTCTTTCCTATAATCATTGTTAAACTCATATCTGTGTCTATGTCTTTCTTGTATGAACTCTTCTGAGTATAATTGTCTTGCCAATGATTTATCTTTCAAATGACATTCATAATTCCCAAGTCTCAATGTTCCACCGATATCTTCAATATCACGTTGGTCTTTCATCAAGCTTATAACAGGATTTTTGCAATCTGCAACAACTTCTGCTGTATTTGCATCAGCTAATCCAAGAATATTTCTTGCAATATCTATCGCTGCGATTTGCATTCCCAAGCAAATTCCAAAGTAAGGCACATTATTTTCACGACAATATTTGGATGTTTCTACCATACCTTCCATTCCACGTCCACCAAATCCACCAGGGACAATAATTCCGTTCAATCCTTCAAACTTTTCTTTTATGTTTTGTTTAGTCAATTCCTCTGAATTTATCCAGCGGATATTTACTTTGTGATTGTTCGCATATCCAGCATCTATTAATGCTTGCTCTACAGAAAGATAAGCATCGTGGAGTTCTGTGTATTTTCCTACCAAGCCAATGTTGACAATTTCTGTTGCTTTTCTATAGTTTTCAATCATTTTTCTCCATTTTTCGTCGACATCTTTTTTAGGTTTCAGTTTCATTTTCCTCATAATGTACTTATCTAAATTTTGTTCTTGGAATTTTAATGGTACTTCATAGATAAAATCCACATTGAATGATTGAATTATAGCATCTACTGGAACATCACAGAATAATGAGATTTTTTCTTTTAATTCATCAGTTACAATTCCTTCACTTCTCAAAATTATGACGTTGGTTTTTATTCCAAGACTCATCAATTCTTTGTAGGAATGTTGCGTCGGTTTTGTCTTTAATTCATTACTGCCAGGAATTGTCGGAACTAAAGTTGTGTGAATGAACAACACGTCTTCTTTTTCATTTTCTGCGTGAATTTGTCTGATTGCTTCCAAGAATGGTAGCGATTCAATATCTCCAACAGTACCGCCTATTTCAGTTATGACTATGTCTGCTTGTGATTCTTCTGCTGCTTTATAAACAGCTTTTTTTATTTCATCTGTAATATGCGGAATAACTTGTACAGTTTTGCCATTATAGTCTCCACGTCTTTCTTTTTTTATAACATCATTATAAACTTTTCCGGTTGTGATGTTAGATCTTTGTGTCAATTCTTCGTTAATGAATCTTTCATAATGGCCTAAATCAAGGTCAGTTTCTGCTCCGTCTTTTGTAACAAAAACTTCGCCGTGTTGGTAGGGACTCATAGTTCCTGGGTCTATGTTCAAATATGGATCAAATTTTTGCATAAACACAGAAATTCCTCTGTCTTTTAACATCCTACCGATACTTGCACCGCTGATGCCTTTACCAATACCAGAGACTACCCCTCCAGTAATAAAAATAAATTTACTCATTATTCCTCCTATAACTATATTAATGATGAATATATATCTTGAATATCACACAAATTGTAATTTTCTTTGTATACAAATTTTTCTAAATCGTCGTGAATGTTTCTTATTTTTTCAATCATTGGACTGATTTCGTATTGAAAATACTTTGCGTTATCGTATTTTGAATCAAAATCAGATTCTGTAAGCATTTCTTCTAATAAGTTACGATTGTCAATTAATTCATTCAAACCGTTCTTCAATTTTTCTTGTGTTGACTTCAAACTACTTATTCCACATTTTTCAATCAATTCGCTGTTGTGAACTACTTGTTTAGATATCGCACTTATAACAAATTTATCTAGCATATAAATCAATGTTTTCGCTTCTATTTTATGAGTTGAAATCACATCCTCCAATCCTACATCGTAGATTGCGTGTAATTCTTCCTCACTTAGTATACCACAAAAACCTCTAACAGATTCTTCTGTGATAAGAGAATACAACGAGTCAAAATAGTGAACCAAATCCAATAGCCCTCTCTTCTTCGCCTCTTCTCTCCATACTTCAGTATAATTATCTTGTCTGTAAAGTATTTTTTTGTGATTGTTTAATATATAAACAACTTCTGATTTGATAAATTTTTCAATATTTTCATCTTGTGATTTGAATTTTTCGTACACTCTTTTAATTGCATTTGCATACATTGTGTTCAAAACAATGTTAACATCGCTGGCTGAATTTGACGAGCCAAGCATTCTGAACTCAAATTTGTTTCCTGTGAATGCAAAAGGACTAGTTCTATTTCTATCTGTCATATTTGGTGGAATATAATCAAATCTATTTATAGAGAATTTAGGATAATTTCTATTTAATTCTTCGTTGTTCATCAATGAATTGAAAGTTTCTTCGATATCTTGTCCCAAATCCATTGAAATTATTGATGGTGGAGCTTCATCTCCTCCAAGTCGATAATCATTGGATGTAGTGGAAGATGCCGCCCTCAAAAGCGCTTGTGAATTGTCCACAGCTTCTATTAAACAAGCCGTAAATATTAAAAACACGAGATCATTTTCCATATCAGATTCCGGTGAAAATACATTTCTTCCAAAATTTGTAACCAATGAATAATTATTATGCTTACCAGAACCATTTACTCCTTTGAATGGCTTTTCGTGTAACAAACAAACGAGGTGGTGTTTTCTTGCAGTTGTTTTTAATATTTCCATTACCAAATGATTGTCATCTACGGCAATATTTGCATTTTCGAAAAGAATTGCAATTTCAAATTGATTAGGTGCAACTTCATTGTGTTCTGTCTTAGCATAAATTCCCAATCTAAATAATTTTTCATCAATATCTTTGTAGAAAGCTTCAACTCTTTGAGGAATTGAGCCAAAATAATGGTCTGTTAATTCTTGTGATTTTGGAGCTTGCGTTCCAAGTAGAGTTCTTCCTGTGTTTATCAAATCAATTCTTTGTTTATAGATATTCTCATCTACAAGGAAAAATTCTTGTTCCAAACCAATCTTAACCTTCATTCTGTAGCAATGTTCATCAGAAATTTCGTTAAATAATTTAGTTCCATAATCTGATAAATAGTCCAAGCTCCTTAAAAGAGGAAGTTTTTTGTCAAGAGTTGTTCCATCATAAGATACAAAAACAGATGGAATATACATGATGTTATCCACAATAAATGTATTAGATGTGCAATCCCAATAAGTATAGCCACGAGCTTCAAATGTTGACCTTATCGAGCCAGTTGGAAATGATGAAGCGTCTGGTTCTCCTTTTATCAATTCTTTTGCAGAAAATCTGTTGATTGGAGTGTTATCGTCTCCTCTATCTAAAAATGAATCGTGCTTTTTTGCAGTCAAACCATTTAGTGGTTGAAACCAATGACAAAAATGAGTTGCTCCTCTTTCGATTGCCCATTTTTTCATCGCATGAGCGATTATTTCTGCTGTTTCCAAATCCAATAGGTCTTCTTTTCGTACAGCGTTTTTCCATTTTTGATAAATAGGAAATGGCAAAGAATCTTTCATTTGCCTCTTGTCAAAAGTATCAATTCCGAAAATTTTATTTGTATCCATAATACCTCCATGTATTAAAATAAAAAAAATTGGCGTTCAAAGAAAGCCAATTTATGAAAAACAAAAATAGTGTTTTTTTTATTATATTAATTCACAGATTTGTTGTCAAGTATTTTATTGTTTTTTCTTGTTCTTTTTTATTATAATTTGCATCTCTGAGGCGTCAGATGGATTGATTGGAATAAGTTTATTTGTAGCTCTTGCGTTTTTCATTGTAAGTTCCAAAAATTTCTTATCCTTTGAATATTTCCATTGCTTTATGTCTTCATATTCTGCCAAAGAACCGTTGAAGTAAATTCCTTTTTCAGTAAAGGAGATTTTTTCAAATGTCAAATAAATGAATATTACACCCAACAAAATATAAATCAAAGGAAACAATGTTTTTTGTTGATACAAATACAAAAATCCCAAAACAACAATGGAATACGATGCTATAATCATCAATAATCTCTTTCTTTGATTGAAATTTTTTATTACTCGTCCAATATTTTTCTTAACCATATATACATTGTACATTTGCTTCAATCCAAAAAGCAATATCAAAATATACATCACATTTATTACATTTTTTGCGTTCATTATAACTCCTGATTGTCTATAGTATTTTCAATTTCCTTGTCTTTTTCTCTAACTTCTTTTAATTCTTGAGGTTCTTGTTCGTGAATACCCGATTTCCTGTATTTTTCGAAAATTTCTTCAAATTCAGCTTGACCTATCGTCTCTTTTTCCAAAAGTCTATTTGCCAAAGCGTGCAACATATCAATATTTTCATTTAAAATATTTAACGCTTTAGTGTAAGCTTCGTCAATCAATTCTCTCATTTCAGAATCAATTTCATAAGCTATTTTATCAGAATAAGCTTTGTTTTTCCCCAATTCTTGTCCAAGGAAAACTTCCGAATCGTCTCCACCGTACATCATTGGTCCGAGTCTTTTGCTCATACCGTATTTCGTAACCATAGCGTGTGCAATTTTTGTTGCTCGTTCAATGTCATTGCTAGCTCCAGTTGAGATATCGTCCAACACAACTTCTTCTGCTGCACGACCTCCAAGTAGTGATATAAGTTTGTGTTGCATTTGGTTTTTGGTCATAAATTTTGCATCTTCTTTTGGCAAATAAGCTGTAAACCCTCCAGCTCTTCCCCTCGGAATGATTGTAATCATATGAACTTGGTCACTATCTTTCAAAAATCCCGATACTATTGCATGACCTGATTCATGGTATGCTGTCAGTACTCTTTCTTTTTCTATTACAACTTGAGATTTTTTTTCAGGACCAGCTACCACTTTTATAGAAGCTTCTTTGAATACTTCGTTGGATATTTCCGCTTTATTTTCTCTTGCAGCGAGAAGTGCTGCTTCATTACACAAGTTTTCCAAATCAGCTGGAGAAAATCCAGTAGTTGTTTTTGCGATGTTTTCCAAGTCTACATCTTTTTCTATTTTTTTGTTTTTAGTGTGAACTTTTAAAATTTCAAGTCTTTCTCTAACGTCTGGAAGTCCAACATATATTGTTCTGTCAAATCTACCTGGTCTTAATAATGCTTTGTCCAAAATATCTGGTCTGTTTGTCGCACTCATTACGATTACGCCTTCATTTTTTCCAAAACCATCCATTTCTACTAGCAACTGATTTAATGTTTGCTCCCTTTCGTCGTGACCACCACCTAGACCAGCTCCTCTTTTTCTTCCAACTGCATCAATCTCATCGATGAAAATAATGCAGGGAGAATTTTTCTTAGCTTGTTCAAACAAATCACGAACTCTGGAAGCACCAACTCCTACAAACATTTCGACAAAATCAGAACCTGATATGCTAAAAAAAGGCACCTTCGCTTCGCCAGCAACAGCTCTGGATAAATATGTCTTTCCTGTCCCTGGAGGTCCTACCAGTAAAACTCCTTTCGGGATTCTAGCGCCTATGTTTATATATTTTGTAGGATTTTTCAAGAAATCTACAATTTCCATCAATTCTTCTTTTTCTTCTTTTAATCCAGCTACGTCAGCAAAAACAACTTTTTCTTTTGAGTCTTTGTTTAATTTTGCTTTTGATTTTCCAAAACTCATAGCTTTTGTATTTCCAGAGTTTTGAGTTTGGTTCATAAATATAAACCACAAAATAGCCAATCCGAATAAAATCAGAATAGTAGGCATAATGTCGATATACCAAGGTTTCCCTGGGTCTTTTTCCATTTTTAAAACTATTTTATTGCTTTCAACCGAATCTTTTAAGTAATTGTCGTAAAGAACACTCCACATATCTGGTTGGATGTACATTTTAAAAGGTGTATTTTTACTATCTTTTAGTACCCCTTTAACATCATTTCCCTTTGCTACTATTTCTTTTACGTTACCTTTTTTAACATTTACAATCATATCGTTAACAGTGAAATACTTAGTATTCAAACTGTTGTTTTGTGTCATAGTAACGAAAAAAGCTATTAGAAGAATCGGAATGATGTATATTAGCAAGCTTTTAGTTACTTTTTTCATTAATTCTCCTTTTCATAAACGGATTTTTTCAAAACGCAGATATCTTCAATATTTCTGTATTGCTGTGCATAATCCAATCCGTATCCTACAATAAATTCATTTGGCACAGTAAATCCTACATACTCAACGTCAACTTCGTTAGTTCTTCTTTCTGGTTTATCCAAAAGAGATGCTATTTTTACAGATTTTGCATGTCTATCTTTTAAATTTCTAACCAAATATTCTAATGTTCTTCCGCTGTCTATAATATCTTCGCAAATCAAAATATTTTTGTCTGTAATATCTTCTTCTAAGTCTTTAATAATTCTAACCGTACCTGATGACTCAGATGATTTTCCATAACTCGACACAGCCATAAAATCTATCCCAACTTCTCTGTCTATATTTAGTGCCAAATTACTCATAAACATAGATGCTCCTCTTAAAATTCCAACAACAACTAATTCACCTTTGTCCTTATAATCCTCAGTGATTTTTTGTGCCAATTCATTAATTCTTTTGTCAATATCTTCTTTTTTGATAAGAACCTTCTCAATTACATCACTTAAATTACTTTTCATACTCCACCTCAATAATTAAAACTTCTTTGGTATCAGAATTTTTCATAAATAAATTCGACCTTTTAACAGACAAAATAGCATAAATTTCTGATTCATCACTTAGTATAGGATAAAAATCTCGCAAAGATTTTTCTATCTTTTCGTCGATAAATATATCCTTTATTTTTTTTGAAAATCCTTTGAGTTTAATTTTATCTCCATTTTTCCTAGGCCTTATTACAAGATTTTTAGATATGATTTTTGTATCGAAAATCATCCTGTTTTTGTTTGGCTTGATGTTTTTACTATCTGTAATATAGCTTTTTATAGTAAAATCCCCAAATCTCATCGTACCGAGAACAAAATTTAATGGTTTTAAATTTTTATATCTCAAATTTTCTCTAATAATAACTTTATCATAACTTTTAAAAAAACTGTAGTCTTTAAATAAATATTTGCTGCCATTTTTTAAATCGAATAAATTAATTATATCATCTATATAACTCATTCGTATATCTTTGTTAGAATCATATAATCTTATCAGCAATTGTCTTATCACATTTCTTTGAACAGACAGCTTTTGATTTTTAAAGTTTTTAACGTCAATAAAATGTGTATCCCTTTCTTTTTTTACCAAGCTAGCGTACATTTTATTAGTGACATCTTCGATTATTTCATCAGAATCTCTGAGAATAATCATAGTTCGATTTATAGATTGGGTAATAGATTTATTAAAATTTTTCTGTACATAAGGCAGTAATTCAAGTCTGATTTTATTTCGTAAAACATCTGGAATAAAATTTGTCTTATCAGTCACATATTCTATCTTTTCTTTGCAAAGATAATCCACTATTTCTTTTTTCGTAATATCTAACAAAGGTCTAATAATATTTTTGTTTTTATATTTTATTCCTGTAAGCCCGTCAATCCCACTTCCTCTGAATAAATGCAAGAAAAAAGTCTCAACTTGATCGTCCATATGATGGGCAACTGCAATTTTGTCAAAATTTTCATTTTTTAAAATTTCATTGAAACATCTATATCTCAAAATCCTGCCGCTATCCTCTAAACTTATCGAATTGTCTATTGAATATTTCTTCATATCCACTCTTTCGAGAAAAAATTTCACATTTTTATCTTCTGAAATCCTTCTTGAAAATTCTTCATCTAAATAGCTTTCACTTCTGTAAGAATGGTTTATATGGCAAGTTGCAATATCAAACTGTAGGTCATCCTTTAGAGTATTTAGTATGTTAAATAAAAAAACAGAATCTGCCCCTCCAGACAAACCGATTAAAATCTTGTCATTTTTTTGTATTAAATTTTCCCTTAAAATTGTCGCTTTGACTTTCTCTATCAAATTCATACTAATAAAAAAGCCGCATACAGCTGCGGCATTCTCCTAATTATACTTTTTTTTCTTCGAAAACTTCTTATTCTCTCTTTGTCTTATAGAATCCAATCTTTCATTGCTATCTTTCATAAATTTTGTTATCAAATCATCAAAGCTCGATTCTTTGCTAGACTTTTTAACTTCAGAATTTTCTGATAAAGTTTTCTTTGAAAAATCTTTTTTGTGTTCTTTTTTGTGTTCTTTTTTGTATTCTTTTTTAGGAAGACATTCTTTAATCGAGAAGCTAATCTTATTATCTTCAATGCTCATTACTTTGCATTTTACTTCATCATTAACTTTTAAAGCATCTTCAACTTTTTCTATATAATCGTTAGAAATTTGTGAAATATGCACTAATCCTTTGCTTCCATCTTCGCATTCTACAAATGCTCCAAATTTTGTAATCCCAGTTACTTTTCCTTCTACAATATCGCCCACTGATATAGACATATGCAATATCTTCCTCCTAATAATATACTATTACAAGTATATACCACTAAAAAAACGCTGTCAATAATTATTTATTTGACTTGTTCTCAAAAGTTGGCGATGGAGTATAGTTTTCATTTTTGGATGGTTTTTCATTTTCATCTTTTACCAAAACCTCATCTGGTTTTACCATACCGAGTTTTTCTCTAGCATACTTTTCTATAAGCTTAGGATTATCCAAATGTTTGGAATCTTCAGATAATTTTTGTATTTCCTGGTCCAATTGTGCTTTTTTGTTTTGCTGTTCAATCTTTATACTATTTAAATTTTTAATTTGAATTTGTTGTTTAAAAATTGTAAAACACAAAGTCAAGCAAGCGAGAACTGTCAATAGAGAAACAAAAATTCTGAATTTATTGACATTTTCTCTTCTTTTTCTCACCTGATTATTCCTAGTACTCATTTTATTCTCCTAATGTTTCGAACATTTTATCTGCATCATCTTTTTTTGGATTGTCAATTAATTGCGCTACTTTTACTCTCAAATTTGATTGTGCAAAGTTTATCTCGATGATATCTCCTACTTTTACATTGTCTCCCGGTTTTGCAGTCTTGTCATTTATTTTAACTCTTTGTGATTCACAAGCTGTTTTTGCAACCGTTCTACGTTTTATTATTCTTGAATTTTTTAAAAATTTATCTAATCTCATCTATATCCTTGTTTTTTATTTCATATAATATTTTATCATAATCTAAATCAGATTCCAGCTTTTTATCCAATATTTTTCCATTTTTTATAATTATTGATGATTTCATTTCATTATTTTTATAAAGACAATATATGTCTAAATCTTCTAAATTTTCGTTGAAAAGTTCTTTGTTTATAAAAAACAAAGCTTTTATAAATTCTTTGGATTTTCTTCGAATTTTAAAGATTCCATTTTTTTCTTTTTCAAACTTTTCTAGTATCAATTTGATATCCTGCAAATTATCCACAATGAAATCTGCCTTGTCTTGTTTGAAATCAAATCTAGTTTCTTTTCTAGCAATCACAGTAAGCCCAGCATTTTTGGCTGAAATAATCCCATAATCAGAATCTTCTATTGCCACAGCGTCTTTTTTGTCAACATTTAGTTTTTTTAAGGTTTGGATGTAAATTTCAGGATTAGGTTTTGACTCCAAAAAATCTTCTCCACTCACAATGACATCAAAATCATCTTTAATGTTCAAATCATTCAAAACTTGAATAATCGTTTTTTTATTTGAAGATGATGCTAATGCAAGCTTAAAATGTTTTCTTTTCAGTTCTTTTAGTAATGGATAAAATCCATCCATTACTAAAGAACTGTAATTTATTTTTCCACCATCTATATAGTTAGTGATTAACGGATAAATCTCATCCGTTTTTTTGTGCATTTTCTCTTCTAAAAATTCATCTGTTTTTTGTTGACTTAAACCTGCAAGTGCGTTCAATTCTTTCTGTGATACTTGAATGTCATATTCATCAAATAGCTTTCTGAAAAAATCAATATAAACTACTTCGCTGTCAATAATTACACCATCCATATCAAAAATTACAGCTTTCATTTTCTACCTCTTAGTTTATTATATCATATAATTATTATAAAATCTTTGCCGCTCCTCGATAAACCAATCCAGCGATTGGGTCAATTGTCAAAATTTCTTCATCTTTGATTATCTTCATAGCATCTTTACAACCAACAATAGTTGGTATTCCCAAATGAAGTCCAACTATTGCACCAGGAGATGTAAGTCCGCCTTCTTCGAGAATGATTGCGGAAGCTTTTTGGACATAAGGAACAAATTCTCTTTCCAAGCTGTACAACACAAGGGCATTTCCCTCTTCAAAACTCGAAGCTAAGTCCTGAGTATTTTTTGCTATTTTTGCTTTGACAGTTACAGATTTCTTTCCAATTCCTGTTCCTTCTATCAAAATATCTCCTATTGTGTGAACTTTTAGCAAATTAGTCGTGCCAGAAATTCCAACTGGAAGTCCCGCTGTAATTATAATCAAATCTCCTTCGTGAACTAAATCTTTTTTTATTCCAGCAGAGATTGATCTGTCTATTACTTCATCAGTGTTTTCGCTCAATTCACTTAAAACTGGATGAACGCCCCAAATCAATGATAGTTTTCTCATAACTTCTTTTGATGTTGTAGCCGCAACTATCGGAGACAATGGGCGATATTTTGATACATTTCTGGCTGTGGAGCCGGAGGTTGTGGCAACCACGATGGCATTTGCACCTAGTTGTTCGCTTATGCTTCTCGTAGCGATGCTTATTGCATTAGTTGTAGTGATGTCAAGCCATTTTAATCTTTTATTTGCAGATTCTTTAAATTCATCCGAATTTTCTGTGTTGATTGCGATATCATTCATAACTTTAACCGCATTCACCGGATAACTTCCAGCTGCTGTTTCTCCCGAAAGCATAACTGCATCACTTCCATCCAAAATAGCATTAGCAACATCAGTTACTTCCGCTCTTGTAGGTCTAGGATTTCTAATCATAGAATCTAGCATTTGAGTTGCAGTTATTACTGGTTTTCCAGCGAGTGCTGTCTTTTTAATTATTTCTTTTTGGACAATCGGCATAATTTCTGTTTGGATTTCTACTCCCAAATCCCCTCTTGCTACCATTATTCCATCAGATGTGTTGATAATTTCATCTAAGTTGTCCACACCTTCTTGTGACTCAATTTTAGAAATAATTTTAATTTTATTTCCATTATTTTCTTCTAAAATTTTTCTAATATCCAAAACGTCTTGTGATTTTCTGATGAAAGAAGCCGCGATATAATCTATGCCATTTTCAATTCCAAATTTTATATCAGAAATATCTTTGTCTGTTATAGCTGGAAGGTTGACTTTTGTGTTTGGTATATTTACTCCTTTTTTACTTTTCAATACTCCGTAATTATTTACCCTGCAAATCACGTCTGTGTTTTTTATCTCCAAAACTTCAAGTTCAACAAGTCCATCGTCAATCAAAACTTTTTTTCCAACTTCCAAATCGTCAGAAAGCCCTTTATAACTTACTGAGCAAATATTTTTGTTCCCAACTACATCTCTGGTTGTAAGTGTAAATTCATCACCAATAGAAAGCTTAACCTCATCAACTTCGAAATCTCCAAGTCTGATTTCTGGACCTTTTGTGTCCAACATAATCGCTATTGGTAAATCCAATTCTTCTCTTGCTTGTTTAATGTTTTGTATTCTTTTCAAATGTTCTTCGTGACTTCCGTGTGAGAAGTTCAATCTACAAACATTCATTCCATTTAGCATCAATGTTTTTAAAGTCTCTACAGAATCTGATGCTGGTCCAATTGTACATACTATTTTTGTCTTTTTTAACATAATAACTCCTAACTATATCGAAATTTCTTTCGACATTTTATATAAATCTTCTCTAAATTTTCTTTTTATCGTAACTGCTTGTTCTATTGGAACAGTTATGATTTTATTATCTTTCATAGCAATTGCCAAATCGCTTTTGTCTTCCATTATTAATTTTACGGCTAAATTTCCCATTTGTGTTGCCATCAATCGGTCAAATGTGCACGGTGTTCCTCCACGTTGGACGTGTCCAAGTATCGTAACTTTTGTTTCTACTCCTGTTTTTTCTTCAATCATATTTTTGATGTCATATGCGCCCCCGACTCCTTCAGCGAGCATAATCAAATGATGAAGTTTGCCTCTTTTTCTACCACGTTCGATTTTTTCTGTTACTTCGTCAATATTTAAATCGACTTCCGGAACTAATATCGATTCAGCTCCCGATGCAACTCCAGAGTACAAGGCTATGTCGCCGCAATTTCTTCCCATTACTTCGATAATATTTGCCCTGCCGTGGCTGGAAGATGTATCCCTTAATTTTGAAATAGCATCGCTAACCGTTTCTACTGCTGTGAAAAAACCAATCGTGTAGTCTGTGTATCCCATATCATTATCAATTGTGCATGGAATTGCTATTGTGGATATTCCAATTTTGCTCAAAGCACTCGCTCCTTTGAATGAGCCATCTCCTCCGAGAACAACTAACCCGTCAATGCCAAAATCTTTTAAAATTTGAGCGCCTTTTTTCTGTCCTTCTTCTGTTTTAAATTCCAAACATCTAGCGGAGCCTAATATTGTTCCACCTCTGTGTATTATATCAGCAACCGATGATACATTCATTTCATAAATATTGCCGTTCATAAGACCATCATATCCAGACCTTATTCCCATAACTCTTATTCCATTGTAAATACACGTTCTGGCAATCGCTCTAATGCACGCATTCATTCCCGGCGCATCTCCACCACTTGTCAGTATTGCTATTGTTTTCATAATTTACCTCTATTTTAACACTACATTCTCTTTTCCCAACAATTCCACTAGCTCATCAATGGTCTTGTCTGTCGTAGAAATTCTGAACTCATTGCCAAGTAGATAGTTTTGTTTTTTTTCTTCAAAATATATATTTGACTCAATATTTCCGGGACTTTCCAAGAGAATTGGCTTTATTTTGTCCCACATATAACTTGGCATACTTTTGGTTATTCTGATGAATAATTTTTTCTCTGAACTTTCGTTAAATTTTGCGGATGTTTTAGATTCAATGCTATCAATCTTATCGACCAATATTTTCGGTTCTTCACCTTCAATGATATTTAATCTCCCAGAAACTATCAAAATCTCATCTTCTTTTAAGATATTTGAATACATTTCGTATTTTTGTGGAAAAACAATAAGTTCCATCACACCATACAAATCTTCGAACTTAACAAATTCCATAATTTTTTGGTTTTTTGTAAATTTTTTATTTATTGATTCAATAATTCCTACAACACAGACTTTCTTTCCGTCAAAGTTTTTTTCGTTGTAGATTTCATCGTCTAAATCGCTAGTTGAGAAATTAGAATATTTCTGAATTATTTTTGAATACGACCTCAAAGGATGATCTGTTAAATATATTCCAAGAACTTCCTTTTCCATTCTTAACAATTCACTTTTTTCAAATTCTTCACTTGTAATAAAATCATCTTGTGAATTGTCCGTATCCGATTTTTCTTCAAACATATCAAACAAGTTCGATTGACCTGGAACATTGTTTTTTAGCCCAGATTGCACCGAATCTATTATTGTCTGATATTGTAACATCAACGATTTTCTTGTCTGACCGAGTGAGCTAAATGCTCCCGCTTTTATCAAAGACTCTATTGACCTTTTATTGATAGCTGATTTGTCTTTTTCGTAAATTCGTTCTATAAAATCTCTGAAACTTTTGAATTTACCATTTTCATTTCGGGAAATTATTGTTTGTTCGATCAGATTAGAGCCGACATTTTTTATTGCTTTTAATCCGTATATTATGGAGTTGTCTTTGACATCAAACTTATCCAAGCTGTAATTTATGTCAGGTTTTAATATCTCAATGTTCAATCTTCTCGCTTCTTCGATATACAGTGAAATTTGAGAAGTGTTACCCATAACAGAAGATATAAGAGCTGCCAAAAATTCCACTGGATAGTAGTATTTTAACCACGCTGTCCTCATGGCGACTAATGAATACGCTGCTGAGTGCGATTTGTTAAATGCGTATTTCGCAAAATCTATCATTAAGTCATAGATTTTATTCGCTACATCCTCTTCGACTCCTCTTCTAATTGCACCTTCAATTAGTATTTCTCCATCGTCATTTGTCTTTCCAAATATAAATTCTTTTCTACCATCTTCCATTACCTTCATCTTTTTTTTGCTCATAGCACGTCTAAGATTGTCGGCTTCTCCAAGGCTAAACCCTGCAATTTTCTGGACAATTTGCATTACTTGTTCTTGGTAGACTATCGTTCCATATGTTGGCTTCAAAATATCCTCTAATAACGGTGACAAATATTCTACGTCTTTTTCATTGTGCTTGTTGTGAATATATGTTGGTATTTCATTCATTGGTCCTGGTCTGAATAAAGCATTAGCTGCGATTAAATCGTCAAACTTGTTAGGCTTCAATTCTTTTAGAAAGTTTCTCATTCCTTGAGATTCAAACTGGAATATTCCAAGTGTCTGTGCCACAGTAAACATCGACAAAACTTTCGGGTCATTTTCATTCATCTCATCGTATGTAACTATGATGTTTTTGTTTTTCTTGATGAATTTTATGCAATCGCTAATTACAGTTAATGTTCTTAGACCCAAAAAATCCATCTTCAATAGACCGAGCTCTTCCAATTCAGTCATATTGAATTGAGTGATTACTGCATCTTTGTTTAATGCTAGCGGAACATACTCCATTATCGGAAGCTTTGAGATAACGACTCCAGCGGCATGCGTAGATGTGTGTCGTGGCATTCCTTCCACTCTTCTAGCTACATCAACTAATTTTTTAACAGTTTTATCACTTTCGTATGCTTTTCTAAATTCCGGAGAAATTTCCAATGATTTTTCAATATTTATGTTCAACAAATTTGGAACTTTTTTTGCAGTGTCATCGACCATTTTAAAATCCATAGCCAAAACTCTACCAACATCTCTGATTGCATTTCTAGCAGCCATAGTTCCAAAAGTCACAATCTGTGCAACTTTATCGACTCCATATTTTCTGACTACATAATCTATAACTTCTTCTCTTCTTTCGTAACAAAAATCGATGTCGATATCTGGCATTGAAACACGTTCCGGATTCAAAAATCTTTCAAAAATCAAATCATAATCCAATGGATTTATATCTGTAATTTCTAAGCAATAACTTATTATGCTTCCCGCTGCAGAACCACGTCCAGGCCCAACGGGAATGTCTTGTGATTTTGCAAATCTAATAAAATCCCAAACTATTAGAAAATAATCGACATAACCCATTTTTTCGATTACAGAAAGCTCATATTCGCATCTTTTTTTAGCTTCATCTAATCTTTCATCATTTGCAAATCTTTTTTCTAATCCATCGAAGACAAGTTTTTTTAGATAGCTTTTATTAGTGTATCCATCTGGAATGGAAAAATACGGAAGATGAAGATTACCAAATTCAAGTTCTACATTGCACATATCTGCGATTTTCTTTGTATTTTCAATAGCATCTGGATAATCTTTGAACAAATCTCTCATTTGTTCTTCACTTCTAAGGAAAAACTCGCCGGGAATATAACTCATCTTATTTTCTTCTTCGATAGTTTTTCCTGTCTGAAGGCAAATTAATATATTGTGAATTTTGTAATCGTCTTTTTCTATATAGTGAACATCATTCGTACATACTAATCCAATATCGAGTTCTTTTGCAATTTTAGGAATATTTTCCATAACAACCGCATCATCTCTTGAAGAATGGTTCTGCAATTCTAAGTAAAAATCATCGCCGAAAATTTTTTTTAACTCTCTGGCAACATCACAAGCTTTATTATACCCATATCTTATAAGAGACTCTTGAACTTCTCCCTTCAAACAAGCAGATAGTGCAATTATTCCTTCTGAATATTTTTTTAATGTGTTTTTGTCAACTCTCGGTTTGTAGTAGAATCCTTCTACATATCCAAGAGAGACGATTTTCATCAAATTTGAATAACCTTTTTGATTTTTTGCTAAAAGAACTAAATGATTGTAAAATCTGTTTTCAGGATTTTTAATTTTATGGTCTTTATTTGTTGTGTAAATTTCGCAGCCAATAATGGGCTTAATATTTCTTTTTTTGCATTCTTTGTAAAATTTAACAGTCCCAAACATACTGCCGTGGTCTGTAATGGCGATGGCTTTCATATTTAATTGTTCAACTTTGTCCAATAATTTTTCGATAGGACAAAATCCATCAAGTAAGCTGTATTCTGTGTGGACATGCAAATGAGTGAATGTGTCTATCATATTAATCTCCTTTAGCTATATATATTTTATAATACCAGAGAAAAATTTAAAAGAAAAATTGCTGACAGCTATAACTCATCAGCAATTTTTTTTAATTTATTCAGTCTATAACTAACTCCAGATTTAGAAATCTTGGGATTCATCATTTCGCCCAACTGTTTAAGCGAAATGTCTGGATTTTCTATTCTAGCATATGCTAATTCCAACAAGGCTGGATCTAATGATTCAAGCCCTATTGTTTTTTCAATTTTTTCAATTATAATCTTTTGTTTCAATGAGGCATCTATTGTTTTATTTAGATTTGCTGTTTCAAAATTAAATCTTCTATTTACATTATTTTTAATGTCCTTAAAAGCTCTAATATTTTCAAATTTCAATACGCTATTATAAGCTTTAATTAAACTCAAAAAATCAGAAATAGTCTCTGCTTCTTTCATATACAGTACGTAATTTTCATTTCTTTCAAAAATCGAAGATTTTATCTGGAACAATTGCAAAATATCTTTAACTTGATTGCTCACATTTTCTTTTTTGAATATTATTTCCAAATGATACATACTTGATGGGTCATAACAAAATCCAGTTCCAAGAAAAGCTCCTTGTAAGAAACTTATCTTCTTGGAATCAGTATTTATCAGGTCTTCAAAAATTCCATTATCAAAGTCAAACGGATTTGTCGATGTGCGCGTGTCTTGGCAAAATCTGCTAGCAACATCTTCTCCAATAATAACCTCGTAGATATTTTTTTTCCTTAAATTATTGTTGTGTCGCACTTTAATGTCACAATCATAGGCGTATAATTTTTTGATATTCGAAAAAATCAATCTCGCAATTGGATTGCTTTCGGTTTTTAAAGTAACTTTTACGCCATTAATATTGAAATTCAAAGTTCCAATAGTTTTCGTGAAAGCTGATAACATTGCCAAAATATCATAATCATCCAGATTAGCTATAATTTCTGTTTTAATATCAGATGAAAAGCTCATATCGTTACCTTTTTTTTATAAATGATTTTGCTGTTTTAATCATATTTTTTTCCGCACTGTGACGGACATATCTCAATGCTTTGTCAGGGTGCATAAAATCTCCTTCTGCAAAGCCTTCTTCTCTTTGTGGGATAATATTACTATCTTTCGTTACCATATAAAAATAGTGAACTGTTTTTAGAACTTTTGTGCCATCTAAATGTCTGTACTTGTATTTTACATAACCAATATATCTTACTATCTCGGCTTTAAGTCCTGATTCTTCAAAAACTTCTCTAATTGCAGTTTGTTCTAAACTTTCTCCTTTCTCTACCCTACCTTTAGGAAGAACCCATTCACCACGGAACTTTTTAAGTACAGCAACATTACCATTATTGATAACAACCCCACCTGCACTTATTTCTTCCATAAATCCTCCTATAAATTAAAAATCTATTACTATTATAAACTGAATTTAAAATATTTAAAAGTATCAGAATAGATTAAAAATTTTTCAAATAAATTTAAGTTTCTATATTTTCACTACTATATATGATACAATAGTAATAGGTAGGTGTGAAATGAAAAAAAATAAACTAGAAGAATATATTGACAACGCTATAAGCAATAATGATTTTTCAAAAGTTGGTGAAATTATCGAAAAATCCATTGATATGGCTTTAGATTTATCAAAAAGCGGACTAAATGTCGTCATGAACACATTTAATTTGAAGCCAAAACAAAAACCTAATTATATAGCGAACAAAGACCCCCAACTTGTTACTCAAAAAAAGATAAATCCAAAAAATTACTTTGCATTAAGAAATATATGTTATTTTATTTGTGCCGTGATGTTATTTGGTTCAATCGTATCACTGAACCAGAGCTTAGCTGATTTGTTTTCTGGAATAATGTTCGGTTTAGGATTTGGTTTTGTAGGATTTTTGTCGCATATACACGCGTCAAAATTACAACGATTTTTGAGATACAAAACAGAAATTGGAGACAATAAGATTTTGAGCGTAGAGGATTTTGCATCAGCTGTTAATCTTCCTGTGGAAAAATGTAGTAAAGAACTAATTTATTTCATCAACAAAAGATATTTCCCACAAGCTCGCATTGTAGAAAACGGAAACTTATTTTTGTTAGACAGAACTAGCTATGACGCCTATAAGGCTCATTGTTTAAACGAAACAAAAATTGAGCAAGAAGATAAAAAAGAGCTAGAATCCAATCGTGATATTACAAATTACATTACAATGACTGAACAACTGATAGAATCAATTCACGATTACGATTTTAAAAATGATGTTGTAAAATTAAAGGATTTATTGGTATCTATCAATCATCAAATCCAAAAAGATGGCTCCGATGTCAATGGACTCAATAAATTTGTAGACTATTATACGCCAACCGCCATCAATTTGGTTAAAAATTACATTCAGTTTGAAAATGAAAAAAATGACATTCTAAGTGTAGAGAAATCACAAGAGGATATTAAAAATGCAATAGAAAATATAAACGAAGCTTTTGCAAAATTGTTGACCGATTTGTACAGTGATGATATTTTAAATATAAATTCTGAAATTGAGGTTATGAACACTCTTCTATCTCAAGATGGATTGATAGAAAAAAATACTATGTTTAAGAAAGGAAATAATTAATGGAAGATAATCCAATAAAATTAACATTAGACGTTGAAGAACCTAAAATTGACGATTTGGAACAAAACGAGATTTTTTATCCTGAAATTGAGCAAAAAGTCAAACTCACTCCCGAAGAACAAAAAACCGTTGATGAGTTTGTCAAACAAATCGATTTGTCCAATTCAAATATCGTGTTGCAATACGGAGTCGGTGCTCAAAAGAAGATAGCTAGTTTTTCAGAAAAAACTTTGAACAGCGTCAAGACAAAAGACTTGGGAGAGGTTGGAAATTTATTATCTTCAGTAGTGACGCAATTAAAATCATTTGATGAAACTGAGGACAAGGGTGTTTTTGCATTTTTTAAAAAAAGCGCCAATAAAATTACAGCTCTTAGAACAAAATATGATAAGGTGGAAAAAAATGTAGATGAGATTTCAAAAATTTTGGAAAATCATCAGATTACTTTGATGAAAGATATTTCTCTGTTGGACCAAATGTATAAGTTAAACGAGCAGTACTACAAGGAATTATCTATGTATATTTTAGCTGGTCAAAAAAAATTAGATCAAGTTAAAAACGAAGAACTTCCCAATATGCTTAAAGAAGCGGAAACTTCCCCAAATTCTATAACAGCACAAAAGGCAAATGATTTGAGAGACTTGGCGACGAGATTCGAAAAGAAATTGCACGATTTAGAACTTACAAGAATTGTCAGCTTGCAAATGGCTCCGCAAATAAGAATGGTTCAATCATCAAATGCTGTAATGGTTGAAAAAATCCAGTCTACAATCGTGAATACAATTCCTATCTGGAAAAACCAAATGGTTTTGTCATTAGGTGTTTATCACAATTCTCAGGCTATTGAAGCTCAAAAGATGGTTACTGATTTGACCAATGATTTGTTGCGTAAAAACGCTGATACGTTGAAAATGAGTGCTATCGAAACAGCTAAAGCAACCGAGAGAGGAATTATTGATGTCGAAACGATAAAACACACTAACGAACAACTAATCAGTGCACTAGATGAGGTTCGCAATATTCAATTAGAAGGTCACGAAAATAGAGTTAAAGCAAAGAAAGAACTTATGGCAATGGAAAAAGAATTAAAAGACAGACTTTTGAATAAGACAAATTAATTTTCAATGAGTGGTATTTTTAATATCGCTCATTTTAGTACCATAAATAGTGTAAGAAAGGAAGTAATTCCTATCTTGCACTATTTT
>NZ_CAMXVC010000028.1 GCF_947252345.1 uncultured Finegoldia sp.
TAGTGCAAGATAGGAATTACTTCCTTTCTTACACTATTTATGGTACTAAAAAGAGCCCCTGAGGACTCTCGTTTAATTCGTTTATACGGATTGTTTTGTTTTGATTCCAAATTTTTCCATATCTTCGTCAACTTCTCCGATTGGAGCGATTCCGAAATTTTCCACCAAAACATTGGCTACGTTTGGAGATAAAAATGCTGGAAGAGTTGGCCCAAGGTGAATATTTTTAACACCCAAGCTCAAAAGCGCCAACAATACAATTACAGCTTTTTGTTCATACCAAGCGATATTGTAGCTAATTGGAAGTTCATTTATATCTTCAAGTCCGAATGCTTTTTGCAAAGCTTGCGCGATTACAACCAATGAATAAGAATCGTTGCATTGACCTGCGTCCAAAACTCTCGGTATACCGTTGATATCACCTAAGTTTAATTTGTTGTATCTGTATTTTGCACAACCCGCTGTCAAAATAATCGTGTCATCTGGCAAAGCTTTTGCGAAATCTTCGTAATAATTTCTGCCTTTTTGTCTTCCATCACAGCCAGCCATTACGACAAATTTTTGAATAGCTCCACTCTTAACGGATTCTACAACTTTGTCAGCTAACGCCAGTACTTGATTGTGTGCAAATCCACCTACGATTTTTCCGTGCTCAATTTCTTTTGGAGATTGGCATTTTTTAGCAAGCTCGATTATTTCCGAGAAATCTTTGTGACCATTTTCGTCTGCTGTAATGTGTTTCATTCCTGGATATGCTGCAACACCCGTTGTAAATACTCTGTCTCTGTATGAATCTTTCGCTGGAGTTATACAATTTGTCGTCATCAAAATTGGACCATTGAATGATTCAAATTCCCTATCTTGTTGCCACCAAGCATTTCCATAATTACCAACAAAATTGTCGTATTTTTTGAAAGCAGGATAGTAATTAGCAGGTAACATTTCGCTATGAGTGTACACATCTACTCCAGTGTTTTGAGTTTGTTCCAAAAGCATCTGCATATCTTTCAAATCGTGACCCGAAATCAAAATCGCAGGATTATTTCTGACTCCGATGTTGACTTCAGTAATTTCTGGGTTTCCATATGATTGTGTGTTTGCGCTGTCCAACAAAGCCATCACCGATGCTCCATGTGAGCCAGTTTGCAATGTCAAATCTATCAAA
Organism: uncultured Finegoldia sp.; assembly: GCF_947252345.1. Classification (GTDB taxonomy): domain Bacteria; phylum Bacillota; class Clostridia; order Tissierellales; family Peptoniphilaceae; genus Finegoldia. The sequence continues at coordinate 1,166 of NZ_CAMXVC010000028.1, forward strand.
TCCTCAACCGATAAGCTGTCATCCAATAATTTTTCCAACCCACTTTCCATAAATTCGTCGACATTTTCGTCGAATTTGCCTAAAACATTTGCGTGTCTGTTGTAGGCTGCCATTCCCTTTAAGCCGTAAGTTATAAGTTCACGAAGACTTCTCTTATCGTCATCTAAAGTATTCAACACGCCGATTATTTGTGATTTCATTTTCAATTCTTCGTCGTTTTTTTCATTGTACAACGCTGCATCTGACAAATTATCAGCATCGTCCAATTTTGCAATCAATTTTTGATTTAAATCTATAGTATCTTTTACTTTTTCTAACAAATCTTCGTAGTGGAAATTTGCATTAGTAATCGTCGTGAACAAATTGTCGTTGACGTGCGAATGTAAACTTCCAATTTCCTTGTTCTCGCTTCTCATTCTCGTCAAAATTTGTCCTAGTCCTTTTGTAATCCAAACCAACAAATCTTCTATATTAGCAACTTGTGAAGATTTACCACACACTCCCCTTTTTGTGCAAGCAACATTTTTTGCTGTTTCTTGACATTGATAACAAAACATATCAAAATTATTTTCCATTTTTATGTCCCCCTGATTTCTTAACTTATGAATAAATTATACTCACAACCAAGGGGCTATTTCTGTAACATAAGTTACAATTAATTACACAACAAATTTTCCAAAAAATACCTACAACAAATTTTTCAATTGTTCAATGTCAACTATCATAATTTTAGAACCTTTTAGTTCTATAAGACCACTGTCTTGCATATTCAACAATTCCCTTGACAATGAAGGCCTTGTCGTCGCCATAAAATCCGCCATTTGCTGTCTTGTCATTTCAGTATTTGAAATGCCATCTTTTTGTGTTTGAACCAAAAAAGTTGCGATTTTTTGTCTAAGAGAAAAGCTCGACAACAATCTCACCTTGCTGTTTAAGAAAAATGCTTTTTCAGCCAAAATCGTTATAATGTTTGTCATCACTTTGTTTTTTACATCAGAAAATCCACCGTTCATATCGAAATACCTAACTGGAATTTCCAAAATTTCACAGTCTGTGTTACAAACAAGAGTAAAATCGCTGATTTTGTTCAAGTACGCATACACTTCCGCCATGACATCTCCTTTGTTTTTGAAAATATTGACGACAGTATTTTTTCCATTAATATCAGTCTTTTCCAAGCTCAATTTTCCGCTTTTGATAACGTAAATTTTATCGCAAACATCTCCCGGAGAAAAAACATCTGAATTTTTATTGTAATTTTTGACGACCGATTTCGATTCCATCATAAATTGTTCAAAATCTTCGTCTGTAAAATTTTTAAAAAGTTTTGATTCTATCATACAATCACCACTTCGTTTATACCCTAAAAAATAACTACATATTCATTTTAAAACAAAAAAGACGCATTAGAATAACTAACACGTCTATGATTTATTTATGCGTAAGGCAAATATTTTTTGTCTTCTGATTTGTATTTTGAAATTTCCACAAAAGCTACTGGATTGATTCCCAAAGATTTCAAAGCTTGTATAGTTCCCTTTACTTGAGACAATCTCGAATCATCTATTTTGAAAAGAATGATTGCATTTTTGATGTTTTCAGTCATTTCTGTCAAATCTATTTTTTCTGAAATTGGTGTTATTCCGGAAATTTTTTCTCCAAAATTAGAATTGTACGCTTTGGCAAGTTGTGCCGTATTTAAATCGTAGCTAAATATTCCTAAATGTTCGTAATCTTTTATTCTTCTGTGCAACAAATTCAAAGCGTTTTTGCTGTTCTCGTCGTAATCGCTAGATAAAACAGCCACTGTGTCCAAACCAGTTTTTTGTTTTAATTGTTCCTTGCTGAAAATATTAGGGTCTTTGTAATATGATGCGAAAGTATAGGCAATTCCTATCAACATTCCCAAAAACAAACCAATCGCAACATCAACTTTACTGATAGATTGTTTTACTTTTTTCTTGGCGTTTGGAGAATCTACCACTTGAATGTTGTCTTTTTTCATTGTTCTTTTAGTCAATTCTGTGATAGCTTTTATGGATTCATCCAACACTTTGTTTGTAGTTTCTTCTGAATCACTTACATATTCTATTTCAATAATAGAAGTGTTCGGAATATTTTTTACTTTCAAATCTTTTTTCAAATCCGAAGAGCTGACTCCTTGTCCAACTTTTTGAGCAACATCATCTAGTACTGAATTTGATTTCAGCAACTGTTCGACATTTGCCACCAATTGTTGATTAAGCATCGCATCAACTTTTGATATTACTGCACCATCTTTTTCAAAATCTTCCGGACTTCCAACCATTATTGAAACTTTCGATGAAAATGAATCCGCTCCCAAAATATTACCAACAACCGTAGTCAAAACTGCGCACACTATCATTATAGTAATTATGTGAGGTATTTTTCTTATTACAGCTTGACAAGCCTCTCTTAAATTTAATTCTTCCAAATTTATATCTCCTTAACTTTTCTATCTCTTTTACTCAATAACCACATTAAAAATACACTTATAACTAAACCATGGTACAAAAGTCCCGTTAGTAAATCGACGCTTATCAAATTAAAAACTGGAACGATGGTTATAGCTATTGCAACCCACAACGGCATTTTTTTGAATGAGATTTCGTCCATCAATCCAATAAGCCATCCAGTTATTGCAGAGTAAATTAACATTCCATAAAAACCAAAATTTGCATATCCATTTGCAATAAATCCCGTGTTCACCCAAGTGTTTGGATGTCCATAGTAAATCATAGATATCAACGCTTGGATAGGATAATTAAACGGATATAATTCTCCTCCAAACACCCAAGATTTGTCGGTCAAGTACACAAATCCCAATTTTCTGAATACTTCGTAATATCTAAAATGATTATCTGCTGTTACCATAAAAACACGTCTAACTATTACACTCATAGGTTGCCAATTGTCTGTCAAAAGATAAAAAGCAAAGCACAAAAATGTAAGAGCTGCCAGTGCCATTGTCATCAAATTCCCTGTGTATTTATTTCCTTTGACGATAGCGATGAAAATTACAAGCACCGGATAAAACAGCATAGATTTGTGAGATGTGAATCCGAAAAATAAAACTTGGCAAATCAATGTTATTACTGTTCCCAATTTTTTCCTATCCCAAAGGCAGAACACCAACAAAGTTGGGTTGATTATTTTTCCGTACCAGTTCATAAAATACGCGAATGGACCAGGGAAAATTACATCTGCAATTTCCCTTCTTGTATCATAAACTTTTCTGAAGTCAAAGTTAAGATATCTTAATCCCCCTCTCAAAATTATCCAACTGAACATAAATATTCCAATAGCCGCAAAAATATACACGATGAAACTCTCGTTGATTTTCTTGTCGGAAAAAGACAATCTCAATTTCGGCGAGCAAGCAAAAATTTGCATAGTGTAAAACGATGCTATCAACATATACATATACAATCTGGAATAATCTTTGAAAGGATAAATACTCAAGCACGGTATTATTATCAAAACATAAAACAACATCAGATAAAAATCACTTACCCGCTGTACTTTATGCCTTATTGTATAACACATTATCACAACCAAAATATATGATTCTATCAATTTGTAGACATTTAAATTGTTCACAAGTCCCATATATGCAAACAACGGACTTATTCCATAAGAATAACTTAAATCCAAAAACAATTTAAAAAAAATCGATAAAAACACGAAAAATCCTTTTGATTGAAACAACGCTTTTATATCATCAATCATAAATTCCCCTTTTCATTTTTTTACTAAATTAGTATATCATAATTAATTAATATATTAAACTAATTTACTTTATTTTTAGGGATTTCTCCGTTTTTAAATTGCATTATATTTTCAAAAGTAAAATCTCCCATTTGGATGCGGGCAAGTTTTGTAGCATTTCCAAGGTGAGGTGCGAGCAATATGTTTTTCGCATTTTTCAATTCATCAGAAATTTCAGGTTCAAATTCGTACACATCAAGCGCTGCTCCTGCGATTTGTCCGGCGTTGAGTGCATCTATCAAATCAGCTTGGTTGACTACTTTTCCTCTAGCCGTGTTGATTAAATAGGCTGAATTTTTCATCTTTGATAGGGCATTTTTGTCGATAAAATGATACAACTTTTCGCTGTAAGATGTGTGAAGTGAAACAACGTCGCTGTTTTTTAACAGATAATCCAGCTCAACTTGTTTAGCTCCTTCGATGTTTTTTTTGCTTCTGCTGTAGAAAATAACATCCATATCAAAAGCTTTTGCTTTTCTCATAACATCAGTTCCGATTCTTCCCATTCCAATTATTCCCAGTGTTTTTTTCTCCAAAGTTTCGCTCAATCCATACACCGGCTTCCATCCTTTAAACGAACCGTCATAGCAAGCCCCATTCATTTTTGTAATCTCTCTGAGCAAATCTATAATCAAACCAATTGTAAATTCTGCTGTCGATTTAATAGATGCGGATGAAGGTGCATTTGTCACTGTGATGTTTTTTTCTGTTGCGTAGTCCACGTCAATATTGTCAAATCCAGCTCCGTAATTTGCTATTATTTTCAAATTTTGTGCTGCATCTATGATTTCTCTGTCGATTTTTTCGCTGAGTGGGCACACCAAAGCTTGTGCAGTTTTAATTCTTTGTTTTAGTTGTTCTTTTGACAAAAACTCCAAGCTGTCATTGTAATCCACTTCGAAATTTTTATTGTATTTTTCAATAATTTCATCTGGAATTTTATTTGTTATCAATACTTTCATTACATATCCTCTAATTTTATCGTTGTTCTTTTTCTGTTTTCATACATTGCCAAGTATTTTACGCCCAAGCTTTTCAATAATTTGAACGCATCGTCAAAATGATATCTGTAGTAGCTTTCAAAATGTGCATCACTTCCAACCGATACAAGTTCGCCCTTCATCTTGACGTATTTTTTGAGTGCAAATGTATAATAATCTAAATTTTTATATTGGTAGGCGCTTCTAGTGTTAAGTTCCAAAGCTTTTTCGTCATTTATAAGTTCTGCAAAAACTTTTGTCAAATACTCATCCACAATGTCCATATTTTTTGATTCCAATCTGTTGAGCCTTAACGCGTAATCAATGTGAGTTAAAACATCGAAATCTTTGAAATTCTTCATAGCTTCTACCATTTTTTCATAATATTTTACAAGAAACTCCCTTTGAGAATAATCTTCTGGCTTTGGATTCATAAAATCTTTGCCATCGTATTGATGAACCGATAAAAGTTGAATGTCATAATCTCTGCTGCTCACGGTTTTTATTATTTTGTCCAAATTTTCAGCAGTGTATCCTATTTCTATTCCCTTTAAGATTTTTTGTGAGTGTTCTTGATTGTGTTTTTCGATTACTTCGCAGTACTTATCATAATCTATATCCACATTTTCAACTCTACCGTCGTTATAAGTGAACCCATAATCCAAGTGTTCGGTCGTGATTATATCTCCTTTTACGAGTTTTAAATAATTTTCAAATTTTTCGTTACTGTCAAACGAAAATTCTGTGTGACAATGTTGGTCTCTAAAATACATATTACTCCTTAAAATTAATCAAAAGATGCTACTAGTAGCATCTTTTTCATCATCCTTCTACAATTTTTATACCGCTTGATGCTCCTATTCTGTCTGCACCATTTTCTATCATCGACAAAGCTTCTTCTTTCGAATGAATCCCGCCACTCGCTTTTACTTTTGCTCTGTCTTTTACAGTGTCTTTCATTAATTTTACATCTTCGACTTTTGCTCCACCTGTTGAAAATCCAGTTGAAGTTTTCACGAAATCAGCCCCTGCTTTCACAGAAATCTCGCAGGCTTTTTTCTTTTGTTCATCTGTCAACAGACAAGTTTCGATTATTACCTTCAATACTTTTGTTTTTGTAGCCTCTCTCACAGCTTTGATGTCTTTTTCAACGTAATCGTAATCTTTTTCTTTTAATTTTCCAATATTTATTACCATATCGATTTCGTCTGCGCCATCTTCAACAGCAGTCTTCGCTTCAAAAGCTTTTGATTTTATGCTCATGGCGCCAAGTGGAAATCCCACAACTGTACACACCAAAACGCTTGAATTTTCGAGCGATTTTTTTACAAATGATGTGTAACAAGAATTGACGCACACGCTTTTAAAATCGTATTTGATTGCTTCGTCGCAGATTTTTTTAATATCATCTGATGTTGCATCTGCTTTTAGCAATGTGTGATCGATGTATTTGTTTAATTTCATATTAATCACCCAACTCCAACGCAATTTCCATCATTTTTGTAAAAGATGTTTGTCTTTCTTCTGGTGTTGTTTGTTTGTCGGAGTGGAACGAATCTGAGATTGTCAAAATAGTCAACGCTCTTGCATTGTTTGCCTTAGCTGTCAAATACAATCCGTAGCTTTCCATCTCAACTGCAAGCACGCCCATTTTTTCCCATTTTTTCCATTCTTCAGATTTTTGGTTGTAGAATATATCTGCAGAAAATACATTTCCAACATGAACATCGATATTTTTTGACTCCGCAACTTCTACAGCTTTTCTCAACAAATCGTAATCGCAAATCGCTGAGAAAGTTCCTTCCAAATCATATTGGTGTGCAAAATTAGAATCAGAACAGCTTCCCATGGCAATTACAACGTCGTACAAATCCAAATCTTTGCTGTACGCTCCTGCTGAACCAATTCTGATGAGATTTTCAACTCCGTATTCGTTTATTAGCTCGTAAGAATAAATTCCTATAGATGGTATTCCCATTCCTGTTCCCATAACAGAAATTTCTTTGCCTTTGTATTTCCCAGTGTATCCAAACATATTTCTAACTGTATTGAATTGTTTGACATCCTCCAAGAAATTTTCAGCGATAAACTTCGCTCTCAAAGGGTCCCCCGGTAACAAAACCGTCTTTGCTATATCGCCTTTTTGGGCTTGATTATGTGGTGTCGCCATATTAACCTCCTAATAATTCACAATAATCACGTTCAAAATTTTGACCAAATCCAATTCCACTTCCTTTTCTTCTAAAAAATTTTCGATATAAGGCTGGTAAAATATTTCTATTCCGTCGACAGTGATTTTTTTCAAATCAGGCGTATTGGAAATATACTTGGCGTAAAATTTCGCCACTGCAAGTGTGCAGCACGGACTGTTTGTCATAAAAACCAAAATTTTGTTTTTTGATTTTTCTTTTGAATATGATTTTAATTTTTCACTTAGTTTTATTATCATAATTTCTTTCCAAAAAATAAGAGAGAAATCCTGTTTCTCTCTTATTATATCATTATTTTTGTTTTTTGTTTATTTTTCGAATCCAGGAACTAACATTCCATAATTTCCGTCTTTTCTCTTGTAGACAACGTTGACGTTATTTGTTTTTGAATCCAAAAATACATAGAAATCATGGTCTATTAATTCCATTTGCATAATGGCTTCTTCCTTGTCCATTGGTTTCAATCCAAATTCTTTTGTCTTGACGATTTTTCCTTCAACAGTTTCTTCTTTGTTGTCTTCAACTGCTTCAAATCTTATTGAACTTCCTTCGTTAAATCTCTTTTGAAGTTTTGTTTTATGTTTTCTAACTTGTCTAGCTAGTGATTCTTGTACTCTGTCGATGGCTGTTTTGATATCTTCGTTTGATTCTTCTGCTCTGAGGACAACTCCTTTTTCCAAAATCAAAGTAACCTCAACCCTTGCCTTATCGCCATCTTTTTTGAAAACAACACGAGCTTGTTGTTCAGCTTGGAAATACTTGTCTAATTTGTGAAATTTAGATTCAGCAATTCGTTTCAAATCATCTGTTAATTTTATTTCTTTAGTTACATAATTAAGTTTCATAAAAAACCTCCTGTTTATAAATTAAGAAATGATTTCTTATTTTATATATACCCAATTACACAATTAAAAAACTAAGAATGAATATTAATTTTACAAAAAAAATCTCGTGAACTTTTTCCGAAAATTTGAAAAATTCACGAGACATTTTTACTTTATATACTTGTCGAGTATATTGATTACTTCTTCTATTTTTTCATCTGCGTTGTCGTTTTCAATCGCATGCTTGACGCAAGTTCTCATGTGTCCGTTCAAAATATCGATGTTTGCTTTTTTTAATTGACCGATACAGCTTAAAATTTGAATCGAGATATCCACGCAGTATCTGTCTTCTTCAATCATATTTATTATCGCATCTAGTTGTCCACGGACAGTTTTTATTTTTTTAAGTGCTTTTTGTTTGCTTTCAGTCATTATTTTTCTGTCGCTGTGAATCCTATATCATCTATTGCTTCGATTATTTTTCTGACATCGAAATCCCCGTCAACGACAACTTTCTTTTCTTCCAACGAAACTTCCACATTTTCCACTCCCTCAACTGATTTACAAGCTTGTGTAACCGATTGAACGCAGTGATTGCACATCATATCCAATACTTCAAATTCTTTTTTCATTATTTTTCCTCCTCAAATTTTTTAATTCTAAGTGAATTTGTAACAACTGTCACCGAACTGAACGCCATCGCCGCTCCTGCTATCATTGGATTCAAAAATCCAAATGCAGCAATCGGAATTCCAATAACATTGTAGAAAAACGCCCAGAATAAATTTTGTTTTATCGTTTTTATTACCCTGTGACTCAATCTTATCGCAGTATGAACTTTATTCAAATCACCATTTATAATTGTGATGTCACTCGCTTCAATCGCAACATCAGTACCAGTTCCAATCGAAAATCCGACATCACTTGCCGCTAACGCTGGTGCATCGTTTATCCCATCTCCAACCATTCCAACTTTTTTGCCTTGATTTTTCAAATCCAACACTTTATCAGATTTGTCTTTTGGCAAACATTCTGCGATTACATTGTCGATGTTAGCTTTTTCTGCTATATGTTTTGCAGTATTTTCGCTATCACCAGTTATCATATATACATCGATATTATCGTCTTTTAATTTTGCAACGGCTTGTGGTGAAGATTCTTTTATTTTATCTGCAATCAAAATATACCCATAAAATTTGTCGTTTTTTCCAACAAGTACAACTGTATTTCCTTGAGATTGATATTTTTGAATATCTACATTGACATCAATATTATTTTCCTGTATCAATTTTTCATTGCCTATGAAATATTCATCATCGTTTATTCTTGCTGAAAGTCCTTTTCCAGTTATTGAATGGAAATCTTCTACTTTGTAAAAATTGGAACTGTTTTTTTCGTATTCTTTGACAATCGCATCTGCAAGTGGATGTTCCGAACTTTTTTCAATTGATGAAACAATTTTTAAGAAATCATCATCAGTTGATTTATAATCTACAACCTCTGGCTTACCATTTGTTATTGTTCCTGTTTTATCCAAAATAACTGCATCGATTTTGTTTGCAGTTTCCAAAACTTCTGCACTTTTTATTAGTATTCCAAGCTCTGCGCCTTTGCCACTTCCGACCATTATCGCTGTAGGAGTTGCAAGTCCCAATGAACAAGGGCACGCTATTACAAGAACTGAAACGGAATTTAACAACGCCCTGTCAAATTGTTTTGTCACAAAATAAGTGATGACGAGTGTAATCACAGCAATTGCAATAACAATAGGTACAAAAACAGATGAAATCTTGTCTGCTAGTCTTTGGATTGGGGCCTTGTTGGATTGTGCATCTTCGACTAATTTCACGATTTGACTAAGAACTGTATCTTCGCCAATTTTTTTCGCTTCAAATACAAACGAACCATTTTTATTAATCGTAGAGCCAATACATTCATCTCCAATTTGTTTTTTTACAGGCATCGATTCTCCAGTAATCATAGATTCATCGACAGATGAGCTCCCTTCGAGTATGATTCCATCGACGGCAATTTTTTCTCCCGGTTTGACCAAAATTTTGTCGCCAATAACAACATCCTCGATGTCGACTTCTACATTTTTGCCGTCTCGAATTACTGTGGCTTTTTTAGCTTGAAGTCCAATCAATTTGCTAATCGCATCAGTTGTCCTCGTCTTGGCTCTTTTTTCAAAAAGTTTTCCGAGCAAAATCAACGTGATGACTACAGCCGACGATTCAAAATACAATTGATTGCTTTTGATAAAAACGTGATATATTGAATAGAAATATGCGGCACTTGTTCCCAGTGCTATCAAAACATCCATATTTGCTCCGCCTCCACGAAGCGATTTGTACGCATTGACGTAAAATCTTCTTCCAATGAAAAATTGAACAACCGTTGCCAATATCCATTGAAAATATCCGTCGTTTAAAATTGTGTGCAATCCTGCCATATGAAAAAACATAGCAGAAAACAACGGAATTGAAAAAATCGCAGAAATTATAAAATCTCGTTTTAATTTTTCGTATTCCAATAAATTTTGCTCGTTGGCTTTTTTGCTGTCGGATTTTATTTCTGCCTTAAATCCGGCTTTGTCGACCAATTTTTTTACATCAGAATTGTTTTTATAACCCTGATAAAAACTCACAGTCAATGAGTTTTGAAGCAAATTCACGCTGACGTCTTTGAAATTATTTTTGTTCAAAACTTTTTCGATTCTCGCAGCACAAGCTTGGCAACTCATTCCTTCGATGTCGAAGTTCGATGTTTGTAGAGGAACGTTAAACCCTGCATTTTTTATTTTCTCGACAATTTTGTCAATCTCATAGTCATCTTTGACTTTCAAATAGGCGTATCCTTGCAGCAAATTCACATTAACGCCGTTGACACATTCGCATTTTTGAAGAACTTTTTCGATTCTCGCAGCGCAAGCTTGACAACTCATTCCTTCGATTTTTAATTTTATTTCCTTGATTTCGTTTTTGTTTTCCATTTTGCTCCTTTCTACCCCCCCTACGGGTGGTATGGTTATTGTACATCTTTCAAATTTTTTTGTCAAACTAAAAGAATTGAACTATAATTATATTATCGAAAACGGAGGAATATTATGAATTGGAAAAATTATGAAAATTTGAGTATGTTGTCTGATTTTTATGAATTTACAATGATGAATGGATATTTGGAAAACAAAATGGAAAATGAATACGCCTATTTTGATTTGTACATTAGAAAAATCCCAGACAATGGTGGCTTTATTATCGTAGCCGGGCTTGAAGAAGTTGTAAAATACATCCAAAATTTGAAGTTTGATGACGATGATATTGAATATTTCAAGAGCAAAAATATGTTCAGCGAAAAATTCTTAGATTATTTGAGAAATTTCAAGTTTGAATGTGACGTCTGGGCTATGCCAGAAGGTTCAGTTGCATTTCCGAACGAACCTTTGATGATTGTCCGTGGCCCTGCACCTCAGGCACAATTGATTGAAACTTTTGCGTTGTTATCCATCAATCATCAGTCGTTGATTGCAACTAAAACCAACAGAATCGTTCACGCAGCTGAAGGTAGAGTTGTGATGGAATTTGGTGCTAGACGTGCACAAGGAGTTGACGCGACTGTTCTCGGAGCGAGAGCTGCGTTTATCGGAGGAGCAACTGCGACTAGCAACACCTTGACAGATTTGACATACAACGTTCCAGCTTTTGGTACGATGGCACACTCGTGGATTATGATGTTTGATTCAGAATACGAAGCATTCAAAAGATACGCAGAAATATTCCCACATTCCTGCTCACTATTGGTCGACACATACAATGTTTTGAAATCGGGGGTTCCAAATGCTATCAAAGTTTTTGATGAAGTGTTGAAGCCTCGTGGAATCACAAATATGTCCATCAGAATCGACAGCGGCGACTTGGCATATCTTTCAAAAAAGGCTCGTATAATGTTGGACGAAGCGGGATACGAAAATTGCAAGATTATGGCAAGCAATTCCCTAGATGAATACACAATCTCCGATTTGATTGAACAGGGAGCTAAGCTTGATGGCTTTGGAGTTGGAGAAAGACTCATAACTGCAAAATCCGATCCGGTCTTAGGTGGCGTTTACAAATTGTCAGCTGTTGAAAAGCCAGACGGAGAAATAATTCCTAAAATTAAAATCAGTGAAAATATCGAAAAAATTACAACGCCAGGTTTCAAAACAGTTTACAGAATTTACGACAAGCAAAGTGGCAAAGCAGAAGCTGATTTGATAACACTTCACGATGAAAAAATAGACGAATCCAAAGATTTGGAAATTTTCCATCCTATTCACACTTGGAAGAGAAAAGTCCTTTCCGATTTCACTACGAAAGAATTGTTGGTCAGAGTTTTTGACCACGGAGAATTGGTTTATAAATTGCCAACTTTAGACAAAATCATTGAACACAAGAAAAATCAAATCGATGAACAATGGGAAGAAGTCAAAAGATTTGAACATCCTCACCTATTCCACGTCGATTTGTCACAAAAATTGTGGGATATAAGATATAATTTGTTGAGAAATAATCGCTAAAAATTTAAAGTAGTGTCCTAGATTAAAATCTGTGGCACTACTTTTTTTGATGTAAAATTTTACATAAAAAAATTCACATATCTTTATATGTGAATTTATGTTTTATGCTTCGTATTGAACCAAAGTGTTGATGTAATAATTCTTGTTTGCTTCTCTGCCGCCCAATTCGGTAAGTTCAATCAAAAATTCCATCGCCGTCACTTCGCCGCCGTTTTTTTCGATTAATTTTGCAACTGCATTCACAGTTCCTCCTGTCGCCAACAAATCATCGACTATAGCAACTCTGTCACCTTTTTTGATGGCGTCTTTGTGTACTTCTAATTTGTCGCTTCCGTATTCCAAATCATAAGAATACTCTATAACTTCTCCTGGAAGTTTTCCTGGTTTTCTTATCGGAACAAATCTAATTCCAAGTGCATATGCAACTGCCGAGCCGAACAAAAATCCTCTCGCTTCCGGAGCTGCTATGACGGTAATGTCTTTGTCTTTCAAATCATTTACCATCAAATCCACAGCGTATTTGTAAGCTTCTTTGTCGTTTAATAAAGTTGTAATATCCTTGAATGAAATTCCTTCTTTTGGAAAACCATCTATAACTCTAATTTTTTCTTTTAAGTTCATTTTCATCACCATTTCTTTTTATGCGTATCATTACTCTTATAGTATACCATATTGGAGAAATTTTTATTGTTTTTTGAATTTTAAATTCATAAATCTAAATTTCAAGCACAACAAGCAAAATTTATTATGCAAAATTATTTAAACGCAAAATTTATTTACAACGATATTTGAATGTGTTACGATATGTTTGGAGAGTGATGTAATGGACAGTTCTAGTGTCTCTCAGATTATTACTTTAATATTTTTAGTTACAATGTCGGCGGTTTTTTCATCGAGTGAAACGGCGATTACATCTGTGAGCAAAATAAAAGTTAGACAATTAGATCAAAAGGACAACAAAAACGCACATTTATTGAAAAAATTACACGACAATATGCAGGCGACTATCTCGACTATTTTGATTGGCAACAACATCGTAAATATCGCAGCGAGTTCCATCGCCACGATTTTGTTTACAAACTATTTTCATCAAAACGGCGCATTGGTGTCCACTGTTGTGATGACTGTTTTTGTGTTGATTTTTGGCGAGGTTTTGCCTAAGACAATTGCACAATATAAGAACAAATCTATCTCGTTGAAGTTTGCGAGGTTCATTTACATTTTGACGATTGTGTTCAAGCCCATCGTCAAGATTTTAAATTTGTTGACTCGCATGGTGATAAAAACATTTATCGGTGACAGCGACGACAATTCAACAATAACTGAGGAGGAACTCAAAACTCTTGTGGAAGTCGGCGAAGAAGAAGGCGTACTCAAAAACCAAGAGACGGAAATTATGATTAATGCGTTGGAATTAAAAGAAACACTTGCGGCTGACATCATGACTCCAAGAACGAGTATGGCAAGTATAGATATCGAAGAAGCCGAAAGTGATTTGCGCGAAGTAATCAACAACATCACTTATTCGAGGATTCCAGTCTACGAAGATAACATCGACGATATAATTGGAGTGTTGCACATAAAAGAATTGGCTCACAAAATAATTGCAAATGAGCACGATTTTAATATCAGAGATATCATCAGACCAGCTTTTTATGCTTACGAGTACATTCCTGTTGTCGAACTTTTTAAACAAATGAGACAGAAAAATATTTCCATCAGTATAATTATCGATGAATACGGCGGAACAAGTGGAATCGTGACGATGGAAGATATATTGGAAGAACTTGTCGGAGAAATCGACGATGAATACGACAACGAAAAAGAAGTAACTAAGTTGAATGACAAGGAGTACTTAGTAGATCCTGAAATGAGAATTGATGAGGTGAATGAGAGATTTGATTTGAATCTTTCGAGCGAAAAGTTCGATTCTATTGGAGGTTTTGTGATAGAATTATTGGACAGAATGCCAAAATCAAAGGACGAGGTTGAATTTGAAAATTTGAAATTCATCGTCGTCAATGTCGACAAGAGAAAAATAACTCAGCTGATGATTATTTTTAAATAACAAAAATCAATCCTGATGTTTTAAAACATCAGGATTTTTTAATGAAAAACTTTTTATTTAATTCCGAGAGCATCTTTTGCGAGTCTATCTGCCATATCATTGTAGGTGTCATTCGAATGACCTTTTACCTTGACAAAGTTGATGTTTATTTTGCCTTTAACATGGTCTATGAATTTCTTGTAATTTTGTGTGAGCTTGTTGTTTGTCTTCCACATTCCAGTTGCCCAACTTTCAATTCCTTGATAATCATAGACTATCGTGATTTCTCTCATTTGAAGTTCGAGTGCTTTTTTTATCGCAAAAACCGCCCCACTGACTTCTCCAGATACGTTTCGGTGTGTTGAAAACTCGGATTGTGGAAATTTTTTATTGAATTTGTCGATTTTTTCATTGTGAAACAACACGCAACCGAAGCTGTATTCTCCTGTGTCTTTTTTGAACGAACCATCAACGTATGCTAGACATTCATCGTCGTTCAAATTTTCCACGGAAATATTTTTCTTCTCAGAAGATTGATTGATAAAATCTTCCGCTTCTTTTATTGTAGTAAACGATTTGTAGATTGCTCCTTTGAATCCGATAACCTCACTTTGACATTCTTGCCAAGATTTATAAATTCCAGGATTTTTCCCCACTTTTACGGCATAAAATTTACTCATTTGTCACTCCTATTAATTGTAAGAAACTGCTTTATATTGTATAATCTAATAAGATTATAACATTAAAATGTTAAAAACAAGGAGAATAAATGCAATATTTAGTCGGTAGAAATCCTGTTATGGAAGCTTTGGAGATGGATATGGGAGTAACAAATCTCTACATACAAAAAGGCGAATTAAAAGGATTTATAAAAAAAATAGAAAAAAAAGCTTACGATATGGGAATTAAGGTCGAATACGTCGACAAAAAATACATCGAAAAATTTGCAGAAAATACTGCTCACCAAGGTGTAATGGCAAAAATGCCGTCGTTTGGATATTCAAGCGTCGATGAGATGTTGATTTATGCCAAGAAAAAAAACGAAGACCCTTTCTTGGTAATTTTGGACGAAATCACAGACCCTCATAATTTGGGCTCCATCATTAGAACTTGCGAGGTCGCAGGATGTCACGGAGTTATAATTCCAAAGCATCGCGCCTGCGAAGTAAATGCGACTGCCATCAAAACAAGTGCAGGAGCTGTATTCAATATCAAAATAGCCAGAGTTACTAATATAACCACGACAATCAATTATTTAAAAGAACACAACATTTGGATTTACGGAGCTTGTGGAGAAGCTAGTAAAATTCACACCGAAACCAACTTGAAAGGCCCAATTGGACTTGTTATTGGAAATGAGGGCAAAGGAATTTCGAGATTAGTCAGGGAAAATTGTGATGAATTGATTAAAATTCCAATGTTTGGCAAGACGGAATCGCTCAACGCATCCAACGCTTTGAGCATTCTAGTTTACGAAATCGTTCGACAAAGGTATGAAAAATAAACAAATTTATCTGTACGTCGATGGTTATAATATAATTAACGCTTGGCCTAATCTCTACAAATTATCTAACGACATAGATTTGGATAGTGCTAGAGAACAACTGATAGATTATATGAAAGAATATCAAAACCTAAGTGGTGTCGATGTGTACGTAGTTTTCGATGCTTATCTTGTAAAAGGTGGAATGAGTATCGAAGAAAAAAGAGATAATCTTACAGTTGTTTACACAAAAGAACACGAATCAGCTGACCGCTACATCGAAAGAAAAGTAAACGATATGAAAAAGCACGACAAAATGTACGTGGCGAGCAACGACGGTATGATTCAAAGAATTATTTTGTCTCGTGGAGGAATAAGAATTAGCGCCAATGAACTCTGGAAAAATTATCTCACTTTGAAAGAAAATTTGAAGCGCCAAAAAATAAAAAAAAGAAAAACTTCTACCGACAATATCGTCACAATTGACGATGAAATATACGAGAAATTAGAAAAATTGCAAAATAAACTAAAAAAACAAAACTAGATGAACTCATCTAGTTTTGTTTTTACATAAGGAGATATCCACTGTTAATGGATAAAATGAAAACGTTACTAATCTATTTTTATTATATCATCATTGTTCTGAGTTGTCAAAAAAAATCTGAAGTTTTATTTGTCTTCTTCGATTAAATTTTCTATTGCCTTTATCGCGACTTTTATCGCAATATCTGTGTCGTGACACACTGGATTGTCCAAGTTTTTCTTTTCTCTTTCTTGATTTGCCACAACCAAAAAGCATGACCCACATCTGACACGAAGATAGTTTGCCACTACAAAAAGTGCCGCAGATTCCATCTCGCTTGCAAGTGTTCCCAGTCTCTTCCAAGCTTGCCATTTGTTCAAAAGTTCATAAGAAACAGGCATTTTTTCGGGCTCGTGTTGTCCGTAGAAGCTGTCCTTGCATTGAACGACACCGACGTGATAATGTTGCCCCAAATCTTTGCAAGCTTTTATGAGGGAATTTGTTATTTCGATGTTACTAACTGCTGGAAATTCTATCGGAGCGTATTCTTTGCTAGTTCCTTCGGCTCTAATCGCCGCATTTGCGATGACTACGTCGCTGCTTTTTACATCTTCCTGTATTCCCCCGCAAGTTCCAACCCTTATGAACGTATCAGCACCGCATCTTACGAGTTCCTCCAAGCAAATCGCAGATGACGCTCCGCCAATTCCGGTGCTCGTCACAGAAACCTTAACTCCGTTTATAGTTCCTGTGTAAGTAACGTATTCTCTGTTGTCTGCGACTAGTTTTGCATTGTCAAAATATTTTGCAATTTTTTCGCACCTTTTAGGGTCTCCCGGCAAGATGACATATTTTCCAACGTCACCTTTTTTTATGTTCAAATGATATTGCACGCCTTGTTCTGAATATTTCATAAAATCACCTCATTATTCTATATAATTATAGTATAACGTAATTTTAAATAAATATCATTATTATGCGTTTATTTTGACGTAATTTGTCTTGTAAATTAATTTTTTGAAAAAAGCCCCAACAACTGTATTCAAAATCGCAGTCGGCAAACATACCGCTGTGAACATCGAACAGTAAAGTTGAAAGAAGTTTTCCGTTCCCATTCCCATTGGAATTGCAATCGCCAAGAACACCATTCCACTCACTAAAGTTCCGACAGCAAATATCAAATTTGATTTCACATCAACTTTCCCGAACAACTTGTACAAATTAAACACGATGACCGAAGAAATTACTTTGTCTGCGATATTTGGAATTTGTCCCATCGGGAAACTCGTCGTGAACGCCGCCAAAAATCCTGCGAACACTCCTACTATTAGCGCTTCTTTCAAATTATCCATAAATAGTATCGACAAAAAGAGCATCACCAACAAGAAATCCGGTTTTACTCCCAAAAACAACGCCGGTGTTATGTAATGCAACAACAATCCCACACTTAAAAATATTGAACTTACTGTAATTTTTTTTGTATTCATAATAATATTCCTTTCTTTTTTCCTCAAATTTTTTCATCAGTTTTTTCGTTAAATTTATATTTTCGTTGTCAGCTGTTCATTTCATTACACTCACCTGCCTTTATAATAAAAAAACACCTGTTCCCCAAAAGGAACAAGTGTCAATACTCGCGTTACCATCCTAATTTATGTGCAAAAATGCACACATCTCTTTCAGATACTTCCATATCCTATCCCTGTAAAGTGAGAATCACTTTTTGGACTACTTGTTTTCATCCAAAATTCAGATAACCCCATTCATATAAACTTCCCTTAGAAATTCGCACCAACCATTTCCTCTCTTGAAGTTTCATTTATACTACTATCTTATCTATCGAATATATTTTTATTCATTATACCACATTTAAATTAATTTGCAACTATAAAACAGTTTTAAAATTAATTTTGATTAAATTTTTGATTGAATTGTAAATCAAAGTGCGATTGAGAACTTCATCCAAAAATCCTTGTAATTCATTTCCCTCATAAAAAGAAAAAAAGTAGACGTCAATGTTTATTTTTTTGATGAAGCTTTTGTCTTCAAATCCAATTACATTTAGCAAATACATTGGATTTTCAATTTCCAAGCTCGCCTTCGCTTCGATATCTTGCAATATCGTATTTCTTTTCTTCGCAACTTTTATCATTGAAAGTATTATTTCCGAAACGATGGAGCTTACGAAAAAATCTATCGATGTGAACTCTTCTTTTTCTGAATCGAAAGAAATCATAGAATCTATCGGCACGCTCGATTTTTCGTTGTAAACTTTCACCAAATCATTGGATACAATTGCTCTGAAGTTTTTTTGAAATGAATTTATCTCATCATTCATATTCTTTCCTCAATTTGTCTCGCGCATCAACCATTGACTGAAGTTTCGCCCTTATGTTTTTGTATTCATTTACAGGTCTGTTCGAAAAAGTCGCAAATCCACAGTCAGGATTTAGCCACAACTTATCCTCCTCGATAAATGTGAGAGCTTCTTTTGCTCTATTGTATATTTCTTCACTGTCTTCTTTATCATCGAGCCTTGGATTTAACACGCCAAGACCTAAAATACATTTGTTTTTTATTCTTTCATCACCCAACAGCGCTTTTAATTCTCCAGCTCTCGGTGTTGAAAACTCCAATGCCAACAAATCGACATTGACGTTCGAGAACAAATCCAAAAGCGGTGTGTAGGGACCCGTCAACAAAATACTTTCATTCTTGCTCCAATTTCCTCGACAAACGTGCAGAGATGAGATTGATTTCTCTCTATCGACGCTTTCAACGACGCTTTTTATCAAGTGGGTTGCAAATTTTAATTCTTCTGTAGGGTCTTTTCTCGTAGACAACGATGCACACATAAATGTTCTCGGTCTTCCCTCCGTGAATACAATTTCTGTGAGAACTGGTTCGTCAAATTGAATCACATCCACTCCGATTTGTTGAAGATTTTTGATTTCCTTCTTGTAAATTTCGATTACATCTTCTCCCAAATCTTCCTTGCTATCGTAGTATTTCGAGCTCACATTAGAAAGCCACATACTTCTTGTAACCAAGTAAGGACCAGGCATTGTAATCTTAACAGGTTTATCAGTCAAAGATTTCAAAAGCTTTAATTCTTCTGATACAATGTCTCCTTTGTATTCCAATTTGCCTGTGCAGATAGCGTTCTTTATAGACGTAGCCGGAACATCCAACGTGTTCAATATATTTTCAAACTCTCTTTTGTCATCGACATAATCGAGCATTTCTGCCATACTCATTTGAGTAACCCCGCCAAGTTTTTCAGAAATAAATGACACATAATTGTCCCTTGCTATCTCTCCACTTGTTACGACATCTATGTCCAAATCCTCTTGTAGTTTTACAACTTCCTTCGTCATCTCTAAAACCAACTTGTCGTAGTCAGAAAGGCTAATCATATTAGCCTTTAACATCCTACGAGCTTTCAATATTTCATCTCCTCTTGGCATCGAACCAATCAAAGATGTCTTGAATAATTTATTGTTCACTATTGAATCCTTTTAAGAAATTTCCCAAATATTCGTTAGCTTCTGTGATTTGTTTGAAACCATCTCTTCTTCCAGGAATCCATTTTTTCAATCCTTCAAGGTCCATTATTTCTTTTTCTTTTTCGTTGTTGTAATCCATCTTGAACATAATATCATCAAATGCTTCGATGTCTTCATCAGAAACTTCCGGATTAAATGTGAATATACAGTGGTCAAAATTGTCTGTTTTTCCCAATACTTCAACGTCGTTTTCGTCAATAGTGCCGTCTTTTGCCCAAGCTTGGAAGTTTTTATCCAAGCAGAATGTTGCATCAACTTCTCCATTGACCATAGCAATCATACTGTCTTTTTCGCCACCAACGTGGTCTCCATGCAAACCTACGCCAATGTCAAATCTCTTTTCAGTGTAATCTTTTCCAAATTCCAATCCATTTTTGTGCAAAAAATTAATAGGAATAAGTCTTGCTTGTGGAGAATCTATCGCACCAAATCCTATTGTTTTGCCTTTCAAATCGGAAATGCTGTTGAATTTATTCTTCTTAACTACAAGATAAGTCTTTTTATCTCTGTCAGTATCCCTCATACATCCTATTTTTTCTTTTCCTTCCAATCTCAAATTTGCATCTAATTGAGCAAGTGGAGAATTCCAGGCACCGTCGATTTCACCTTTAACCAAAGCATCCACTTGCAACTTGTAATCTTTGAAGAAAACGCCTTCGATTTCTGCTCCATTTTCCTTGAAAAATTCTTCTATCATTTCCCAAATAACTGTAACTCTTGGTGCGTAAATAACTGCACCTATTTTTAATTTTTTCATTTTTACCTCCTATTTAACCTTACTAGCCAATGATTGCCCCAACATAACGTGCAACACATCCAATGATGGCGCCATAATTTGTCCAGCGTAAGCATCTCTCATCAATTTTTCGATCTCGGTTTTTCTATTGTAACTAATACCGCCTCCGACTCTCATCGCAAGAGTTGAAGATTCCATCGCATGTTCAATAGCGATAACTCTCGATGCGATTACTTTGTCAAAAGCATCATCATCGTTTCTATCTATCGCTTCCGCCGCATCCTCTGCCAATGTTCTTGAACTTTGAGCCATAGAATAAATCTTTGACAAATACATTTGAACTATTTCGATATCAGCCAAGCATCTTCCATCTGGGTATTTTCTATTTCTAGCATGACTTGTTGTGATTTTCGATAATCTTAGATTCAATCCCGAATAAACACCAGCTAATCCCAACAAAAATAATTTCGTAACAATTTTAGAAACTTCAGGACCTTCTCCTTCGACTCCCAATCTGTAATTTTCTGTCAATTTGACATTATCAAGCTTCATCGGACAAGAAACATTGCCTCTCATTCCAACTCCATCCCAATATTTCATATTGAAACTCAAACCCTCAGATTCCAAAGGAACTGTCCAATAAGTAGTCTTTCCTTCATATTCACAAGACTTACTCAAAAACAAATAATAACTTGCAAATGTCGCTGTAGTTACCATTGATTTTGTGCCATTAAAAACAAATTCGCCATTGTTTTTCGTGCAAGTTGTTTCCGGATTTGCAAAATGTGTTCCGGTTCCAAATTCCGAGTTTGCCAACGCCAAATACTTGTTGTGATTGATGACATCACTTACAACTTTTTCGTACAAATCTTTTTGGCCGCATTTTATAACCGCATTCAACGCAACATTATGCATCATATAACACAAAGCCGCTGATGGATTGTACTCAGCAAAAGCCATTATAACTTTTTGATGTTCGACTGCACCTTTGCCAAGTCCTCCCATTTCTTCTGGAATCAAAAGTTTCAAAAAGCCTTCTTCTCCCATCTTTTCAAAAGCTTCTTTCGGAAAAGAACAATCAACGTCCGAATTTTTCCCAGCACTTTCCAAATAATTTTTCGCAAATTCCTTTGCTTGTTCGTAAATACCCATACGTTCTCCTTTTTATTATTTTAATTTGACAAATTTTCAAAATCGCCAAAAAATCGCCTCGAATAATCTTAAATACATTAAATTATTCAAAATCTCATTTTAATTGATATTATTTTTTTCGATTTCTACACTATAAAAGTGGTTGACCTGTGATTGCTTTTCCCAACCAAACATTAAGAACATCTAGTGATGGCGCCATAATTTGACCAGCATAAGCATCTCTCATCAATCTTTGGATTTCAGATGCACAGTTGTAAGTCTTTCCACCACCAACTCTCATTGCAAGTGTAGAAGATTCGATTGCATTTTCAATAGCACACACTCTAGCTGCGATAATCTTGCATACAGCATCTTCTTCTCCATCAACAAGTGATTTTGCTGCAAGTTCAGTCAAAGCTTTTGCACTCATCGCATTAGTGTATATTTTTCCTAAGTGAATTTGAACAGTCTCGATGTTAGCCAAAGCTTGTCCTGAAGGATATTTTCTCTTCAAAGCATAATCATTAGTGATACTTGACAATCTCAAATTCAAACCAGTGTATACGCTTGCCAAACCCAAGATGAAGTAAGGAGCTACTGCGTTGAATACTTGTTCAACACCTGAACCTTCTTCGCCTATTCTATTGACCTCGTCTAATTTTACATCAGTCATCGACATCGGACATGAAACGTTACCCTTCATACCGATTCCCTTCCAGTGACTCATTCTAAATTCCAAACCTTCTGATTCCAAAGGAACTAACCAGTTATTTATCGCACCTTCTTTTTCAGTGGATGGAGTCAAAATCAAATAATAGCTTGCGTGAGTTGCACTTGTAACCATTGATTTTGTTCCGTTGAAAACAAATTTTCCGTCTTTCTTTTCAACTTTTATTTCTGGAATGTAGAAGTGAGTTCCTGTTCCAAATTCAGAATATGCCAAAGCCATAAATTTGTTGTTCTCAACTATGTCCGTTACGACTTTTTTCTTCAATTCTTCATTTCCGTAATTAAGTACTGTCATCAATGCTACGTTGTGCATCATATAGCAAAGACCTGCTGTTGGATTGCTTTGTGCAAAAGCCAAAACAGCTTGTTGATGTTCAAGAGCGGTTTTTCCGAGTCCTCCCATTTCTTCTGGAATAAGTAATTTAAAATATCCAGCTTTTCCCATCGCTTCGAATGATTCTACAGGAAATTTCCCTTCTTCATCTGACCTTTTTGCGTATGGTTCAACATACTCCAACGCAAATTTTCTTGCTTCTTCGTAAAAATTCATAAAATTCCTCCTAAATTATTAATCCATTTATATAATATCAAAAATTTCACGCTTAAAACACAGAAATCGTTAAAATTTACGCATTTATAGAATATTTCAATAAATCCTACCAAAATCGTCAGATTTTTTAAATTTTTATCTTTTTTGAAGAATTTATAAAATTAATTTTGATTGAATTTTCAATATTTGTAGAGCTCATCTCTCCCACAGTTATTAGCTC